>DATCUT010000140.1:0-30078 GCA_036561785.1 Rhodanobacter sp.
CCACGTGCCCGGGTGATCGCCACCGACGCCAGCGCCGCCGCACTCGTCGTCGCCCAGCGCAACGCGCAGCGCCACGCCATCGGCAACGTCGCCTTCGTGCACGGCGACTGGCTGGCGCCACTCGCCGGCCAGCACTTCGACCTGATCGTCTCCAACCCCCCATACATCGAAGCCGCCGACCCGCACCTGGCACAGGGCGACCTGCGCTTCGAACCGTCCAGTGCACTGGCATCGGGTGGCGACGGCCTCGACGACATCCGCCGCATCGTGCGCGACGCCCGCGCCCACCTGCATCCCGGCGGCTGGCTGCTGTTCGAACACGGCTGGAACCAGGGCGCCGCCGTCCGCGCGCTGCTCGCCGAGTCCGGCTACACCGAGGTATTCACGGCGCAGGATCTGGAGTTGCGCGACCGGGTCAGTGGCGGGCGGTGCTGATCGTCGTTACCACGGACGACCTTCGTTTTCACCGGCATCGACGTTCCCGGTTTTCGGGTCGACTACGTAGTCAACGCCGATCCATGTGCCGGCAATTAATTGGTTTCCACGTTTTGTGACGTGCGTATAGGGCTTCGGCCACTCGTCGCCTCCATGTGGCGCTTCTTGAATGGTCCAGACGAGATTCGCGTTTTGGTCGAATGCCAGCACGTTTCGGTTCATGGATTTGTCACCCGAGCCGTGCGCTTGGCCATCATCTGTACGAACAACGACAAGATCATCCGTGGTCAGTACGTCCACAATGTTGGCGTTCATAAAGGCCTTGTGGCCATTGATATCGAGTACTTTCTCTAGATAAGTAATAGACATGTCATGGACCTCCGCCAATGGACCGAATGTTGGTGAAGCTGCTAGGAGGTATTTGCTGAAGAAGTTGATATTGGATTGCTCCCTCACTTCCGCCGAAGTTGGCTGCCACGTTGCCCATTCTAATACGCGTGCCTATGGGGACATTCACATCGGACATCATTGTAGGCACTGTGGGCAGTGAGTATTTTGAAGAAATTTGTTGCGGCGTTAGACCCTGTATTGCCTCTTTGCGCATTATCCATGCGCCGCCTTGGTTGTTTGGGCCGTGGACTCTTACGAATTGATCGCTGGTTGTGGTGGTGTATTCGGTTATGCGGGTGCCGGGTTGAAATGGTGGCTTCCATCCTTTCGGGAAGGTTGCATTGACTTCGTCAGAAGACCGGTAAGCTATATTGGTGCGGTTGGCGTTTTGTATCGGTTTATTGGATGTCTCAACCTTATCGAGTTGCGGTTGTTTTTTGCTCGCTGCATTTTTAGGCGGTGCTCGCTGTATATCTTGTTGCGAATTTCTATTCGTGGCTATTTTACCCTGCAGTCGCGGTTCCGCCTTGAGCTTCCCCTCGTTCCTGACCATCCACTCCGCGAACCTTGGCCCGACCTTGCTGCCGCGCATGCTCTCGGCGAGTTCGCCCATGCTGCCGCGGCCTTTGGCGAGATAGGCGACGATGCCCATCAGCAGGAGGACGAAGACGGCGACGTGGGCGCGGGCGATCTTTTCGGCGGCGTGGTAGACGGCGAGCCGGTCGACGCGGACCGGTTGCTGCGGCAGCGGTGGCGGGGCGGCGGCCAGCCAGGCTTGGCGGATGCCGGCCCAGTAGTCGCGGGCGATGTCGGGCATGTCCTTGACGACGTACTCGGCCAGTGCCTTCAGGCCCATGGCGATGAGGATCCATTCGCCGACCTGCGCGCCGGCGCCGGCACCGACGACGACACCCGGGATCGCCCCGACCCCGGCGCCGCCGACTCCTCCGGCGATGCCGCCGATCAGGGCGCCGCCACCGGTGGTGGTGAGCATGACGACGAGGCACTGGCGCAGCACTTCGACGATGTCGTTCACGACACCCTGGAGATCCAGTTCGCGGAAGTCGCGAAGGATCCAGTAGACCGCCAGTCCCTCGGAAAGCCTGATCGCCTGCTGCAGGCTGTCGGCACGCGCCGATATCAGCTTCGCTTCGCCACGGATGCCGGAGGTGTGCCGGCTGGCCCAGCGTTCCAGTTGCTGCCACGAGTCGAGCATCCCGCCCATCGACACTCCCTGTGTGCACGATTCATGTGCCTGGGCCGCAAGGTAACCCGGCGGCCGCGGCCAATATCCCGTACATGTTCACAGAAATGCTGTAGGCCGTTGGCGCTCCTTGCGCCATGCTTCCGCCGCTGGCGTGTAGGCGGGACCTCTCGGCAGGTATGCGATGCCTGTATTGGCATGCATGAGGACACAAGAGGTTGTTCGCCACCCGCACTCTCAAGTGAGGATGGCTGCTATCGGGATGGCCGGTTCAGGCGTTGGCCTGGCTCAGCAGGCCCGCCTGCGGAAAGCGCGCGCGGATCGCGTGGCGGATGCCGGGCAGGTCGAGGCCGGCCATGGTCAGCACTTCCTCGCGGCTGCCGTGTTCGAGGTAAACGTCGGGCAGGCCGAGGTGCAGGATCGGCAGGGTGAGGCCGTGCGCGGCCAGGCATTCGGCCACGGCGGAGCCGGCGCCGCCGGCGACCGCGTTGTCTTCCAGGGTGATGAAGGCATCGTGGGTCTGCGCCAGTTCCACGATCAGCGCCTCGTCCAGCGGCTTCACGAAGCGCATGTTGACCAGGGTGGCGTCGAGCTCGGCGGCGATCGTGGCGGCCGGTGCCAGCATCGCGCCGAAGCTGAGCAGGGCCAGGCCGTGGCCGCGCCGGCGCAGCTCGGCTTTGCCGACCGGCAGCGTGTCGAGTTCCTGGTGGATCGCGGCGCCGGGGCCGGTACCGCGCGGATAGCGGATGGCGGCAGGGCCGCGATGGTGAAAGCCGGTCGACAGCATCATGCGGCACTCGTTCTCGTCGGCCGGGGCCATGATGACCATGTTCGGCAGACAGCGCAGGAAGGTGAGGTCGAAGCTGCCCGAATGGGTGGCGCCATCCGGGCCGACCACGCCGGCGCGGTCGATC
The DNA here is from genome assembly GCA_036561785.1 of Rhodanobacter sp. Taxonomy (GTDB): domain Bacteria; phylum Pseudomonadota; class Gammaproteobacteria; order Xanthomonadales; family Rhodanobacteraceae; genus Rhodanobacter. The sequence continues at coordinate 2,944 of DATCUT010000140.1, forward strand.
GCGAAGGTGACGTCGAGATTCTGCAGCGCCACGTCGTGAATGGCCTGGTCGTAGGCGCGCTGCAGGAAGGTGGAGTAGATCGCCACGACGGGCTTGGCGCCTTCGCAGGCCATGCCGGCGGCCAGCGTCACGGCGTGCTGCTCGGCGATCGCCACGTCGAAGTAGCGCTCGGGGTATTCCCGGGAGAAACGTACCAGACCGGAACCTTCGCGCATCGCCGGGGTGATGCCGAGCAGGCGGTCGTCGTCGGCGGCCTGGTCGCACAGCCAGTCGCTGAAGATGTCGGTGTAGGTGGGCTTGGCCGGCGCGGCCTTCTTCACCAGGCCGGCCTGCGGGTCGAACGGGCCCACCGCGTGGTACTCGATCTGCGCCTGCTCGGCCGGGGCGTAGCCCTTGCCCTTGGTGGTGATCACGTGCAGCAGTTGCGGACCGGGCAGGTTCTTCACCGTGCGCAGTGCCTGCAGCAGTTTCGGGATGTTGTGGCCGTCGATCGGGCCGGTGTAATGGAATCCCAGTTCCTCGAACAGCGTCGAGGGCACGAACATGCCCTTGGCGTGCTCCTCCCAGCGCTTGAACCAGCGGCCGGCGAAGGACTGTTTCGGAATGGCCCGCTTGGCCCGCTCGCGCAACTGGTTGAGCCGGCGGCTGGCCATGGCGCGGGCCATCATCTTGGTCATCGCGCCCACGTTCTCGCTGATCGACATGCCGTTGTCGTTGAACACCACCAGCATGTCCGGCTCGGCGTCGCCGCCGTGGTTGAGTGCCTCGAACGCCAGGCCGGCGGTCATCGCGCCATCGCCGATCACCGCGACGACCTTGCGGTGGTCGCCCTTGCGCTGCGCGGCGAGCGCCATGCCCAGCGCGGCGGAGATCGAGGTGGACGAGTGGCCGACGCCGAAGGTGTCGTACTCGCTCTCCTCGCGGCGCGGGAACGGTGCCAGGCCGTCCTTCTTCTTGATCGTGGTGATGCGGTCGCGGCGGCCGGTGAGGATCTTGTGCGGGTAGCACTGGTGGCCGACGTCCCACACCAGGCGGTCGTGCGGCGTGTCGAATTCGTGGTGCAGCGCCACGGTGAGTTCCACCACGCCCAGGCCCGCACCGAAGTGGCCGCCGGAGCTGGCCACGGCCTCGATCAGGTATTGGCGCAACTCCTCGGCGACGGCGGGCAGTTCGTCATCGGGTACGCGGCGCAGGTCGGCCGGCGTCTCGATAGGCGCCAGGTGGGGGTAGTGGGAAAGGTCGTTCATCCGCGTATTGTTGGTCCAGCGGCGGGGCGGGGCAAGGGCGGACATGTGAACAGGTGGTGGCGGAGCCGGCGCGGGAGGGTGCCGGCGGGGTGCTCGCGTTCACATGGCGACACCGCCAGGACCCGTGGATCCGGGGCGTGCACAACGACGAGGCGGGGACGGCCTGGCGGCTCGGGCTCAGGCGGCCACGGGCGTGGTCATCGACATGGAGCGCCGGTCGCGCGGCAGCCGGCTGACCAGGAATTCCATCTGGTCGGCCAGGATGTTGCGGTTGGACAGGATCAGGTGCTCGACCCAGCTCGGCCGGTACGGCACCGCCAGCAGCGGCATGTTGGCTTCCTGCGGGGTGCGGTTGCTCTTCTTCAGGTTGCACGCGAGGCAGGCGCTGACCACGTTCTCCCATTCGTCCTTGCCGCGCTTGGAGATCGGCAGCACATGGTCGCGGGTCAGCTCGGCGCGGGTGAAGTGCTCGCCGCAATACAGGCAGATGTGGCGGTCGCGGGCGAACAGCGCGGTGTTGGTCAACGCCGGTGCCGGGTCGATCGCATGCTCGCGGCAGTGGCCGGTGCTGGCGATGATCGGGTGCAGCTGCAACAAGCTCTGCACGCCGAGCAGGCGGTTGTGGCCGCCGTGTACGGTGAGGCAGGGGTCGCCCAGAGTCCAGGCAACCGCGTCACGGACGTACAGGCAAACCGCCTCCTGCCAGCTGATCCAGTCGAGGATGCGGCCGGCGGCGTCCAGTGACAACACGCGGGTCGCATTGAGGTCGGCCCGACTTGGCACTTCCATCAGCATGTAAATCGTCCTTCAGCCAGGGGCTTCGAAAGAGCGTTCAGGCAATGCGGGAATGCTTGTCCGGGGCCAGCATAGAACAATTCCGTTGCAATTCGCATGCAAATGAGGCAGTGGCGCCGTGGCGGGACAGTCGCCGTCATGGACGGGCGCTGATATGATTGCCAGTCAACGCAGACCCGACGCCGGGTTTGGTAGGGGCGCTTGGTGGTGACCCGGCACGGCGGTGGGCAGAGGTGGACAACGTGGCTGAAGTTCTTTTCTACGAGCAACCGGTACCGCTCAACCGTGTCGAGCACAAAGACCTGCGCATGAAGGCCGTGCCGAACGTGAAGTTCGCCATGAACGCGCATTCGGTACCGCTGACCGGCGTGGAGTTCGGCATCGCCTCGCGCGACCTGCTGATCGTGTTCGCCGGCACCAGCATCACCGACGCCGGCCCGGTGGCTCTGCTTGGCCTGCGCCAGAACGAAAATCTGTACATCGACGCGAGTGGCCAGTGGGCGGCGGATACGTACATCCCGGCCTTCGTGCGCCGCTACCCGTTCGTGCTGGCCGAGAAGCCGGCGGGACAGGAGGGCGACGACTTCACCGTGTTCCTCGACGAGCGCTACGAAGGTTTCAACGCGACCGAAGGCCAGCGCCTGTTCAAGGAAGACGGCACCGACAGCGAGCTGCTGGCCAATGCCGTGGGCTTCCTCGGCGATTTCCAGCAGAACGTCACGCGCACCAAGTGGTTCATGGAGCAGCTGAACAAGCACGACCTGCTGGAGCCGCGCAACGTGCAGTTGCAGAAGGAAGGCAAGGACGGCCAGCAGGGCAAGTCGATCAACCTCAATGGCCTGTTCGTGGTCAACGAGGAGAAGCTGCGTACGCTGGACGAGAAGACTTCCCAGGAGTTCCTGCGTGAAGGCATGTTCGGCTGGATCTATGCACACTTGCTGTCGCTGACCAATATCGATCGCCTGGCCCGTCGGCTGGACGTGCGCGAGCAGGCCGAAGCGGCTGCCGGCACGATCACGAACTGATCGTTCCGTCCCGCCTGATCGCAAGGAAGCCGCCCTCGGGCGGCTTCTTTCGTTGGCGTGTTCAGCGGACCGGCTTGGCCAGCCGCAGCAGGTCGGGCGTGTAGCCGGAGGCTTCGTACAGCGCGCGGGCGCGCTCGTTGCCGGGAAACACCGCCAGCGTCACCAGCTGGCATTGGTGTTCGCGTGCCCAGGTCTCGGCATGCGCCAGCAGCGCCTTGCCGACGCCACGGCCCTCGTGCTGCGGCGCCACCGCGATGTCGGAGATGTGGCAATTGCTGCGTCCGGTGAAAAAATCCGCGGTGCGCTGCAGGTGGATGAAGCCGGCCCGTTCGCCGTCCGTGTCCTCGGCCACGAACAGGTAGCTGTTCGCCGGCTGGTCCTCCAGGTGGCGCAGCAGGTCGTTGCGGATGCCCTCGATGCATTCGTGGCGCCGCCGCCATGGTGGCAGCGTGAAATCAACGAAACGCGGCACCTGCTCGAGGATGAAGTCGTCGTCGTCTTCTTCGGCCAGGCGAATCAGCAAGGACATGTCGGTCATGAGGATCGATCGGTGGCGGGGTGACGGTGCCGTTTCTACACCTTGCATGATGGCCGCGGTAGTCCCTGCCGGCACGTGTATATTTTGCGGAGCGCGACAAACGCCGAAGCGATGCATCGGACTAGTCTTGCCGAACGGCATCCACGCAAGGAAATCGCCCATGTCGACCACCCGCCGCCTCCACATCCAGCCTGCCGGGGATCCCGTGCTCGCGCAGGGCATGCGCGACATCCACGACGACCTGAAGCTGCCGTCGGCGTTCCCGCCGGAAGTCGAGGCCGCCGCGGCGCAGGCGGCCGCGAACCCGCGATGGCCGGCGCTGGATCGCAGCGACATCGCCCTGGTGACCATCGACCCGCCCGGCTCGATGGACCTGGACCAGGCCATGCATGTCGAGCGCATCGATGGCGGCTATCGGGTGTACTACGCGATTGCCGACGTCGCCGCCTTCGTCAGCGCCGGCGACCCGGTCGACCTGGAAGCGAACCGGCGCGGCGAGACGCTGTACGGCGCGGACGCGAAGATCCCGCTGCACCCGAAGGTGTTGTCCGAAGGTGCTGCCTCGTTGCTGCCCGGCCAGTTGCGGCCGGCGCTGTTGTGGACGATCGATCTGGACCGGACCGGCGAAGGCATCGCCGTCGACGTGCGGCGCGCGAAGGTCAGCAGCCGCGCCCGGCTCGACTACGCCGGCGTGCAGCAACGCATCGACGCCGGCACGGCCGACCCGATGTGGGCGGTGTTGCGCGAGATCGGCGAGCTGCGCCGGCAGCGCGAGTTCGCCCGCGGCGGCGTCAGCCTGCCGCTGCCGGAGCAGGAAGTCAGCGTGGTCGATGGCCGCTGGAAGCTGGCGTTTCGCGCGCGCATGCCGATCGAGGACTGGAACGAGCAGATCTCGCTGCTGACCGGGATGGCCGCGGCGCACCTGATGGTGCAGGCGAAGGTGGGTCTGCTGCGCACCCTGCCGCCAGCTGACCCGCGCGCGATCGAGCGCCTGCGCGTCACCGCGCGGGCGCTCGGCATCGCCTGGCCGCCCGTGCTGGATTATCCCGGCTTCATCCGTTCGCTGGATCCGTCGAACGACGTGCATGTGGCGATGCTGACCGCCTGCACCAGCGTGCTGCGCGGGGCCGGCTACGCGGCGTTCGACGGCGCGCTGCCCGCGCAGCCGATGCACTCGGCGCTGGCCGCGCAATACACCCATGCCACCGCGCCGCTGCGTCGGCTGGTCGATCGCTATACCGGCGAGATCTGCGTGGCGCTGTGCGCGAAGCAGCCGGTACCGGCGTGGGCACTGGCCGCGCTGCCGGGCCTGCCGGTCACCATGCAGGCCTCCGGCCATCGCGCCGGCCAGTACGAAAGCGCCGTGCTCAACCTGGCCGAAGCCGCCGTGCTGGCGCCGCGCGTGGGCGAGATCTTCAACGGCGCGATCGTCGAGGTCGCCCACGACGATCCGGGCAAGGGCACGGTCATCGTGCGCGACCCGGCGATCGAGGCCAGCGTATCCGGCAGCGTGAATCTTCCGCTCGGCGCCGACGTCAGGGTGAGCCTGGTCGAGGCCGATCCGGTCCGGCGCGTGACGCGTTTCGAGCTGGCTGGTTAGCCGGAGTCTTTGCGCAAGTCACGGCGAGCGGCTGCGAATCGCGCGGGAAAAATCATCATCCGCCGCCGTGTTTCGCGCCCGTTCGGTGATCCGGCCGCGTTGACGCAGGACGTCGACCGGCACGCTGCGATCCACCGCGCCCACCTCGTGGAGGTAGCCCGGCAGGTAGCCGGTCAGCAGCAGGCGGGCGTCCCACGGCAGGCCCGGATCGATCTGCCGGGCCATGCGGTAGACGATCGTGGTGCAGTTCGAAGTGATCGTGTTGTAGAACTTCGGCGTCACCGCCAGCTTGTTGGCGGCGTGCACGTAGGAGAGGAACAGCGCGCGCATGGCGGATTTGTCCATGCGCAGCGGATACAGGTAATCGTCCTCGCCGCGCACGTTGGTGCGCACGCGGATGATGTCGTGCTCGTCGGCGGCGACCAGCACCGTCTCGAACTGCTTGAAGAAGCCGCCGATCGGCGAATACTGCTCGCCACGCTGCCGGCGTATCTCCACCGAGAACACCACGTGGCTGCCGTCGTCGAAGCCGAACGAGATCATCGCGTGGGCGATCGCCTTGCTGCCCCAGTACGACAGCACTGCGTCGGCCGAGGCGAGGCGGTCCAGGTCGTAATGGCGGGTCTCCCAGTGCGCGTCGTAGTCGTCGTCGCTGCGCCAGTCGAAGTCGCGCACGTTGTCGAGGGTCACCTCGCTGCCGCTCACCGTGCCGATGAACTGGCGCGAGACGTCATCGGCCCAGGTCCGCGTGCCGGACGGCGCGATGCTCGCCCACCACAGCAGCAACAGCGCGTATATCGCTGCATAGACACCCAGCGGAAGCCAGCTGCGGCGGGCGGTTGCGATGGCGAGCAGGGCGATCGCGGCAAGTGCCCACAGCACGCCGCCGAGCGTGCGCACGGTCGCGTTGCCGGGCAGCTGGTACCACAGCGCCATCGCGCCCCACGCACCGGAGACGAAGGTGACGAGTGACACCGCCGCGATGAGCGCGGCCCTGCCGATCACCCCGTGCTTCTTTGCCATCTCGTTCCCGGGCATCCGTCCATGCTGCAAGCCTGCGGCTTTGGCCGCGGCATGGCAATGCCGCGGCCGCGACGCGGTGGTTACAATCGCCACACCGCCCGCCCTGGCCATGACGCCGATGAGAGCACGCCGATGAGGACCGGAACCTGCGCCTGGGTCGCGCGCTGCGTCGCCATCATCGGGCTGCTCGGCCTCAATGCCTGCACGATGGTCGGGGTGAGCCGTGTCAAGACCAACGACTACGTCAACCAGCGGCGTGCCGACGTGATCGGTACCAACCGGCTGAGCGACCGTACCGTGCAGTCGCTCAACGTGGTGGCGCTGACGGCCGACAGCTGCCAGCGCGAGTTCGTCGCCTGCACGGATACCGTCGCCCGCTCGGCGGGGCTGACCGACGAGCAGCGGCTCTCGGCGCTGGCCGAACTGTGGCTGGGCCGGGCGCTCAAGGCGGAACGGTCGCGGCCCGGCGCGGCGATGGACGATGCGACGCTGGACGCCTACCTGCAATCCGCGCGCAGCGCCTATGCCTATCTGTTCTACACCGCGCGCGCGCCGGCGGAGCGCGCGTTCGAATTGCGCCAAGTGCAGGTGATGTGGTTCTACAACGTGGCCGTGCAGCAGGTGATGAGCCGCCTGTTCCTGGAGCTGCCGCGGCTGGATCCAGACTGGACGCAGACCACGCTGGCCGGCTGGACCGTGCTGCGCCCGCAGAGTGATGTGCGTCTGGCGGGCGACACGCGTGTGCCGACGGAGCTGATCCCGGCCACCAACCTGCGCTTCAACGGCCTGCGCAACGTCTATCTGCGCGACGGCTTCGGCTCCAACTTCGTCGCCGTTGCGCCGGTGGAGGCGGCCGCCGCCGAGGTGCCGTGGCGCGAGCCCGACTACGTCTCGATGACCGGTGCGCTGGTATTCGACGGCAGCACGCTGGATGACGTGCTGGCGACGCGGCAGGTGCGCCTGCTGGTGCGGGACCCGTACCGCGACGACACCATCACCGTGGGTGGTCGGGCAGTGCCGCTGGGCGCGAATTTCACCGCCGCCTACGGCGTGTGGCTGGCCCGCTCGGGCTTCGCCAGCCAGTCCATCCGCTCACTGCTGGGCCGCGAAGGCGGCATCCGCACGCCGCGCGTGCTGCTGATGCAGCCGTACAATCCCGATCGGCTCACGGTAGTGATGCTGCATGGCCTGGCCAGCAGCCCGGAGGCATGGATCAACGTGGGCAACGACGTGATGGGCGACGAGGAGCTGCGCCGCAACTACCAGGTGTGGGAGGTCTACTACCCCACCAACCTGCCGGTCGCGGTGAACCTGGCGAATATCCGTAAGGCGCTGGACGCCACGCTGAAACACTACGACCCGTCCGGCCAGGCGCGTGCCTCGCAGAACATGGTGCTGATCGGTCACAGCATGGGCGGCGTGATCGCGCGTTTGCTGGTGTCGTCCAGCGGCGACAAGCTGTGGAGCCTGATTCCGCTGCGCGCCAACCTGTCGGCGGCGAAGCGCGCCCGCTTTCGTGAACGCCTGAGCCGCTATCTGCAGTTCACCCCGATGCCACAAGTGGACCGTGCCGTCTTTCTGGCCTCGCCGCATCGTGGCACGCCTTACGCGCAACACCGTCTCGCCCGCTGGATCGGCAACCTGATCCGCCTGCCGGTCAGTGTGCTGAAGGAAATGGCCAGCATCACCGAGTTGATCAAGAGCGACGGCGACGAAGGCGGCAATGCTCCGCTGCTGCGCATCCCCAACAGCATCGACAACCTCAGCGACGCCGACCCGTTCATCATCGCCGCCGCCGACCTGCCGATCTCGCCGCGCGTGCACTACCACACCATCGTCGGCGTCTACAAAGAAAAGGGCCCGCTGCAGGACAGCAACGACGGCGTGGTGCCGTATCGCAGCGCGCACCTGGACGGCGCCGACTCCGAGCTCGCCATCCCGTCATGGCACAGCGTGCAGGAAACGCCGGCGGCGATTCTGGAATTGCGCCGGATTCTTCGCCTGCAGATAGCGGCGGCGAAAGGCGATCAGCGCTAACGCCGCCTGGCGGCCCACACGTGCGAGTTGTGAAAGGAGTGCGCCGCATGTCAGATTCGCGGCTTCGTTGACAGGTTCGGAACGGGGAAATCCATGCGTATATCCATCGCCGCCGTCGTGTGGCTGTCGGCGGGCGCCATGTTGCCCGTGCCATGCCTGGGTCAGGAAAAGCCCAGGCCGCCGATCGTCACCGATCCGATTTACGCGAAACCGCAGCAATGGGTGGACGTGGACCACGGACGCCGCATGAACCTGTACTGCCGCGGTTCCGGTTCGCCCACGGTGGTTCTCGACGCCGGCATGGGCGACTCCACGATTGCCTGGGCGCTGGTGCAGCCGGCGCTCGCGAAGCGGACGCGGACCTGCTCGTACGACCGCGCCGGCCTCGGTTTCAGCGATGCGGCCACGCGTCCCGGCAGCGTGGATAACATGGCCGCGGATCTGCACGCCTTGCTGCGGGCCGCGCATGTCGCGCCGCCGTATGTGCTGGTCGGCCATTCGCTGGCCGGCATGACCGTGCGCGTGTTCGCCGATCGCTATCGTGACGAGGTGGCCGGCATGGTGGTGGTCGAAGGCTCACACGAGGATCAGTCCACGCGCGGCTGGGCCATCGGCGAGCCCAGCCAGAAGGCGAAGTGGGACGCGTACCTGAAAGAGGCGCATGCCTGTGTGGACGAAGCGCGCAAGGGCCTGGTCAAGGGAACGCCGGCCTTCGCGAAGTGCGTCGGTGACGACGACCCCCGCTTCAGCAAGGCGATCAACGAGGCGCAGCTGGCCTACGGGGCCAGCGTGAAATGGCAGGCCGCAGCGGCTTCCGAACGGGAGAACGTGTTCTACGCCAGTGCGGAGCAGACCCGCGCCACGCGCAAGGACTTCGGCGACATGCCGATCATCGTGCTGACCCACGCGCCATACCCGAAGTCGAAGGACGAGACGCAGGAGCAACGCGACCAGCGCACCCTGCTGTGGGAGGATCTGCACACGCAGGTGGCGGCGATGTCCACTCACGGCGTGAACATGATCGTGCCGCGGACCGGTCATTACGTGCCGTACGACCGTCCGGAAATCGTCATCGACGCGGTGAACCAGGCGGTGGCGATCGCGAAGGAACAACGCGCGAACTGACCTTCGCCGTGCTCCCTCCCCTGCAAGGCAGGGGAGGGTTGGGTGACCGAAGGGAGTCCTTCAGGTGTGGGGTCGCTTTTGATCCGGTCGTTCGGCTCAAAAGCGAACCCCACCTGACCTCCCCTGCGACCGAAGGAAGTCCCATCAGTGCACACGGAAGCATGCCGGCGCTGACGAAGGCAGGTAGCTTTCTTCACCCACCCGGCGGCAGTGGGCGATCAGGCCGGCTTCCACACGGCGGGCCTGCTGCCAATCCCCACGCGTGAACGCAAACCCGCCGACCGCGCAGCCACGCAGCCCGGCTTCGATCGCGCGCACGCGGCAGTAGTCGAGATAGCTGTCGACCTCGCCGGCCAGCTGCGGCCAGGCGGCATCGATCAGGATGGCGTCGTCGAGTTGCCCGACCAGCGGCACGCTGTCCGGAATCAGGGCGTGATCACCGTGCACGTAGTCCATCACCACACGGGCCGGCTCGACGGCTTCGCTGGCCGGCTGCCAGGTCGCGTCGTTGATCATCCGGTCGACCGCGCTGGCCAGTTGCAGGCGCTGGTCGATGCTCGCCGGGCGCCGGCTACCGGCCGATCGACCCACCAGCTCGCGCGACGCCGTGGCCAGCTGGTCGCAGTCGAGCGGGAAGTGATGCAGTCGTGCCAGCAATTGGTTGAAGTGGGCCAGCGCCTGGGCTTCGAGCAGGAAGCCTCCGACAAAGTGGCGTCGGGCGGGGCGGTTCAGGCTCGTCCATGCGGGCGACTGCAGGGCGGCTGACAGGGGTTGCAAGGTGGCGATCTGGGCATTCATGGCGGATCCTCGGGTGGTGGCGCCACGGGATGCGGCGTAGGCCCAGATTCCACCGCACGGCGGTTTGAGTCATGATGGACATGCAGGGCTTGTATGAGCGAACGCTGAGGTTTGTGTGATCGCCTGAGGGCTTCCCGATGATCCAGACGGAATCGGGCGCACGCGGCGGGGGAGCTACGCCTTATCGCTTTGACGACGTCGTGGTCGACCCGGCCGCGCACAGCCTGCTGCGGGCGGGCGTGCCCCAGCCGGTGGAACCCAAGGCCTTCGCCGTACTGCTCGCGCTGCTGCAGCACCCCGGTGAACTGATCGGTCGCGACGACCTGCTCGACCTGGTCTGGGGCCATCGCCATGTCACGCCGGGCGTGCTGACCCGGGTGATCGCGCAGTTGCGCCACGCGCTGGGCGACGATCCGCAGCAGCCGCGCTATATCCAGACACGGCATGCCCTGGGCTACAGCTTCATCGGACAGCTGCAGGGCGATGCGGACACCGGGACTCCGCCGGCGCCGGTGACGGATCGGACCGGCGTCGATGACCTTCCGGCAACCGGGTTGCAAGTCGCGTCGCCGGAGTTGCCGGCGAGCCAACGCGGGCAGGTTGGCTCGCCCCGGCCGGAGCGGGCCGATCCGGCATCGGCGTGGAGTGCTCCCGAGTCGACACCGACGCATGGGCTGGACATCGATCAGCGTCGGAAGCGACGTCCCTGGCTGGCGCTGACGGTGCTGCTGTCTTGCGCGCTGGTGGCCTGGGCCGTGATCCAGCGAGTCACGGCACCGGCACCGCGGATCGCCGCGTCGATCGCCGTGATGCCGTTTACCAACCTCAGCAGCCAGCCTGGCGACGAGTATTTCGCCGAGGGACTGGCCGAGGAGATGCGCGATGCCCTGGCTGGCGTGAAGGGCCTGAAGGTCGTCGTGCCGCTTTCGTCGGGCACGAGGAACGGCGCTGCGGACGCCGGGACCCTGGGAACCAGGCTCGGGGTGGCCACGATCCTGGATGCCAGCGTCCGCCGCGAGGGTTCGCGCATCCGCATCACGGCCCGCCTGTCCGACACCGCCACCGGGTTCACGCTGTGGAGCCACACCTATGATCGCGAGCTCTCCGACGTATTCGCCACCCAGAGCGAGATCGCCGGCGAGGTGGTGCATGCGCTGCTGGGGGCGATTCCCGGCGAGAGCGATGCCTTGGCGAAGCGCCTGACGCCCACGCACAGCGCGGCCGCGTTCGACATCTACCTGCAGGGCTTGAATCTGCTGCACCACGACACCTCGTCCGACACCGCCAAGGCGATCGATCGCTTCGGCCAGGCGCTGAAGGAGGACAGCGGGTTCGCCAAGGCGCAAGCGGGAATCTGCCGGGCGGAAATCTGGCGCCTGGAAAGCAAGCACAGCGCCGACGCATTCGACAACGCCAAGCTCGCCTGTCAGCGTGCCGCGCAAATGGATCCGACGCTGGCCGAGGTGGATCTGGCGATGGGCGATCTGTACCGCGTGACCGGAGATTCCGAGCGCGCCTTGCAGTACTACCGCAACAGTTCGCGGGCACCGGCCCTGCGGGTTCGTGCGCATATCGGAGCCGCCCAGGCCTACGCGGTCCGCGGACAGCAAGATCTGGCCACGCAGGAGTTTCAGCAGGCGTTGCAACTGAGCCCCGGCGATCCTGCCGTGCTGGCCCAGATCGGCTATCAGCAGTATCTCGATGGCAACGTGCGGCAGGCGGTGGCCTCTTTCCGCGAGGCGGTGGACCTGCGGCCGGGCGACGCCAGTCTGTGGGGCACGCTGGGCGCGCTGTACATGGCAGCGGGGAACAATGCCGATGCCGAGCAGGCACTGCTGCATTCGATCGCGATCGCGCCGGCAGTCGAGACGCTGACGAATCTTGGTTTCCTCAAGTACCAGGCCGGCGACTACGCCGCGGCGGTCGATCTGCAGCGCCAGGCGACCGTGCTGGACCCGCAGGACTTCATGATCTGGGGCAACCTGGGCGACGCGTTGCGGGCGGATCCGCAGGCCAGCGCCGTGGAAATGCACAAGGCGTACGAGCAAGCCGCCATGCGCGCCGAGAGTTACCTGCAGGTCAAGCCGGACGATGCCCGCGCCGTCGCTTTACTGGGCCTTTACCGGGTCGTGCTGGGCGACGTGGCCAGCGCCCGGATGCTGGTCAGGCGCGCCGAATCGCTGCCCGGCCAGCCCGGCGAAGTGGCATTGCAGAATGCGGAAACGCTGGCGCTGCTGGGCGACATCGAGCCGGCGCGCCAGCGGCTGGCGACGGCGCGTGCCGCCGGCATCGCCGACACCCTGATCGCAAGCAACCTCACCTTCCGCCGTCTGGGCCTGCTGTCTCCACCAGGGACGGCTGGCAAGGGCGCAGGCGCGGAACCACCCGTCCCGCGCGCGAGCAAGGGGCACCCATCAGGAGGATGACATGGAGAACAAGCGCAACCGTACCGCAGCGACCGGGGCGAACAAGGCCCGACCCAGCAAGCGAGCCAGCGTCGTCGAGCCCGCGCAGGAGTTCGTCACGTACAGCTTCGAGCTCGACCAAATCCGGAGCATCGAGGTCAAGGCCATGGCCGTGGTGGTGCCGCGACCGCGACCGCGGACCATGGCCTTGAGGATGTCGAGTCCGCAATCGCCACAATCACCACCGCCATCGCCACAACCGCGGTTCAATGTGTGTGTGAATATCGTAGTGGTGCCGAAACCACCACTGTAGTGATTCAGGGCGGAGCTCAAAGCCAGGCAATCCCTGCGTTGACGCGGATGGGCAGAAATGTTGTGTCAGTGTTCGTTCCACACCGGGTGTTCGCCACTACGTCGGCGCACCCGTACCCGTGAGTGCACGCGCAGGCGGCATGGTCGCGCCGAGGCCATGTCGTGCCGCGGTGCGACCGCGTTGCGTGCGATGAGTCAGTCCTGACGGCACGGCTTCATCAGCACGGCGACGCCAGCCCCGCACGCCGTTGAGCAGCGGCGTGCCCGGGTCGCGCCCCACCGCGCAAGACATGCCGGATCAACCGCGTTGCCGCCCACGGTCGCAGCGTGCGTGGGCTCCCTCCTGCTTGCAGGGAACTTCGGAGAACCGTCGTCATTCCTGCGAAGGCAGGAATCCAGCGATTTCAAGCGGCAGGGGAGGGAGCATGACTGAAGAGAATCCACCGGGTGGCGCGCCTGATCTTCGGCGCAGACGTACCGCGCCCGGAGCATTTCCCTGATGGTGCATGGACGGTGATGCGCGGTATCAAGTCGCGTCGCTGCATCGTGCAGCGGCGCCCGTCACTGGAGACGGTTACCTTCAAGGAATCCCACCATGAGTCAGAACCTCATCTCGCTTGCACTGGACGACGCAACGCTGGCCGGCATCGATGCCGCGCTCGACAGCCTGGAGACGGCCTTCATCGGCCTGATCGCGCTCACCCCGGAACAACGCCGCAGCCTCGCCCGCATGGGCGACAAGTCCGAGGCATTCTGCCGGCAGACCCTCACCGTGCTGGCGCAGAACCCGCAGGTGCTGCCACCCAGCTACGACCTCGCCGAGGCGCAGGACGACCTGCGCGCACGCGACCGCCTGCGTCCCCGGTTGATGCGCCTGATGCGCCTCAGCGAGCGCGCCGACGATTCGGACACCGCGCTCGGCAGTGACGTGATGTCGGCGGCGCTGGAAGGCTACGCCCTGCTCAGGATCTCCGGCCGCAACCAGGGCCTGGAAAGCCTGCGCGACGCACTCTCCAGCCGCTTCGCCGGCCGTCGTCGCACCCCGGCCCCGATGGAAACGCCCGCCACCTGACCGGCTCACCCCGGCGCGTACAACGCGCGCCGGGGTCTCGCGGCCGCCGCCGCCACGCGCTGTCGCGTCATTGGCGTTTTCCATTCCGACCTTGTCGCTTTGCACGTCGCGGTTGCCGCTTTTTTCGCCAACGCGGCCGCTGCAACCGCCGGCATTTCCACTCTGTCCGCCGAACCAGCCCGTCTGCGCGGCATGCACGCCGCGGCGGCCGGCGGGTTGCCCGCTGCAAGCGCCGCCGCCGCCGCTTCGCGACGACCAGGATGGCGAAAAAAGCGGCAGCTTCGCCGCCTGTAGCGGAGGCATTGAACCTCAGCGCCGCAGCACTGCCACTTCCGGCAGCGACGGCGGGACTTTCGTGCATGGCGGGTGCCGAAAAAAGCGGCAACGCCGGAGTGCAGGGAGGGATTCGAGGTTGACGCTACCGACCGGGCGCCGGAACATGCCCCGCACATGCCACGCGGCAGCATCTGATAGGCGTCAGGCCACCTCTGAACGTAACAACACGTCACGGATCCGCCCGATGATGGACACAGACACCTTAAGTCTTTTGGCAAAGTACAACGCTTGGGCTGATCGGGTGCTGTTCACGGCAATGAAGGCACTGCCGGAAGGCGCCATATATCAGAAGACAAGTACTTTGTTCGGCTCGATGGTCGGCACGCTTAACCACAACTACCAAGTCGACTTGATTTGGCAGGCTCATTTGACCGGGCAGCAACACGGCTTTACTTCACGACGCGATGTGCTGCACCCACGTTTTGAGGATTTGGTAAGCGCGCAAGCCGAGGCTGATTTCTGGTTCACGAACTGGGCAAAACAACAAACCTCGGAAACCTTGTCCGAGACCCTGCAATTCAAATTCACGTCTGGGCAACCTGTCCAGATGCAAAGAGGCTCCATGTTCCTTCATGTAGTCAATCACAAGACCTACCATCGTGGCTGGGCAAGCCAGATGTTCTTTGATTTCGGTGCAACGCCCCCGGAAACCGATCTTTCGATTTATTTGACTGATGGGGTCGCGTCGAATCACGACGCTGCGGCCTAACTCCCCGTAAGAGACTTCCGATCAATGCCGCGCTCTCAGCCGCCCACCACCGGCAACGCAATAAAACTCGCCTGCGCCGGTGCGTGATACACGCGTTGCGTGGCTTTCACGTAGTCCACCGGCTTGGCCAGGAAGATGTTCGGCACGAAGGTTTGCGGGTTGCGGTCGTATAGCGGGAACCAGCTGGACTGCACCTGCACCATGATGCGGTGGCCGGGCAGGAAGACGTGGTTGGCCGGGGGCAGGGCGAAGCGGTAGGGCAGCGGCTGGTTGGCGGCGATCGGCTTGGCTTCGGTGAAGCCTTCGCGGTAGCGGCCGCGGAAGATGTCCATCGCCACGGCGAGCTGGTAGCCACCCATCTCGGGTTGCTCGGCAACCTGGTCGGGATAGACGTCGATCAGCTTGACCACCCAGTCGCTGTCGGTGCCGCTGGTGGAGGCGACCAGGTTCACTTCGGGGGCGCCGCTGATGGTGAGCGGCGCAGTGAGCACGTCACTCACATAGGTGACCACGTCGGTGCGGCCGGAGGCTTCGCGCTGGTCGTCGACCAGCCATTGCGACCAGGTCTGGCCGTCGCCGTAGCCGACCGGCTGGATCGGGCGCGCGCGGAACGGCACCGGGCGCGTGGGATCGGACACGTACTCGTCGTAGGCATCGCCGCCGGCGGGTGCGCCGAAACCGAGCTTGTGGTCAGCTTGCAGGTACAGCGCGCGGCTTTTCGCGGCGCAGCCGTTCTCGCAGGCGAGCGGCCAGCGCGGCAGGCGCTGCCACTGGTTGCTGCCGGTCTGGTACGCGGTGACCGGCGCGAGGCCGGCTTTCGGCGCGCCGTCCTTCAGGTATTGCGCCAGGTACGGGCGCAGGATCTTCTCGCGGAAATACTTCGCGGTGTCGCTGCCGAAGCGGATCGCGCCGAGCGAGCTGCCCTCGCCGATCTCCTGGCCGTGGTGCCACGGGCCCATCACCAGCCTGACCATGTTGCCGCTGCTGTCCTTCGGCTTGATCGCGCGGTACACGGCGAGCGCGCCGTAGAGGTCCTCTTGATCCCACAGGCTGTGCACCAGCATCACCGGCACCTTCAGCGGCTGCCTGGCGAGCAGCTTGTCCACCGCCTGGTCGCTCCAGAAACTGTCGTAGGCGGGGTGCGCCAGCACCTTGTTCCAGAAGCCGAGCTGGCGCATGCCGTAGGCGTCGGCCAGCGCGCCGGCGGAGCCGTAGTGCATGAACAGGTCGTATTCGTCGTGGTAGCTGGTCCACCACTTGATCGAGTTGTCGCGGCTGGCGGTCTGCTCGTACATGTAGGCCATGTTCTGCTGGCGGAACGCGCCGTGGTGGAACCAGTCGTCGCCCATCCAGCCGTCGACCATCGGGTTCATCGGCACGGAAACCTTCAGCGCCGGATGCGGGTTGAACAGCGCCATCAGCGGCTCGAAGCCGTCGTAGGAAATGCCCAGCGTGCCGACCTTGCCGTTCGACTCGGGGATGTTCTTCACCAGCCAGTCGATGGTGTCCCAGGTGTCGGTGGCGTCGTCCACCGGGGTGGGGTTCAGCGGCCCGTGCAGCGGCCGGTTCATCACGTAGTCGCCCTCGGAGCCGTACTTGCCGCGGATATCCTGCACCACGCGGATGTAGCCGTCCTCGACGATGATGTCGGTGGCGTTGTCGTAGCCCTGCAGCATCGGGCCGAGGTGGCCGCTCATGCTGTGCGTGGTCAGCGCGTTGGCGTCGTACGGCGTGCGGGTAAGCAGGATGCCGGCGTGGCTGGCGCCGGCGTGCTGGATGCTTTTGGGAATCAGGATGACGGTGTGCAGCTTCACGCCGTCGCGCATCGGGATCATCACGTCGCGCTTCACGTAGTCGAAGCCGGCGATGGACGGCACGAACTTCGCCGGCGTCTCGCTGGGGTAGTCCGGGTACTTCGCCTGCGGCGTCTCGGCGGCCTGCAGCATGCCGCCCAGGGTGAGCAGCAGGGCGAACAGTATCGGCTTCAGGCAGGCCATGCGTTGACTCGATTTCACGGTGATTCCCCCGGCGGACGAAGTGATCTAGCGTAACCGCAATGATGGTCCCGGATGAGTCCGCTGACCTTGGCAAGCCTATTGCTTGACAGATCGCATGAGCGACCTTGCCTACGACATCACCTATCTGATCGAAGCCGAGTCGGCCGAGCCTGCGGCACCGTCGCGGGCGCCGACCAGGGCACCGGCTGCCGTGGCGCCGTCACCGGCAGATACCGTCAGTGCGCAGGAAGCGCTGGCGCGGGAACTGTTGCAGGTGGCCGATGCCCATGAGGCACTGATCCAGCAGTATCTGCGGTTCAGCGGCGCCACTTCTCAGGGCACTTCGCGGCAGTAATGTGCCGAAGGGCTGCCGCTCCTGAAGAAAAGCTGACGCATTGCGGCACACTGGCTGGCGCGGGCCGACGGTGGGCGCACCGCGTTGATCCTTCCCGCCCGGGACATGCCCGGGTCCATTGACGGCGTGTCGGAATAGATGGGCACGCGCCCGCCGGGTGCGCTTCGAGCCGGCTCTATTTGACCGACCTCGAAAACCGATACCTGAGGTATTGGCCGAGGGTGGGGTGATACCAGAGCCCGGAGGGGCCGACGCCTTCGCGACGGGTGAGGGTGCCGTCGACCGCGTCGCGCAAGGCCTGCTTCATCAGCGGGATGGCGCCGGCCAGCTGGTGCAGCGGATAGGTATTGAAGCCGTCGCTGCTCTCGATGTGGATCCGTTGCTGGTACAGCACGCCGCCGGTGTCCACCCCGGTGTCCACCAGGTGAACGGTGACACCGCAATTTTCGGCATCGCCGCGGACCAGTGCCCAGTAGCCGCCGTGCACTCCGCGGTAACGCGGGGTGATGCCGGCGTGGGTGTTGATGAAGGGGCGGTCGATGCATTCGATCACGGCGCGCGAAATGATCCGGGTGCCGTTCACCACGACCGCGTCGACGTCGAGCTGCCTGAGCAGTCGCCGCACCGCCGCCGCGTTGACGCTGTGCACCCGGTGGGTGATGGCTGCCGGCGGCAGGTCGGCCTGCAGCCCGTAGCGGCGGATCAGCTCGTCGATGCGACGGCGCTGGAGTCGCGCCAGCAATCGGTTGAACGCGATGAAGGCCAGTTGGCCGATGACCGTGAACCAACCCAGTTGGCGCAGCCGGTGCCGGATCATGGCCCGGGACGACGGCTTGCGCTCCACCACCACGGCGAGAATCTGCGCCTCGCCGGCCAGCGCGTTGTACATGAACCAGGACGACGGCCCGTCGCCGCACAACATCGCGATGCGCGGAAGCCGTCGGTTCATCGCGCAGCCAGTGCGTCGGCGAGTTCGGCCATGCCCAGCGAGCGCATGCCGTCATCGCGGCGCAGGCGTTCGAACTCCTCGATCACCTGCTCCAGGAAGTGCATGTTCTGGTCGGTGTCGACGCCGAAATTGTGCGGATGCCACCATAGATGGAAGATTTCATGGTGCCGGGCGGCATGGCGCATGGCGCGTTTGATCCGGCGCAGCCGCAGGCCGTCCAGCCAGGCCAGGCGCGGATCGTGGGGACGCAGGAAACGGCTGGCCGGAAAGTTGAACGGAGGCGTGCCGGCGCAGCTTTCCAGCGTGTACGTGTGGTAGCCGCTAAGGTTGACGTAGCTGTCCAGCAGGCGGCCCATGCGGCGCACGGCGTTCTGTCCGACGTTGTCGGTCGCGGCATACAGCCAGCCGTGCTCGTTGCCGCGATAGGCGGTGATGCCGTGCTCCGCCAGTATCGCCAGATAGTCGGGGTGCCACTGGTTGCGGGGAAATACCAGGCTGCGCGGGGTGAGGCCTCGTGTCGCTGCGATGCGGATGGCGGCGGCGAGGTCGGCCCCGAACGTCGCGGCCGTCTGCCCGGCTTCCCGGCAGTAGTAGTGCGAGTAGGTATGGGTCGCCATCTCCTGGTGCGGAGTCGCGGCGATCAGGTCGATCAGGGCGGGCGCGAAGTGGTAGCGCTCGTCCATATCCGTCGACTGTTCCAGATAGCGGTAGGGGCATAGCGCGTGGTTGTCGTAGCCGGGCCGTTCGGGCGGAGCCGCCGACAAGGCCTCGTTGCGGTCATGGCAAAACAGGAAGCCCACGGCCGCCCAGGTGGCGTGGATATGATGTTGCTCGAACAGGCTCAGCATGCGCGGGATGGCCTGCCGGACGCCATCCAGATGCTCGTGGTAAGCATCGAGGCTGCGCGTGTCGCGCACACCCCAGTAGAGCTCGAAATCGATGGATATTGTGAATGCGCCGGTGTTCATGCCACCCCCAGCCTGCTTCCCACTGGCACGAGCGTATCAGCTCCAGATGAACGCCGGCGTCGCCCTGGAAACCGGCCTGCCGGTCAGCGGAAGCGGCCGCGGCGCAGCCGGCTTCACCGGTCCACGATCCTGCCGGTGCACCAGCGCAAAAAAGCCCGGCTGACCGGGCTTTCTTGCAGCAGAGGTCGAGTGATGTTTCAGGCGATGTCGGGCAGCGTCGCCACCCCGGCCTCGATCGCCGCCTTGTGCATCAGGGTGCGCGGCAGGATGCGGGCGAAGTAGAACGCGGCGGTGTCGCGCTTGGCCTGCTTGAACACGGCCGATTGCGTGCCGGCTTCGGCGGCGGCCACGCTGCGTGCCCACAGGTAGGCAAGGGTGACGTAGCCGGAGTAGTACAGGTAGTCGGTGGCCGCGGCGCCGAGTTCTTCCGGGTTGGCCTGCGCGCGCTGGGCCAGGCTCACGGTGAGGTCGCTCCATTCCTTGGTGGCGACGGCGAGCGGGCCGATCAGGCTGCGCAGCACCGCGTCGGCGCTGTGCTGCTGGCAGAACGCGCTGATCTCCTGCAGGAAGTGCTTCGCGCCCACGCCTTGCAGCTGGAGAATCTTGCGGCCCAGCAGGTCGGCCGCCTGGATGCCGGTGGTGCCTTCGTACAGGGTGATGATGCGGGCGTCGCGCACGAACTGCTCCATGCCGTTCTCGGCGATGTAGCCGTGGCCGCCGTAGATCTGCAACGCCTCCTTGGTGCATTCCTGCGCCAGTTCGGTGGTCATGCCCTTGGCGATCGGGATCAGGAACGCGACCAGCTCGCCGGCCTTCTGCCGGGCCGCTGCATCCGTCGCGCGATGTTCGATGTCGGTCTGCAGCGCGGTGTACAGCACCAGCGCGCGCGAACCCTCGACGAACGCGCGCTGGGTCAGCAGCATGCGCCGCACGTCCGGCTGCACCAGCAGGTTGTCGGCCGGCTTGTTCGGGAACACGGGGCCGGACAGTGAGCGCGACTGCAGCCGCTCGCGCGCGTAGTTGAGGCTGTTCTGCAGCGCGCGCTCGGCCAGCGCCAGGCCCTGCACGCCGACCGACAGGCGCGCCGCATTCATCATGGTGAACATCGCCGCGAGGCCCTTGTGCGGCTTGCCGATCAGGTAGCCCTCGGCGCCGTCGAAGTTCATCACGCAGGTGGAGCAGGCGTGGATGCCCATCTTGTGCTCGATCGCGCCGGCGGCGACGCTGTTGCGCGCGCCCAGCGAGCCGTCCTCGTTGACCTTGAATTTCGGCACGATGAACATCGAGATGCCGCGGCTGCCTTCGGGCGCGTCGGGCAGGCGCGCCAGCACCAGATGCACGATGTTCTCGGTGAGGTCATGCTCGCCGGCGCTGATGAAGATCTTGGTGCCGGTGATCTTGTATGCACCGTTGTCACCCGGCTCGGCACGGGTCTTCAGTAGGCCCAGGTCGGAGCCGGCCTGCGGCTCGGTCAGGCACATGGTGCCGGTCCAGCGGCCCTCGATGATCGGCTTCATGAAGCGCTCGCGCTGCCACTCTTCGCCGTGCAGTTCCATGGCGTGGGTGGCGCCTTCGGACAGCAGCGGGTACAGGCTCCAGGCCAGGTTGCCGGACTGGAAGATCTCGGTGGTGGCGGTGCCGAGCACGCCGGGCAGCGCCTGGCCGCCGTAGGTTTCGGGATTGGTCAGGCCGGTCCAGCCGCCTTCGGCGAACTGCCTGAACGCCTCCTTGAAACCCTTCGGCGTGGTCACCGTCTGGCTGGCCTTGTCGTAGCGGCAGCCTTCCGCGTCGGCGGGCGCGTTGGTCGGCGCCAGCAACTGCTCGCTGAGGCGGCCGGCTTCCTCCAGCACCGCGTCGAGCAGGTCGCGGCTGTGTGCTTCGCCGCCCTGCAGCGCGGTGAGGGTCGGTTCGGCATTCAGCACGTCGAACAGGGCGAAGCGCAGGTCGTCGAGGGGAGCCTTGTAAGCAGTCATGGTGATTCCTTCGGTGGAAAGCGGGGATGTCTAGCGGTACGTGTTGGGGATGCCCGGCACCGGCGAGATCCAGTCGTTGCCGTTGAAGTCGAACGAGCGCGGCTTGGCTTCCTGCTCGGGCTTGGCGCCGGCGCTGCCGCTGACGCGATAGGCCAGCGCGCCGGCGCTGCCCTTGGCGGCGATCGCCTGCAGCGCCTGGGCCATCGCCGCGGTGGGCAGCACGTTGAGCTGGATCACGTCGCCGGCAAGCTCGGGGATGTCGAGGTCGAAGGTGGCGTGCAGCCGCACCGGCACCAGCTCGGCGAGTTGCAGCTGGCCGTCGAGCGACTTGAAGTCCATCCCGCCGTAGCTGTTGTTCTGGATGCGCACGGTCAGCTGCCACTGCCCGTTCGGCAGCACCACCAGTTGCTGGATGCTCAGGGTCGGCGGGTACACGCTCTTCTTCGCCGGACCACAGGCGGCCAGGCCCAGCAGCAAGACGGGGATGATCCAGCGCAGCAGACGCATCGCGGCTTCTCCAAACGATCGTTTGAATACCGATTCTAACCGCGATTGGGGCCGGGCGCGCCAGTACCAGCTGCAGCGATGACTGCGACGAACCGGCACATGGCACGCCTGGATGCGCTGCGGAGCGAGCCGAGCCACATACGGTCAGCGCGCTGCGTCAACGGCGGGCACGACCGGGGTCGACATGGCGACGGTTCCCCCCCGCTGCGCGGCGGATGAGGGGGGACGGAACGTGCAGGTCGTCAGCGCGTGGCCGGTTCGACCATGACCAGCTTGATGTCGTGCTTGCTGGCGAACTTCTTCGCGTTCTGGTGCTGGATCGAGCCGAATTTCGCATCGAGCACCATCTCGCTGATGCCTCCGGTGAAGGGCAGTTCGCTGAAGACGTGTCCTTCCAGCAGCAGTTTCTCGTCGGCGGTATCGGGCAGGACCATGTCGAAGTGGCAGCTCTGGATGATCGCGTCGAGCATGACCGGCTTGGCCCATGCCACCAGCGAACCCAGCACGTGGAACGCCGCCTGTGACGAGGCATCCTGGATGTAGAACGTGTCGCCGGGGTAGTACAGCGCATTCACCTTGAACTTCGGGTTCAGCACCAGGTGGCTGCCGCCGTAGTCGATGGTGGATCCATGCAGGCGCCGGCCATAGTTGAGTGCGGCGAAGACCTGCTTGGCTTCCGGGTTGAAGCGGCGGTTGCCGGAATCGGCGTATTTGCTGTCCTTGCCTGAAGCGGCCGTGGCGGCCACCGTGCGCACGTTCGGGTTGGCCCGGAATTCCATCTGTTCGCGGATGCGGTCCATGCCCTGGCGTCCCGGCGCCAGGCCGCGCGCGGGCGCCTTCGCACCGGCTGCACCGGTCGCGTTGTTAAAGGTGATCCGGTCATCGGCCTGGGCGCGGATCACCGGCGGGTTCTTCGCGTCGCCCAGCAGCTGCGCCTGCGCGCCGTTGCGGCCCGAACGCGCATAGGCCTGGGCGTAGGTGGGAAAGTGATTCTCGGTGGAAAACCAGCTGTCCGCGTTGAAATTGATCGTGAGCCGGGCGGCCTGCAGGCTGAGGTTGATCTTTTCGTAGACCTTCAGCCACCTGTCGCCGCCAAGCTTCATGCCGGCAAGCCGCGGGCTGCCGGCCAAGGCCTGCGCCACCATGCGTTCCAGATCCTTGTTGCGCCGGTACAGTGCCTCGACGCGCCCCTCGACGTAATGCTGCTGCACCAGTCCGGCGGATGGGCCGGTCACCTTTTTCCACAAGCTCTGGGGAGGCGGCATGGACAACTCCTTTGGCAGACTAAGGGTGTACTGCGGAGACCCGGGTGCAGGCGCTCGGCGACTCTAGCGCAGGGACCCCCGCCGGGGAAGGCCGATGGCGGGGCGGCTTCCGATCGTTCGGTTGCGGTGGCCCGGCGAGGCGATGGCGAACGCTTCCGCGGCTGGTCGCAAACGGGCATCATCGCCGCTTCCACTTTCATCCACAGGGTTCCGCCGCATGTCACGACGCTTTGTTGCACGCCGCTCGCCGATCCACGGCAACGGCGTGTTCGCCACCGCCCCGATCGCCAGGGGCGAGGAGATCATCGAGTACAAGGGCAAGTTGATGAGCCATGCGCAGGCCGATGACCTGTACGGCGACGGCGGCGAGACCGGGCATACCTTCCTGTTCACGCTGAACGACGACTACATCATCGACGCCAACCAGGGCGGCAACAGCGCGCGCTGGATCAACCACAGCTGCGCGCCGAACTGCCGCGCGCTGGTCGAGGAAAGCGCCAGCGGCGATCCGCGCCGGGACCGCGTGGTGATCGAGGCGATCCGCAACATCAAGCCGGGCGAGGAGCTCACCTACGACTACGGCATCGTGCTCGACGTGCCGCATACCGCGCGCCTGAAGAAGCTGTGGGTTTGCCTGTGCGGGTCGCCGAAATGCAGCGGCACCCTGCTCAAGCCGAAGCGGTAGCCAGCGGTCAAAATTCGCTTCTATACTCGCCTCGTTGCCCGACATGGGGGAGGGCAACGAGGACAGCAACAAGGGGAAGGAAGCGATGGAAACCAATCCATATGCCGCACCGGCGGCCGTGGTCGACGATGTGGCCGCGTGGGATGCGTACGATCTGGAAAACCGCAAGGCCGGGCGTGGCAAGCGCCTCGGCGCGGCGCTGCTGGATGGCCTGGTCAATATCATCTGGCTCGCACCGATGGTCTGGGGCGCCACGATGGCCGGCGATGTCAGCAAGGGCCTCAAGCCCTCCGCGCCGATGGTGGGCGTGATCCTGCTCGGGCTTGCCCTGATGATCGGCGTGGTGGTGGTGAACTGCCTGATGCTGCACCGGAGCGGCCAGACCATCGGCAAGCGCGCGCTGGACATCGCCGTGGTGCGCACTGACGGCAACCGCGTCAGTCTGCCCCGCTACATCTTTCTGCGGGTGGTGCCGATCGGCCTGATCGGGGTGATTCCGTTCGTGGGCAGGCTGATCGGTCTGGTCGACCCGCTGCTGATCTTCGGCAAGGACCGCCGCTGCCTGCACGACCTGATCGCCGACACCATCGTCGTCGACATCTGATGCTCGACACCGTACGCGAGATCGAGACGCCCGAAGGCGTCTCGCTGCGCCTGCGTGCGGCCGGTGCGTTGCCGCGCGCGCAGGCGTGGACGGTCGATCTGTTCCTGCGTCTGGTGGTGTTCTTCATCGCGATGGTTCCGCTGTCGCTGTTCGGCAAGGGCGGCAACGGGCTGGCCATGCTGCTGATGTTCGCGCTGCTGTGGGCGTACTCGGTGGTGTGCGAGGTGTGGCTGGACGGGCAGACCCTGGGCAAGCGCGCGCTGGGCCTGCGCGTGGTCAACGCGGACGGCACGCCGGTGACCTGGCTGCCATCGGTGGTGCGCAACCTTCTGCGCGTGGTGGATGCGCTGCCGGGCGTGTACGGCGTGGGCCTGGCCAGCACGCTGATCGATCCGCATGCGCGCCGACTCGGCGACATCGTGGCGGGCACCATGGTGATCCACGCGCAGGACCTGCCGGCCGGCCAGCAGGTGCCGACGCTGGCCGCGGTGCCGCTGCCGCTGGTGCTGGCGGCCGACGAGCAGGCGGCGCTGGTGGAGTTTGCCGAGCGCGCCGGCCAGCTCACCGTGCAGCGGCAGGAGGAACTGGCCAACCTGCTCACGCCGTTGACCGGACAGCGCGACACCGCGGCGATACGGCAGCTGGTCGCGCATGCCAACTGGCTGCTGGGGCGGGCATGAAGCAGGAGCGCTTCGTCGCCTTGCACGGCCGTGAGTGGGACAGCCTGCAGTCGTGGCTGAGTGCACTGGACCGGCAGCCGAGGCGCACCCTGCGGCAGGAACAGACGCTGGATTTCGCGCCGTCGTACCGGCGCCTGTGCCACCACCTGGCGCTGGCGCGCGGGCGCGGCTACAGCCATGAAGTCACCGAACGGCTGCAGCGCATCGTGCAGCAGGGGCATCGCGTGCTGTATCGGCCGCCGGCGCCGCGCTGGCATCGCGTGGCGGGTTTCCTGGTGGCGGGGTTTCCCCGGCTGGTGCGTGCGCAATGGCGCTGCATGGCCGTGGCGGCGGCGCTGTTCTACCTGCCGGCGCTGGTCATCCTGGTGCTGCTGCAGCTGCGTCCCGAGCTGGCGCACACGCTCTTCAGCAGCGCCCAGCTGGCGCAGTTCGAGAAGATGTACGACCCGGCGAACGCGCACATCGGGCGCAGCAGCGGCACCGACCTGCAGATGTTCGGCTACTACGTGATGAACAACGTCGGCATCGCGTTCCGCACGTTCGCCTCGGGCCTGTTCTTCGGCGTCGGCGCGATCTACGTGCTCGGCGCCAACGGCGTGCTGATCGGCGGCGTCGCCGGGCATCTCACCGCGATCGGTTACGGCGGCCCGTTCTGGCGTTTCGTGGTGGGCCATTCGGCGTTCGAACTGAGCGCACTGGTGATCGCCGGTGGCGCCGGCCTGCAGCTCGGCCTGACCCTGCTGGCGCCGAGCCGGCAACGCCGCGGTCCGGCGCTGGTCGCGGCCGGCTGGGTCGGCGCGCAACTGGCGCTGGGCGCGTTCGCGATGCTGCTGGTGGCGGCCTTCATCGAGGCGTACTGGTCGTCGATCGCGGCCTTGCCGGATGCGCTGAAGTTCGGCAGCGGCGCGCTGCTGTGGGTGCTGGTGCTGGGCTGGCTGTGGCGCGGCGGCAGGGCGGGCACGCATGGAGCTTGAACGGATCAGCGTGGTGTTGCGGCCACGTGCGCCGCGCGAGGCGCTGGACCTGGGCGCCGCGATGCTGCGCGCGAATGCGGCGGCGGTGTGGTCCGCGTGGTTCGCGTTCACCGTGCCGGTATTCGTGCTGTGCAATGCGCTGGGCGTGCTGCTGGGGCTGCCGTGGCTGGGCCTGGTGCTGGTGTGGTGGCTGAAGCCGCTGTTCGACCGCTTGCCGCTGTACGTGCTGTCGCGTGCGGTGTTCGACCGCGCGCCGGGCTGGCGCGAAACCCTGCGCGGCCAGCGCCAGTGGAGCTGGCGCAGCACGCTGGCCGGGCTGACCTGGCTGCGCATCGACAGCAGCCGCGCGCTGCGCCTGCCGCTGGACCTGCTCGAAGGCGCGCCGCGCAAGCAACGTTCCGCGCGCTGGAAAGTGCTGCGCCGGCGCATCGTCGCGGACACCAGCCTGCTCACCTACGGCTGCCTGCAATTCGAGCTGGTGTTGTTCCTCAGTGTCTGGCTGCTGGCCTTGCTGCTGGTACCGCACGAATGGCGGCCGGAATCGTTGTCCGATTTCTTCAGCCGCGACGTGCACGACGCGTCGACCCTGTGGATCCTGCTGGCTGCGGCCGTGGCCTATCTGGCGATGAGCGCGATCGAGCCGCTGTACGTGGCCTGCGGCTTCGCGCTGTATCTGAACCGGCGCACGCAACTGGAGGCGTGGGACATCGACCTGGCGTTCCGCCGCCTGCGCGCGCGGCTGCAGGGGCTGGGCAAGGTGCTCGGCGTGCTGCTGCTGTGCGCCGGCGCATTGCCGCTGTCTGTGCGTGCGGCGACTGCGGAAACACCGCCGAAGCCGGTCGTGTCCAGCCTGGACAAGGTGTTCGGGCAGGCGCCGGACCGTGCGGACCGGCGCTTCGCCGAAGCCGCCGCGGAGGTCTACCGCGACCCGCGTTTCGGCGGCGAGCGCAAGGTCCGCCGCTGGGTGTTCAAGTACACGCCGAAGCCCGCGACGCGCGTGCAGGAGATGCCGTTCCCGCTCCTGGGCCGCGTGCTGGCGGCGGTGTTCAAGGGACTGCTGTGGCTGTTGCTGATCGCCGCCGCCGGTGCGCTGGCGTGGTTCGCCTGGCGCTGGCGTGGACGGCTGGCGCCGGCAGCGGACGAGCCGTTGCCGGCG
>DATCUT010000141.1:0-25901 GCA_036561785.1 Rhodanobacter sp.
GAAATGGTGATGCCGGGCGACAACGTGAAGATGGTGGTGAGCCTGATCCACCCGATCGCGATGGACGAAGGCCTGCGTTTCGCCATCCGCGAAGGCGGCCGTACCGTCGGCGCCGGCGTGGTGGCCAAGGTCATCAAGTAAGAGCGATTGGATCGCACCAGGTCGCCAGCGGCGACCTGGTGTCGGCCAGAGTTTCCTGCCAATCGCGCCAGGTGAAATATCCTTTGCGAGATTTGTCATCGGACTACTTCACTAAGCAGACATTTGCAGGTATACTTCGCAGCTCACTTGTCGGTCAGGGCTTGACCCTGATCGATCTACCGCGAAATGAGGCGCAGGACGTGCTTCGAGTTCGCTGGCCGAGGATCGGCCCTCGCAAGTCGACGTAATCGCAGGGCACGCCCTGTTGAGTGCGTCTTTTTGCGCGAGATGCAAATCTGTCCAAGCGAGCCAACCGGTGCCCGCTTGGTCTTTTCGAATTGGGGCCGTGCGGAATCTTCCAGCGGTTGCCGATGTGGTGGCAAAGGGTAGTGCGGGGCGGTGAGAAGCCGCTTCGTTTCACATTACGTTCTTTCGACAACAGGACACGGTTATGGCGAACCAGAAGATTCGGATTCGGCTGAAGGCGTACGATCACCGGCTGATCGACCGCTCGGCCAGCGAGATCGTCGAGACGGCTAAGCGCACGGGTGCCACGGTACTCGGCCCGATTCCGCTTCCGACCAAGATCGAGCGTTACACCATTCTGACGTCGCCGCACGTCGACAAGGATGCACGCGACCAGTACGAGACTCGTACCCACAAGCGTGTGCTCGACATCGTCGACCCGAACGACAAAACCGTGGACGCGCTCATGAAGCTTGATCTCGCCGCTGGCGTCGATGTTCAGATCAAGCTCGGTTGAGCGACAGACAGGATACGAAGATGAGTATCGGATTGGTTGGCCGCAAATGCGGCATGAGCCGACTCTTCACTGAAGATGGCCGCTCGATTCCGGTGACGCTGATTGAAGCGACGCCGAACCGCGTGACTCAGTTGAAGACGGACGATAACGATGGCTACAGCGCCGTCCAGGTTTCGGCGGGCAGCAAGCGCGCGAACCTGCTGACGCAGCCGCTGAAGGGCCACTACGCGAAGGCCAAGGTTGAGCCGGGTCGTGGTTTGTGGGAGTTCCGCGTATCTGCCGACGATCTCGGCAAGTACACCGTGGGCGCCGAGATCAAGGCGGACGACGTATTCTCCGTCGGCCAGATCGTCGATGTCGCCGGCGTGTCGAAGGGCAAGGGCTTCCAGGGCACGATCAAGCGCTGGAACTTCAAGATGGGTGATGCCACCCACGGTAACTCGCTGTCGCATCGCGCGCCGGGCTCCATCGGTCAGCGCCAGACGCCGGGTCGCGTGTTTCCGGGCAAGAAGATGGCCGGTCACATGGGTGCCGTGCGCCGTTCGGCGCAGGGTCTGGAAGTGGTCAAGGTCGACGCCGAGCGTCACCTGATTGCGGTGAAGGGCGCGGTACCGGGTGCAACCGGTGGCGACGTCATCATCCGCCCGACGACCAAGGGTTGAGGAGAGTCGCCATGGAATTGAATGTCATTGGCGCCAAGCCGCTCAGCGTGTCGGACGAAGTGTTCGGCGGTGAGTACAAGAAGGCCCTGGTCCATCAAGTCGTGATCGCCTATCAGGCGGCCGGTCGTGCCGGTACCCAGTCGCAGCTGTCGCGCGGCGAGATGTCCGGTACCACCAAGAAATTCAAGAAGCAGAAGGGCGGTGGTGCCCGTCACGGTGATTACCGTGCACCGATCTTTGTCGGTGGTGGCCGCACCTTCGCGGCGAAGCCGCGCAGCTACGAGCAGAAGGTCAACCGCAAGGCCTATCGTGTTGCGATCCGCTCGATCTTCTCCGAGCTGGTCCGCCAGGATCGCCTGAAGGTCGTCGAGAGCTTTGGCGTCGAGGTGCCGAAGACCTCCGCGATGGTGGCCAAGCTGGCCGAGCTGGAAGTTTCCGGTCGCGTGCTGCTGGTGTCGGAAGACGCCTCCGAGGCGGTGTTCCTGGCCGCCCGCAACATCCCGTATATCCATGTGCTGGACGTGATGGCGCTGAACCCGGTCAGCCTGGTCGGTTCCGACCATGTGGTGATGACGGTTGACGCCGTGAAGAAGGTCGAGGAGTGGCTGGCATGAACAACGAACGCATTCTCGACACGCTGCGCGCGCCGCACATCTCCGAGAAATCGGCGCGTCTGGCCGAGCATAACCAGTACGTATTCGTGGTTGCCCCCGCGGCGACCAAGGCCGATGTCCGTGCTGCCGTGGAGAAGCTGTTCGATGTAAAGGTCGAGCAGGTGAACCTCGTCAACACCAAGGGCAAGGTCAAAGCCTTCCGTCAACGCGCTGGCAGCCGCCAGGGCAAGCGTAAGGCCTATGTGCGTCTTGCCGATGGCCAGACCATCGACGTTTCCGCCAAGGCCTGAGCCAGGAGTTCTGTGAGATGGCACTAATCAACCACAAGCCGACCTCGCCGGGTCGTCGCGACGCAGTCAGCGTCAAGACGGAAGGCCTGTACAAGGGCGCGCCGTACGCGGCGTTGACCGAGTCGCAGTCCCGCACCGGTGGTCGCAATCATCATGGCCGGATCACCGTGCGTCATCGCGGCGGCGGTCACAAGCAGCATTACCGCATCATCGACTTCAAGCGTGACAAGGAAGGCATCGCCGCCCGCGTCGAGCGCATCGAATACGATCCGAACCGCACCGCACATATTGCACTGCTGTGCTACGCCGACGGCGAGCGTCGTTACATCATCGCGCCGAAGGGCGTGCAGGTGGACGATCGCCTGGTGTCCGGTCGCGATGCCCCGATCAAGGCTGGCAACTGCCTGCAGCTGCGCAACATCCCGATGGGCAGCACGATTCATTGCATCGAGCTGCGTCCTGGCAAGGGCGCGCAGATCGCCCGCAGCGCCGGCGCCTCGGTGCAGCTGGTCGCCCGCGAGTCCGGTTACGCCACGCTGCGTCTGCGCTCCGGCGAGATGCGTCGCGTCTCGGTCGATTGCCGCGCCACCATCGGTGAAGTCGGCAACGGCGAGCACAGCCTGAAGAAGCTCGGCAAGGCCGGCGCCAAGCGCTGGCTGGGTATTCGCCCGACCGTTCGCGGCGTGGTGATGAACCCGGTCGACCATCCGCACGGTGGTGGTGAAGGCAAGACTTCTGGCGGTCGTCATCCGGTCAGCCCGTGGGGCACGCCGGCCAAGGGCTACAAGACCCGTAACAACAAGCGCACGCAGCAGTTCATCGTGCGTCGTCGTACCAAGTAACAGGAAGCCGACATGCCTCGCTCTTTGAAGAAAGGTCCGTTCGTCGACCTTCACCTCGTGAAGAAGGTGGAAGCTGCGGTTTCCGCCCACAACAAGCGCCCGATCAAGACCTGGTCGCGCCGCTCGATGATCCTGCCGGAAATGGTCGGCTTGACCATCGCCATCCACAACGGCCGTCAGCACGTGCCCGTCCTGATCAACGAGAACATGGTCGGGCACAAGCTCGGCGAGTTCGCGGTGACCCGTACATTCAAAGGCCATGTCGGCGACAAGAAGGGCAAGTGATGAGCACTGAAGCCAAAGCGATCCTGCGCGGCGCCCGCATTTCGGCGCAAAAGGCACGCCTGGTAGCTGATCTGGTCCGCGGACTTCCCGTGGGCCGGGCCAGCGACGTGCTCACCTACACCAACAAGAAGGCCGCGCTCCTTGTCCGCAAGGTGCTGCTGTCGGCCGTCGCCAACGCCGAGAACAATCTCGGCGCCGACGTCGACGAGCTGAAAGTGGCCAGCATCTTCGTCGACGAAGGTCCGGCGATGAAGCGCATGTATGCCCGCGCCAAAGGCCGCGGTTCGCGCATTCTCAAGCGCACCAGCCACATCACTGTGGTTGTTGGTAACTGACCGGGGACATAGACGATGGGTCATAAAGTTCATCCCACCGGTATCCGCCTCGGCATTGCCAAGGACTGGAACTCGAAGTGGTACGCAAACAAGGCTGACTACGCCAAGTATCTCGTGGCCGATATCAAAGTCCGCGACATGCTGAAGAAGAAGCTGGCTGCCGCCGGCATCTCGAAGATCCAGATCGAGCGCCCGGCCAAGACCGCGCGCGTGACGATCCACACTGCCCGCCCGGGCGTGGTGATCGGCAAGAAGGGCGAGGATATCGAGAAGCTGCGCAAGGAAGTCAGCGACATGATGGGCGTCCCGACGCACATCAACGTCAGCGAAGTGCGCAAGCCCGAGCTGGACGCGCAGCTGGTGGCCGAGTCGATCGCGCAGCAGCTGGAGCGCCGCATCATGTTCCGCCGCGCGATGAAGCGCTCGGTCGGCAACGCGATGCGCCTGGGCGCGCTGGGCATCAAGATCAACGTGTCCGGTCGTCTGAACGGTGCCGAGATCGCCCGCTCCGAATGGAGCCGCGAAGGTCGCGTGCCGCTGCATACGCTGCGCGCGGACATCGACTACGGCTTCGCTGAAGCGAGCACGACCTACGGCATCATCGGCATCAAGGTGTGGGTCTACAAGGGCGAGATCTTCGACCTGACCCAGATCGGCCAGGAGTCGAAGGACGAGTCGTCCTCGCAGCCGCGCCGCGAAGGTGGCGAAGGTCGTCGTAATGATTCGCGTCGCGAGGCCGGTGACGGCCGTCGCGAGCGGTCTGCGAAGTAAGGAGAGTTGCCATGTTGCAACCCAAGCGAACCAAGTACCGCAAGCAGTTCAAGGGCCGTAACGACGGTCTGGCGCAGTGCTCCAATCTCGTCAGCTTTGGTGAGTACGGCCTGAAGGCCACGACCCACGGCGCGCTCACTGCACGCCAGATCGAAGCTGCCCGTCGTTGCATCACCCGTTTCGTCAAGCGTGGCGGCAAGTTGTGGATCCGCGTGTTTCCGGACAAGCCGATCACCAAGAAGCCGATCGAAGTCCGCATGGGCGCGGGCAAGGGCAGCGTCGAGTTCTGGGTCGCGCCGATCCAGCCTGGTCGCATGCTCTATGAAATCGAGGGCGTCGACGAGTTGACGGCTCGCGAGGCGTTCCGCCTGGCCGCCGCCAAGCTGTCGGTGCAGACCCAGTTTGTGACCCGGGCGGTGATGTGATGGCCAGCAAAGATATCAACAACCAGTCGGCCGAAGAGCTGCAGCAGCATCTGCTGGACCTGCGCAAGGAGCAGTTCAATCTGCGCATGCAGAAGGGTTCCGGCCAGCTCACTCAGCCGCACCAGCTCCGCCGCGTTCGGCGTGACATCGCCCGCACGAAGTTCGTGCTCGGCGGCAAGAAGTAAGGGACGGCCGACATGAGCGACAACAACAAGCAGACGCGCACCCTCGAGGGCCGCGTCACCAGCAACAAGATGGACAAGACGGTCACCGTCCTGGTCGAGCGCCAGGAGCAGCACTGGCTGCTCGGCAAGATCATCCGCCGGTCGACCAAGCTGCATGCGCAGGACGACCTGGGTGCGAACGAGGGCGACCTCGTGCGTATCGCGGAATGCCGTCCGTTGTCCAAGA
The DNA here is from genome assembly GCA_036561785.1 of Rhodanobacter sp. Classification (GTDB taxonomy): domain Bacteria; phylum Pseudomonadota; class Gammaproteobacteria; order Xanthomonadales; family Rhodanobacteraceae; genus Rhodanobacter. Next base: position 5,540 of record DATCUT010000141.1, read on the forward strand.
CCAAACATCACCGCGTGGTTGAAATCATCACGCGCGCCAACGTCTAAGGGAGGGTGCAGCCATGATCCAGATGCAAAGCACGCTTTCCGCAGCGGACAACAGCGGCGCGAAGGAACTGATGTGCATCAAGGTGCTCGGCGGCTCCAAGCGCCGTTACGCCGCGATCGGTGACGTGATCAAGGTCACCGTGAAGGATGCGATCCCCCGCGGCAAGGTCAAGAAGGGCGAGGTGTACAATGCCGTGGTGGTACGTACCGCCAAGGGTGTGCGCCGTCCCGATGGTTCGCTGATCCGTTTCGACGGCAATGCAGCGGTCCTCCTCAACAACAAGCTCGAGCCGATCGGTACCCGTATTTTCGGGCCGGTTACCCGCGAGCTGCGCAGCGAGAAGTTCATGAAGATCGTCTCGCTTGCGCCCGAAGTGCTCTGAGCGGAGTCAAGACAATGAACCGTATCCGCAAAGGTGACCAGGTCCTCGTGATCACCGGCAAGAACAAGGGTCAGCGCGGCGATGTGCTGCGTGTTGCAGGCGAGCGCGTGTTCGTCTCCAACGTGAATCTGGTCAAGCGCCACACCAAGCCGAATCCCCAGGCCAACCAGGCTGGCGGCATCGTCGAGCGTGAAGCCTCGATCCATCTCTCCAACGTGCAGCTGTTCAACCCCGCCACGAACAAGGGTGAACGCGTCGGCACCAAAACGCTCGAAGACGGGCGCAAGGTTCGCGTGTTCCGTTCGACTGGCGAGGTCGTGGACGCGTAAGGAATCACGATCATGACCCGCCTCGAAAATTTCTACAAAGAGCAGGTAGTTGCCAAGCTCACCGAGCAGTTCGGCTACCAGAACGTGATGCAGGTTCCCCGCATCACCAAGATCACGCTGAACATGGGCGTGGGCGAAGCCGCTGGCAACAAGAAGGTGCTCGAGAACGCCGTGGCCGACATGGCCAAGATCTCCGGCCAGAAGCCGATCACGACCAAGGCGCGTGTTTCCGTGGCCTCGTTCAAGATCCGCGACGGCTGGCCGATCGGCTGCAAGGTCACCTTGCGCCGTGCGCAGATGTTCGAGTTCCTCGATCGCCTGATCAACATCTCGCTGCCGCGCGTGCGCGACTTCCGCGGTGTTTCGGGCAAGGCCTTCGACGGTCGCGGCAACTACAACTTCGGTATCAAGGAACAGATCATCTTCCCTGAAATCGACTTCGACCAGGTCGATGCGCTGCGTGGCATGGATATCTCCATCACCACCACCGCCAAGACCGACGAAGAGGCGAAAGCCCTGCTGGCCGCGTTCAGCTTTCCGTTCCGCAACTGATAGGCGTAATCCATGGCCAAGACATCAATGGTGAACCGCGATATCAAGCGGACCAAACTCGTCCAGAAGTTCGCTGCCAAGCGCGCTGAACTGAAGGCGATCGTGCTGAGCCCCAGCGCCTCCTACGAGGAGAAGATGGAAGCTCAGTCCAAGCTGCAGAAGCTGCCGCGCGACGCCAGCCCGGTGCGCCAACGCACCCGTTGCGCGTTGACCGGTCGCCCGCGTGCGGTCTACGCCAAGTTCGGCCTGGGTCGCAACAAGCTGCGCGAAGCAACCATGCGCGGCGACGTGCCTGGCCTGCGCAAGGCCAGCTGGTAACAACCACTTGCAGGACCGGCGCACGGAGTGAAGCTCCGTGGCCAGTTCACCCGGCTGCATCACCTGCAGTCGCTGGATGCGATTACCGCATCGTTATTCGCCAAAACCTGAAAATGCTGTTATAGTCGGCGGTCTGCGCAAAGCAGGCTGGCGTCCGTGCCGGCTCACAATCTGATTGATTTCCGGTTTTATCGGATATCGGTGCACTCTGAAGGATGTTTTCATGAGCATGACTGATCCCATCGCCGATCTGTTCACGCGCGTCCGCAATGCCCAGGCCATGGGCAAGCCGACCGTGCGTATGCCGTCGTCGAAACTGAAGGTGGCGATCGCCAACCTTCTCAAGAACGAGGGCTACATCCTCGACGCCAAGACTTCTGCCGAGGAAGGCAAGCCGGTGCTCGAGATCAAGCTCAAGTATTTCGAGGGCCAGCCGGCCATCGAGCGTATTTCCCGTGTCAGCCGCTCCGGCCTGCGTGTGTATCGCGGCAAGGACGAGCTGCCGAAGGTCCTTGGCGGCCTGGGTATCTCGATCATCTCGACTTCCGCTGGTCTGTTGACCGATGCGCAGGCCCGTGCCAAGGGTCTGGGCGGCGAAGTCATCGGCCAAGTGGCATAAGGAGTCTTTCGATGTCACGTGTTGCCAAACAACCAATTTCCCTGCCCAAGGGCGTCGAGATGACCGTCGGTAGCGACAGCATTTCGGTGAAGGGCCCGAAGGGCACACTGTCCGTGCATCACCTGCCGGGCGTCAGCGTCGCCGTGGACAATGGCGTCGCGAACATCAGCCTCGTCGACGGCGCTGACGACAAGTTCGGGGGTACTGCGCGTGCGCTGTTGTCCAACATGGTCACCGGTGTCTCCACCGGCTACGAGCGCAAGCTCGAACTGGTTGGCGTCGGCTACCGCGTTTCCATGCAGGGCAAGTCGCTGAACCTGAGCTTGGGCTTTTCCCACCCGGTAGTTTTCGAGGCGCCGGAAGGCATCAGCATCGAAACCCCGACGCAGACCGAAGTCCTGATCAAGGGCGCGGACAAGCAGGCGGTGGGTCAGGTGGCGGCCAAGATTCGCGGCTTCCGGCCGCCGGAACCGTACAAGGGCAAGGGCGTGCGTTATGCCGGCGAGAAGATCACCTTGAAGGAAGCAAAGAAGGCGTAACAGCCGATCCGCTTTCGAGGAATTATGACAATGAACAAGAACGAAAACCGCCTGCGCCGTGCCAAGTCCACGCGTGCCCACATCCGCAAGCTGGCGGTAGCCCGCCTGTCGGTGCACCGCACCGGCCAGCACATCTATGCGCAGGTGTTCGATGCCTCCGGCAAGAATGTGGTGGCTGCCGCCTCCACCGTGCAGAAGTCGGTCGCCGAAGGCCTCAAGGGCACCAAGAACCTGACTGCCGCAGCGGCGGTGGGCAAGGCCGTCGCCGAGCGCGCGAAGGCCGCGGGCATCGAATCGGTCGCGTTCGACCGCTCCGGTTTCCGCTACCACGGTCGCATCAAGGCGCTGGCCGATGCGGCACGCGAGGCCGGCTTGAAGTTCTAAGCAGTACCCGGGTCAGGGCACGGCTCTGATTTCCACAGCGACACCTACAACTCCAAGCGGCTCAGCCGCAAGCAAAGTCCCGGTTCGCCGGGCACATGGAAAAGAACATGTCTTCTACCGATCGCGAAAATTCCGACGGCCTGCTGGAAAAGTTGATTGCCGTCAACCGTGTGGCCAAGACCGTCAAGGGTGGCCGCCAGATGAGCTTCACCGCACTGACCGTGGTCGGTGACGGCGAAGGCAAGGTCGGCTTCGGCTATGGCAAGGCACGCGAGGTGCCGGTGGCCATCTCCAAGGCCATGGAGCGTGCCCGTCGCCAGATGGTGAACATCGAGCTGAACAACGGCACCCTGTGGTATGCCGTGAAGGCGAACCATGGTGCTGCCCGCGTCTACATGCAGCCGGCTTCCGAGGGTACCGGCGTGATCGCCGGCGGCGCCATGCGCGCCGTGCTGGAAGTGGTCGGTGTGAAGAACGTGCTGGCCAAGGCGGTAGGTTCGCGCAACCCGATCAACCTGGTGCGCGCCACCATCAAGGGCCTGCAGGCGGTTGCCTCGCCCAAGAAGATCGCCGCCAAGCGTGGCAAGACCCTGGAAGAGGTGCTGGGCAATGGCTAAGAAGAACGAAACCGCCGCCACCGTGCGCGTGCGCCTGGTCAAGGGCCTGCGCGGCGTGCAGGCACGCCACCGTCTCAGCGTCAAGGCGCTGGGTCTGGGCAAGATCGATGACGTCCGTGAGTTGAAGGACAGCCCGCAGGTCCGTGGTCTGATCAACACGGTCTACTACCTGGTTCGGGTCGAGGAGTAATCATCATGCGTCTCAATGACATCAAGCCGGCTGTCGGTTCCCGCAAGACGCGCCTGCGCGTCGGCCGCGGCATCGGTTCGGGCCTGGGCAAGACCGCCGGCCGCGGCCACAAGGGTCAGCATGCCCGTGCGGGCGGTACCCACAAGTACGGCTTTGAAGGCGGCCAGATGCCGCTGCAGCGCCGCTTGCCGAAGGTCGGTTTCCGTTCGAAGAAGCAGGCCGAGAGCCAGGAAGTGTTCCTGTATCAGCTGGCCAATCTCAAGGGTGACGTGATCGACGTCGTCGCGCTGCATCAGGCTGGCCTGATCAACAGCCGCGCGAAGAAGGTCAAGGTCGTCCTCAAGGGTGAAATCGGTCGCGCGGTGAAGTTGTCCGGTCTGCTGGCTACCGCCGGCGCCAAGGCAGCCATCGAGGCTGCCGGCGGCAGCGTGGAGTAATCAGGTGGCAGCAGCCAAGGGCAACGCGCTCGGCAAGCTCGGCAAACTGACGGAGCTTCGTCAGCGCATTTTCTTCGTGATCGGTGCGCTTGTGGTGTTCCGGCTCGGTTCGTTCATTCCGGTTCCGGGCGTCAATCCGGAGGCGATGACCAACCTGGTCAACGGCAACGGCCTGATGGACATGTTCAACATGTTCTCAGGCGGTGCGCTGGAGCGCTTCTCGGTGTTTGCGCTCGGCGTGATCCCGTACATCTCGGCGTCGATCGTGTTCCAGATGATGGGCGCGGTAGTGCCGAGCCTGCAGAGCCTGCGCAAGGAAGGTGAGGCCGGCAAGCGCAAGATGACGATGTATACGCGCTATGCCACGGTGGCATTGGCTGCGTTCCAGTCGTTCGGTATCGCGGTGGCATTGCAGGGACAGGTCGCAGCAGGTGGCGCACCGGTGGTCTACACGCCGGGTTTTGGCTTCATCTTCTCGTCCGTGGTCGGGCTTACCGCCGGCACGATGTTCCTGATGTGGCTGGGCGAGCAGATGACCGAGCGCGGTGTCGGCAACGGCATTTCGCTGCTGATCTTCGCTGGCATCGTCGCCGGTCTGCCGGGGGCGGTGGTGCATACCCTGGGCATGGCCAGCAACGGTGAATTGTCGCTGATCAAGTTGTTGATGGTGTTTGGCCTGGCGCTGGCGGTGACGGCGTTCGTGGTGTTCATGGAGCGCGCCCAGCGGCGCATCACGGTGAACTACGCGCGGCGTTCCGGTGGGCAGAAGGCCTACATGAACCAGAGCTCGAACCTGCCGCTGAAGATCAACATGTCGGGCGTGATCCCGCCGATCTTCGCCTCGAGTCTGCTGATGTTCCCGGCGACCGCGGTGAGCTGGTTCAGCACCGGCCAGCAGTCGCGCTGGCTGCAGGATCTGACCCAGGCGCTGAGTCCCGGCAACCCGTTGTACGAGACAGTGTTTTCGGTATTGGTGATCGGTTTTGCGTTCTTCTACACGGCGATCGTGTTCAACGCCGATGAGACGGCCGACAACCTCAAGCGGTCGGGTGCGCTGATCCCTGGCATCCGCCCGGGCAAGGCCACGGCCAGCTACATCGATGCGGTGATGACTCGTCTGACCGGTGTCGGTGCGTTGTATCTGGTGGCGGTGTGTCTGGTGCCGTCGTTCATGCAGAACGCCTGGCATGTGCCGTTTTACTTCGGTGGCACGTCGCTGCTGATCGTGGTGGTGGTGGTGATGGATTTCACGTCTCAGGTGCAGGCGCACCTGGTCAGTCACCAGTACGAAAGTCTGCTCAAGAAGGCCAACCTCCGCCGCAGCTGAGGCTGCGGATGGTTGGTCATAGTCGGGGAGTGGCGACACCACGGTGTCGCAGGGCTTTCCAGTTAGGGTAATTCAGGTTAAAATTGCGCGTTTACCGCGCACGAAACGCATCGGAGAAGTACATCATGGCGCGCATCGCGGGTGTCAATTTGCCGGTCCAGAAGCATGTCTGGGTTGGTCTGCAGAGCATTTACGGTATCGGCCGCAGCCGGGCCAAGAAGGTCTGCGTGGATGCTGGCGTGGTTCCGACCACCCAGATCAAGTCCCTCAGTGAAGGCGAGGTGGAGAAGATCCGCCACGAGATCGCCAAGTACACCGTCGAAGGCGATCTGCGCCGTGAGGTGGGCATGGCCATCAAGCGTCTGATGGACCTGGGTTGCTACCGTGGCCTGCGCCACCGTCGCGGCCTGCCGGTACGCGGCCAGCGCACGCGTACCAACGCACGTACCCGCAAGGGCCCCCGTCGCGCGATCAAGAAGTGATTGCACCAGTGCGATCTTCCCTGATCGCGAAGATCAAAAAGCGGCCGTCCGTGGCCGCACTGATTAACAAAGAGCCTCTAAACCATGGCTAAGCCGGTCAAGACCAAGAAGAAGATCAAGCGCGTTGTCACGGATGCCGTGGCCCACGTGCAGGCCTCCTTCAACAACACCATCGTCACCATCACCGATCGTCAGGGCAATGCCTTGTCGTGGGCTACTGCCGGCGGCGCCGGTTTCCGTGGCTCGCGCAAGTCCACCCCGTTCGCCGCCCAGGTGGCCGCCGAAAAGGCCGGCCGCGCGGCAGGCGACTACGGCGTGAAGACGGTGGAAGTGCGCATCAAGGGCCCCGGCCCGGGCCGCGAGTCGGCGGTGCGTTCGCTGAATGCGTTGGGCTACAAGGTGCTCAACATCATCGACGTCACGCCGATTCCGCACAACGGCTGCCGTCCCCCCAAGAAGCGTCGAGTCTAAGGAGCATACCCATGGCCCGTTATCGTGGAGCTACCTGCAAACTCGCCCGTCGTGAGGGTGCAGATCTCAGCCTGAAGAGCCCGGCGCGCGCGCTGGATTCCAAGTGCAAGCTGGAAAACAAGCCCGGCCAGCATGGCGCGAACAAGCGCATGCGCATGTCCGACTATGCCGTGCAGCTGCGTGAAAAGCAGAAGGTCAAGCGCATCTACGGTGTGCTCGAGCGCCAGTTCAGCAACTACTACACCAAGGCGTCGACGTCCAAGGGCAACACCGGTGAAAACCTGTTGCGCCTGCTCGAAAGCCGTCTGGACAACGTCGTCTATCGCATGGGCTTCGCGGTCACGCGCGCCCAGGCTCGTCAGCTGGTTGCCCACAAGGCGATCCTAGTGAACGGCAAGAAGGTGAACATCCCTTCGTACCAGGTTCGTCCGGGCGACGCGATCGCGCTGACCGAGCGTGCCCGCAGCCAGCTGCGCGTGCAGGAAGCGGCGACCGTGTTCGACACCATGGACCTGCGGCCGGTCTGGGTCGAGGTCGACGCCAAGAAATTCGAAGGTACGTTCAAGTCGGTGCCGGATCGCGGCGATCTGCCGTCCGACATCAATGAAGCACTGATCGTCGAGCTTTACTCGAAGTAATCACCGGAGCTCTGCATGGCAGTTTCGTCAACTAGTGTGCTGCGGCCTCGGGGCCTCAGCGTCGAACAGCTCGGAGCCAACCGCGCCAAGGTGGTGGTCGAGCCGCTCGAGCGTGGCTTCGGTCACACCCTGGGCAACGCGCTGCGCCGCGTGCTGCTCTCCTCGATTCCTGGCAGTGCCATCGTCGAGGTGGAAATCGATGGCGTGCTGCACGAATACACCACCCTGGAAGGCCTGCAGGAGGACGTCATTGAAGTCCTGCTCAACCTCAAGGACGTGGCGATCCGTCAGCATACGGGTGATGAAGTCACCCTGACCCTGTCCAAGAAGGGCAAGGGCGTGGTCACGGCTGGCGACATCGTCGTCGACCACTCGGTGGAAATCATCAACCCCGAGCACGTGATCTGCCACCTGACCAAGGACATCGCGCTCAACATGCGCCTGAAGGTGCGTCGCGGCGTTGGCTACCAGCCGGCCAGCACGCGCCAGCATCCGGATGACGAGGCGCGTCCGATCGGCCGTCTGCAGCTGGACGCGTCGTTCGCGCCGGTGCTGCGCGTGGCTTACGAAGTGGACGCCGCTCGTGTCGAGCAGCGCACCAACCTCGACAAGCTGGTGCTGGACATCGAGACCAACGGCACGATCGGTGCTGAAGACGCGGTCCGCAAGGCCGCCGAGATCATCAACGACCAGCTGTCGGTGTTCGGCGACTTCTCGCGTCGCGAGAGCGCCACCGACAAGGCCGAGAAGAGCGGTTTCGATCCGTTGCTGCTGCGTCCGATCGACGATCTGGAGCTCACCGTGCGTTCGGCGAACTGCCTGAAGGCCGAGAGCATCTACTACATCGGCGATCTGGTGCAGAAGACCGAAGTCGAGCTGCTGAAGACGCCGAACCTGGGCAAGAAGTCGCTGACCGAGATCAAGGACGTGCTGGGCGGGCGTGGTCTCGCACTGGGCATGAAACTCGAGAACTGGCCGCCGCCGGGCTTGTCCCACGGCATGCAGTTGGGTTGATGAGGTTTGCCGGCGCGATCGATTCCTGATCGCTCCGGCAGGAACGACTGGGCGAGCGTGTACATGACGCTCGCCAGGCACCAGAAGCGGCCATTCAAGGCCGCACTCTTCAGAAAAGTCCGTTCCCACAGGGCTTTTTATAAGCGGGTAACCGCGGGAAGCCGGACCTGAGTGCCGGCTTTTCATAACAACAGACAGAGAGTTTTTCGCCATGCGCCACCAAAAATCCGGACGCAAACTCAACCGCACCAGCAGCCACCGCGAAGCGATGTTTCGCAACATGGCCTCGTCGCTGGTGAAGCACGAGCTGATCCGCACCACCCTGCCCAAGGCGAAGGAACTTCGCCGCGTGGCCGAGCCGCTGATCACGCTCGCCAAGGTCGACGGTGTGGCCAATCGCCGCCTTGCCTTCTCGCGCATGCGCGACAAGGAAGCGGTCGGCAAGCTGTTCGTCGAGCTGGGCCCGCGTTACAAGGAGCGTCCCGGCGGCTACCTGCGCATCCTCAAGTGCGGCTTCCGCCCGGGCGACAATGCGCCGATGGCGTATGTCGAGCTGGTCGGTCGCCCGCAGGTCGAAGCTGTCGACGCCGAGTAAGCCGGTCGGCCGCCATCAGGCGGGCTCGGCGTTCAGACGTCCAAACACGAAACCCGGCCGGGCGACCTGCCGGGTTTTCGTGCATGTGGGCATCGACGAACCGGATATTTTTCCCGGGATGCCGCAAGCCTGCTGACAGCGCCCCGGCGAACAGGTAAGGTCATTGTTCCGCAACGCAACAATCCGCCATGAATCCATTCCGCTGGTCGTACCGTGTCAGTTTTCTCGTCGGTTTCCTGATCTGCGCAGGCCTGCTTGGCTTTGCGCTGTATGCCGAATACGGGCTGGGCATGACACCGTGCCCGCTGTGCGTCTTCCAGCGCATCGCCTTCCTGTTCATGGCGCTGTTTTTCCTGCTGGGCGGACTGCATGCGCCACGCGGCAACGGCCGCTGGGCCTATGCGGGGCTGGTGCTGGCGAGTGCCGTGGGCGGCATCGTTACCGCCGGCCGCCACCTGTGGCTGCAGAGCCTGCCGGCCGACCAGGTGCCCTCCTGCGGTCCCGGGCTGGGTTACATGCTGGACGCGTTCCCGTTGTCGAAGCTGTTGAAGCTGGTGTTCACCGGCTCCGGCGAGTGCGCCAAGGTCGAGCCCATCCTCGGCCTGCCGATGCCGGCCTGGAGCCTGCTGTGGTTCATCGCGCTGGCCGTGCTGGCGGTCATGGCGGCGTGGCGCCGGGCCGCATCGAAGTGAATGTCCCTGCCGTTGCCAAGGCTGTGCGATGAATCCTGCTTCGCCGAACGTGTTCACGCCCCGTGACTGGACCCCGGGTTCCTGGCAGCAGCGCGTGGCGCTGCAGCAGCCGCATTACGACGATGCGGCCGAGCTGGCCCGGGCCAGCGTGCATCTTGCGCAGTTGCCGCCGCTGGTGACCTCGTGGGAGGTGCTGGCGCTGAAGCAGGCGCTGGCCGAGGCGCAGGAAGGCGGACGCTTCCTGCTGCAAGGCGGCGACTGCGCGGAAAGCTTCGCCGACTGCACCAGCCCGGTAATCTCCAACCGGCTGAAGGTGCTGCTGCAGATGAGCCTGGTGCTGGTGCACGGGCTGAAGAAGCCGGTGCTGCGGGTGGGGCGTTTTGCCGGGCAGTATGCGAAGCCGCGTTCGACCGACACCGAGACCCGCGACGGCGTGACCCTGCCGAGCTTTCGTGGCGACGTGGTCAACAGCCCGGCGTTCACTGCCGAGGCACGTCGTCCCGATCCGCAACGGCTGATCCAGGCGCATGCGCATTCCGCGCTGACGATGAACTTCGTGCGCGCGCTGATCGACGGCGGCTTCGCCGACCTGCATCACCCGGAATACTGGGATCTGGCCTGGGTCGAGCACTCGCCGCTGGCCGCCGAGTACCGCCAGATGGTCGCGGGCATCGGCGACTCGCTGCGCTTCATGGAAACCCTGGCCGGCCCGATCGCCGGGTTCTCCAAGGTGGATTTCTTCACCTCGCACGAAGCGCTGCTGCTGCACTACGAGCAGGCGCTGACCCGCCAGGTGCCGCGCCATCCGGGCTGGTTCAACCTGTCAACCCACTTCCCGTGGATCGGCATGCGCACGGCGGCGCTGGACGGCGCCCACGCGGAGTATTTCCGCGGCATCCGCAATCCGGTCGCGGTGAAAGTGGGCCCCTCGGTAACAGCCGGGCAACTGCTGCCGCTGATCGATGCGCTGAATCCTGATGACGAGCCGGGCCGGCTGACCCTGATCCACCGCATGGGCAATGCGAAGATCGCTGCCGCGTTGCCACCGCTGCTGGAGGCGGTGAAGCGCGAGGGGCGGCGCGTGCTGTGGGTGGCCGATCCGATGCACGGCAACACCGAAAGCACCTCGAACGGCCACAAGACCCGTCGCTTCGACAACATCCGCGGCGAGCTGGAGCAGGCGTTCGACATCCACGCGGCGGCCGGCACCCGGCTCGGCGGCGTGCACCTGGAGCTGACCGGCGAGGATGTCACCGAATGCATGGGTGGCGCCCGCGACCTGTCCGAGAGCGACCTCGACCGCGCCTACAAGTCGATGGTCGATCCGCGCCTGAACTACGAACAGTCGCTGGAGCTGGCCATGCTGATCGTGCGCAAGTCGGCCAGCGGCCGGGTTTGATCACGCCAGGTCCTGCGAACGCGCAACGAATAGGCGGCCATTGGCTGCCTTTTCGCTGAGGTCTCAGCGCGTGGCTGCCACCGGCTTGCCGCCGACCGTGTCGAGAAACTGCGGCGGCTGCCACGCCTTGGCGTGTTGCTCGAAACCGTAGGCGATCGAGATCAGCGTCGGCTCGCTCCACTTCGCGCCGAACAGCACGATGCCGACCGGCAGGCCGTGGGCGAAGCCGGCCGGTACGGTGATCGAGGGATAGCCGGCCACGGCCGCCGGTTGCGAGGCGCCGCCGACGGTGGGGTCGCCGCTGACGATGTGGTCGCCGAGTACCGGATCGGTCATGAAGGCCGGGCCCCACGACGGCGCCAGCAAGGCGTCCAGGTGCTGTGCCTTCAAGGCAGCGTCGATGCCCTGCGGGCCGGACAGCCGCTTCGCCTGCGCCAACGCATTCGTGTACGCCTTGTCGCTGAGCGGCCCCTTCTTCTCGGCCTGCTCGAACAGCTCCTGGCCGAACCAGGGCATCTCTTCGCCGGCATGCGCCCGGTTGAACGCGATCAGGTCGGCCAGCGTCTTCACCTTGAGGCCCGTGCGGCTGGACAGATAGGCATTGATGTCGTGCTTGAAGTCGTACAGCAACACGGTGATCTCCGGCTTGCCGAGTTCGGCCAGGTGCGGCAGCACGACCGGGTCGACGATGATCGCGCCCTGTGCCTTCATCAGCGCGATCGACTGCTCGAGCACGCGGTCAGCGTTCGGTTCGGCGCCGGCGAGCTGGCGTACCACGCCGATGCGTTTGCCCTTCAGTCCGTTCGGGTCGAGGAAGCGGCGGTAGTCGGTGGCGTGCTTGTCCGCCTCGGCGGTGGCCGGATCGCGCGGGTCGCTGCCGGCGATCACGCTGAGCAGGGCGGCGGCATCGGCCACGTTGCGCGCCATCGGGCCGGCGGTGTCCTGGCTGTGGCTGATCGGCACGATGCCGGCGCGGCTGACCAGGCCCAGGGTGGGCTTGATGCCGACGATGCCGTTCATCGCGGCGGGGCAGATGATCGAGCCGTCGGTCTCGCTGCCGATCGCCACCGTGACCAGGCCTGCCGCCACCGCGGCGCCGGAGCCGGCGCTGGAGCCGCAGGGGTTGCGGTCGAGCACGTAGGGGTTCTTCGTTTGCCCGCCGCGCCCGCTCCAGCCGCTGCTGGCGTGGTTGGAGCGGAAGTTGGCCCATTCGCTGAGGTTGGTCTTGCCCAGGATCAGCGCACCGGCCTTGCGCAGCCGTTCGACCAGTCCCGCGTCGCGCGGCGCCGGCGCATCGGCCAGCGCCAACGAACCGGCGGTGGTGAGCATGCGGTCGCCGGTGTCGATATTGTCCTTCAGCAGCACCGGGATGCCGTACAACGGGCCACGCGCCTTGGCGCTGCCGCGCGCGTCGTCGAGCGTGCCGGCCAGTTGCAGCGCGTCGGGATTCGTCTCGATCACCGCGCGCAGGGTCGGGCCGGAGCGGTCGATCTGCTGGATGCGCTCGAGCAACTGCCGCGTTAGCTGGCGGCTGTCCAGCGTACCGGCATCCATGCGCTGCTGCAGTTGGTCGACCGACGTGTAGGTGACGCCCGGCGGCGTGGCCTCGGCGGCCAGCGCCGGGCCGGCAAGCAAGGCAGTGGCGAGTGCGGCGAGATGGACGGCTGAACGGTTCACGGTAACCCCCGGTTTCGGTGATGCGGCATGTTGTCGCGTCGCCCCAGCTTAGCGCCGGTCTGGCATGGGCGCTGCGGTCGCGAGCGTACAATCGCCGGATGAATACGAACGCCAGCCTGTGTCATGCCAAGCCGTTCGGTGTTGCCGTCCTGTTCGCGGTCGTCCTGTTGTACGGCACCGCCAGCCATGCCGCCGATACTCCGACGACCGCCCCCGCGATCCCCGACACCTTGCAGCAGCGCATCGCCGCCTGCACTGCCTGCCACGGCGTGCATGGCGAAGGCACGCCCGGCAGCGGTTATTTCCCGCGCCTCGCCGGCAAGCCGGCCGCCTACCTGGCGCGCCAGATGCAGGATTTCCAGAACGGTTTGCGCAAGTACGCGCCGATGGAATACACCGTACGCCAGCTGCCGCCCGCGTACATGCGGGAGATCGCCGAATACTTCGCGGTGCAGCAGGTGCCGTACAGCCGTTCGCCGTTGCCGCCGGTGTCTGCCGCCACGTTGCAGCGTGGCGAGCAACTGGTCAGCAAAGGTGATCCGGCGCGCAAGATTCCGGCCTGCGCCAGCTGCCACGGCAGCCAGCTCACCGGCGTGGAGCCGTCCACGCCGGGCCTGGTCGGCCTGCCGTACGACTACATCAGCGCGCAACTGGGTTCCTGGCGCACGCATACCCGCGCCACGGTGGCGCCCGACTGCATGGCGACGGTGGCGAACCGACTGAGTGAGTCGGACATCACCGCGGTGGCGGCGGCGCTGGCCAGCCGCGAGTTGCCGGCCGACACGCATGCGCAACCGGCCGGCTCGGTGACGCCGCCGTTGGCCTGTGGCGTGCTGGGCGCGGCGGGAGACCCGTCATGAAATGGCTGCGTTGGCTGTTGCTGCTGATCGCGCTGCTGGTGGTGCTGGCGCTGGGCTGGGTGTTGTTCGGCGGCAGTGGCAGCCGGCCGACCCCGCCGGCCGCGAGCAAGATCGCAGCGACCACCTTGCGCGATCCGGCCTTGATCGCGAAGGGCGAATACCTGACCACGGTCGGCGACTGCGCCGGCTGCCACACCGCACAAGGCGGTGCGCGCTACGCCGGCGGGCGTGCGCTGGCCACGCCGTTCGGCGATATCCCGGTGCCCAACATCACGCCCGATCGCCGGACCGGCCTGGGCGACTGGAGCTTCGAGGACTTCTGGCAGGCGCTGCACAGCGGCAAGGGCCGTCATGGCGAACTGCTGTATCCGGCGTTCTCGTACACCTCGTATACCAAGGTGAACCACGACGATGCACTGGCGATCTTCGCCTACCTGCAGTCGCTGGCGCCGGTGCACCAGCCGGCCGTCGCGCCCGCGCTGGCGTTCCCCTATAGCGTGCGCAACAGCCTGAAGGCCTGGCGCACGCTGTACTTCCGCGAAGGCGAATTCAAACCTGATCCGGCGCAGTCGGCCGAGTGGAACCGCGGCGCCTACCTGGTGCAGGGGCTGGGCCACTGCAACGAATGCCATGCGGCGCGCGACACGCTCGGTGGCACGCCGCAGGACGTGCACCTCACCGGCGGCCAGATCCCGATGCAGAACTGGTACGCGCCCGACCTGAGCACCCGGAAGAACGGTGGCCTGGAAGGCTGGGGCGCGCAGGACATCGTCGACCTGCTGAAGACCGGCCAGTCCGCCAGGGGCGCGGCGTTCGGGCCGATGGCTGCAGTGGTGGCGGACAGCACCCAGCACATGAGCGACGCCGATCTGCGAGCGATCGCCAGCTACCTGCAGTCACTGCCGCCGCGGGCTCCGGTGGCCGAGCCGAGTTCGCCGTTCGACACCAGGGCGCTCACCGAACAGGGCGGGAAGGTCTACGCGCAGCATTGCGCGGCATGCCATGGCAAGCGCGGCGAGGGCGTGGCCGGGGTCTATCCGCCGCTGGACGGCAATTCCTCGGTGACCGAACCGACCGGCATCAACGCAACCCGGATGGTCCTGCTCGGCGGCTTCGCGCCGGTCACCGCGGCCAACCAGCGGCCGTACTCGATGCCGCCGTTCGCGCAGCAGTTGAGCGATGGCGAGGTGGCGGCGGTGGTCACCTACATCCGCCGCACGTGGTCGAACCAGGCTTCGATTGTGCGCGTCCAGGGTGTCAGCACATACCGGCACACGCCGGTCGAGTGAGTCTGGCTTCGTGTGTAGGAGCGCACCCTGTGCGCGATGCTCTGATGTCGATCGGAGCGAAGAGCATCGCGCACAGGGTGCGCTCCTACACGCCAGCCCAAGCAGTGTGGTACAGCGCGGCCAGCGTCAGCCACGGCGCCAGGTCCCAATGCCCGCGCGCCTGGCCGGACGGCGACGGCAGCACGAACAGTCGCGTGTCGCCGAGGGTTTCGCCCTGCAGCCCGTAGCCGACCGCGTGGCCGAGTGCGCTGCGTGCCGCGTTCTTGCTGGTGAAGGCGAGCAGGCGCGGGGCGTGGCGTTCGATCTTGGCGAACAGCGCAGGTGCGTCGAAGGCGTCGCGCGGCAGTTCGTCGTCGTTGCCCGAGTGGCGCTTGGCCAGGTCGGTGAGGCCGATGCCGTAATCGAGCAGCAGGGGAAACTCCGGTGGCAGCAGCAGGCGCGGAGTCAGCCCGGCCTCGAACAACGCGCGCCAGAACAGGTTGCCCGGGTGGGCGTAGTAGGCGCGCTCGGCGGCCGAGCGCCTGCCCGCGGCGGTGCCGCAGAACACCAGCGTCAGCCCGGGCTGCAGCAGGTCGGGCAGGATGTGGCGTTCAGTCCGCCGCAGCATGCTCGTCCAGCAGGAAATCGGTGAACTGGAAACGCCCGTCGCGCAGCACCGATTCGCCGCGGCGCAACTTCAGCGGCCGGCGGAACAGCGGCCCGGCGTAGCTCAGAGTGTGGAATTCGCCGCGCTCGCCGCAGGGGTCGACGCCGGCCGGCAGCGCGTCGAGCAGGGCGGCGTCGTAGTCGCGGCCGCAAAAGTCCGCGGCGAGCTGCTGGGTATCCACGCAGCACAGCATCGCGCGGTGGCCTTCGCCGACGAAGCGGCGCGCCAGCGCGGCGGTGTCCTCGCCCCACAGCGGGAACACCGCGCGCCAGTTTTCGCGGCCGAGCTGGCGCACGCGGTAGTCGCGCACGTCCTCCAGGAACAGGTCGCCGAACGCGCAGTGGCGGATCCCCGGCCAGCGCATGCGCGCCTCGACCAGCGCCTGCGCATGCGCCGCCTCGTAGGCCTCGTTGCTGCCGGGCCAGTCCAGCATCACCTCCAGCAGCGGCAGGCCCAGTGCGGCGGCCTGCGCCTGCAGTACCTCGCGTGGCGTGCCGTGCATGGCCACGCGCTGGTAGTTGCGGTTGACCGTGGTGAGCAGGCCGGCCACCTGCCATTGCGGATCGGCCAGCAGCCGCTGCAAGGCCAGCAGGCAGTCCTTGCCGCCGCTCCAGGCCAGCAGGGTCGGCGTCGGCGTGGGCATCGTCATGCGTTCAGCTCCAGGGTGATTGGTCGGGCGGCGGCACTCCGCGCGTCAGTGTCCATTTTGCGTTATCCGGCCCGGCCATGCGGATTCCATGCGGTGGTTCATCGACAGTCCGTGGCCGCACCGCTATAAAGATCATCTGTCCGGGGGAGTATGCGGTGAGCGAAGAAATCCTGATCAACGTGACCCCGCGCGAGACGCGGGTCGGGGTGGTCGAGAACGGCATGCTGCAGGAGGTGCACGTCGAGCGGGCGTCCCGGCGCGGCTATGTCGGGAATATCTACAAGGGCCGCGTGCAGCGGGTGATGCCGGGCATGCAGGCGGTGTTCGTGGAGATCGGGCTGGAGCGCGCGGCGTTCCTGCACGCCTCCGACATCGTGCGCCCGCTGCCGCCCGAAGGCGCCGAATCGAACGGCAACGGCAATGGCCACGTGCCTTCGATCAGCGAACTGGTGCACGAAGGCCAGGAGATCGTGGTGCAGGTGGTCAAGGACCCGATCAGCACCAAGGGTGCGCGGCTGTCGGCGCACCTGTCGATTCCCTCGCGCTACCTGGTGCTGCTGCCGTATGCGCGCACCCTGGGCATTTCCGCGCGGATCGAGGACGAGGCCGAGCGCCAGCGGCTGCGCGACGTGCTGACCCCGCTGATCGGCGACACCCCGCTGGGCTACATCGTGCGCACCAATGCCGAGGGTCAGAGTGCCGAGTCGCTGGCGTTCGACGTGGCCTACCTGACCAAGGTGTGGCGGGTGGTGCAGGAGAACATCGCCAAGGCCAGGGTCGGCGAGCGCGTGTACGAGGAATTGTCGCTGCCGCTGCGCAGCCTGCGCGACATGCTCAACGAGGACATCGAGAAGGTGCGGGTGGATTCGCGCGCGACGTTCGAGAACGTGGTCAAGTTCGTGCACAAGTTCATGCCGAACCTGGACGACCGCATCGAGCACTACGACGGCGAGCGGCCGATCTTCGACCTGTACGGCGTCGAGGACGAGATGCAGCGCGCGCTGAAGAAGGAAGTGCCGCTGAAATCCGGGGGCTACCTGATCGTCGACCAGACCGAGGCGATGACCACGATCGATGTCAACACCGGCGCCTACCTGGGCACGCGCAACCTGGAGGAAACGGTCTACCGCACCAACCTGGAGGCGGCGCAGGCAGCGGCACGCCAGCTGCGCCTGCGCAACCTGGGCGGCATCATCATCATCGACTTCATCGACATGAGCGATGAGGAACACAAGCGCCAGGTGCTGCGCATGCTCGGCAAGGGGTTGGCGCGCGACCACGCCAAGACCACGGTGTATCCGATGTCGGCGCTGGGCCTGGTCGAGATGACCCGCAAGCGCACCACCGAAAGCCTGGCCCGCCAGCTGTGCGAACCGTGCCCGACCTGCAGCGGCCGCGGCGTGCTGAAGACCGCCGAAACGGTGACCTACGAGATCTTCCGCGAGATCACCCGCGCGGTGCGCCAGTTCAACGCGCAGAAGCTGCTGGTGATGGCGAACCCGGCCGTGGTGAACCGGATCCTGGAGGAAGAATCCAGCGCGGTCGCCGAACTGGAAGAGTTCATCTCCAAAAGCATACGCTTTCAGGCCGAAGAGCATTATTCGCAGGAACAGTTTGATGTCGTCTTGCTGTAAATCCGGCGGCTGTAGATTCGACCGGGATCGCCGCGCGTGAACGCGTTGTGGCAGCGGCGGCTGCATCGTTGCGCCCGCGCGTCGGGCTGGATCGCCGGGGTCGCGCTGATCCTGCTCGCCGTCGTCGCGGCGCTGGCCCAACTGCTGCTGCCGCTGCTGGCGCGGCACCCGGACTGGGTGGCCGCGCAACTCAGCGCGCGGCTGCAGCGCCCGGTCAGCTTTGCCTCGATGGAGGGGCGCTGGACCGGCTCCGGCCCGGAGTTCGTGATGCACGGGGTGACGGTTGGTGCGGCGGCCGGCGAGAGCGGCGCCGCGCTGCAGTTGCCCGAATCCGAACTGAAATTCGACTTCGGCGGCTGGCTGCTGCCGTCGCGGCACCTGCTCAACCTGCACGTGCGCAACCTGCAGCTGGACCTGCTGCACGACGCCCACGGCTGGCACGTCAATGGCATCGGCGTGGCCGGTGGCAGCGGCCGGCAACCGCTGTCGCTGGGCCGGCTGTCGGCCGACCTGTGGCTGGAGGATCTGCGCGTGGTGGTCACCGATGCCACCCTGGACAAGCACTACACGCTGCTGTCGAAACAGCTGCGGCTGAGCCACCAGGGCAGCCATATCCGCTTCGGCGGCGTGCTGCGGCGCGACGGCGTGAGCGCCGCGGTGCGCACCGCCGGCCGTTTCCGCGATGACGGCAGCACGGGCCAGGTGTGGGCCAGCGTCGACGGCACCGAACTGAAGCCGTTGCTGGACGGCATCGATATGGGCGGCTATACGGTCGACCATGGCCGCGGCCAGCTGAACGCCTGGCTCGACTGGCGCAAGGGCCAGCTGAGCCGCAGCCTGGTGCGTTTCGACCTGGACACGCTGGCGGTGATCGCGCCCACCGGCGGCAGGGCCAGCGTGGCGTCGCTGCACGGATTGGCCGGCGTGCGCCATGTCGACGACGGCTACGACGTGCGCTGGGCCGGCGACGACGGCAGCGCACTGGCGTTGAGCCTGCATCAGCCCGGCACCGAAAACGCCAGCGCGGACGTCGCCGCGCGCAAGCTGCAGCTGGCGCCGCTGCTGCCGTGGCTTGCCCTGAAGCCGGCGCTGAAGCCGGCGCTGGCGCAGTGGCTGGGCAGCGGGCATCCGCGCGGCGAGCTGGGCCGGCTCGCGTTGCACTGGAATCATGCCGAGGGACTGCATTCGGTCGACCTGGCGTTCAATGGCCTGGGCATCGACCCGGTCGGCAAGCTGCCGGGCGTGAGCAGCCTGCACGGCGAGTTGCGCGGCGATGCCGAGGCGCTGTCGCTGGAACTGCCGGCGCAGGCCACCACGCTGAGCTTTCCGCATGAGTTCCGCGAGCCGTTCGTGATGTCGACGCTGGCCGGCACGCTGGCGTTCTGGCCGCAGGACGGCGACTGGCACATCGGCGTCGACGCGCTGGATTTCGCCGGCGCCGGCTATGCCGGCCAGGCCCGTGGCGAGCTGGTCCTGCCGGCGCAGGGCGGCGCCCCGTTCATGGACTTGTACGCGAAGCTGGACCATGCCGACGTGGCTGCCGCCAAGCTGTTCTGGCCGCTGGGGTCGATGTCGCCCGGCACCATCGCCTGGCTCGATCGCGGCCTGCAGGCGGGCCGCCTCGACGAAGCGCAGGTGCTGGTGCGCGGCGACCTGCACGACTGGCCGTTCCGGCACAACGAAGGGCGCTTCGAGGCGCGCGCGGTGATCAGCGACCTCACCCTCGACTACGGCAAGGGCTGGCCGCTCGCCGAAGGCGTCAGCGCGGTGGCCAACTTCATCAACAACGGCATGCTGGTCGAAGCCAGCGACGGGCACTCGCTCGGGGTGACGGCGGACAAGGCGGTTGCCTTGATCCCGGATTTCGCCGACGCGCTGCTCGACCTCAACGTGCAGGGCAGCGGCAGCGGCGCCAGCCTGATGGAGTTCGTGCGCAAGAGCCCGATCGGCAGCCGCGAGGCCGACACCCTGGCCAAGCTGAAACTGGGCGGCAGCGGCACGTTCGGCTTCCACCTGGCGCTGCCGTTGAAGGCGGGCGGCGAACCGCAACTGGACGGCCTGGCCCAGCTGAAGGACGCCGACCTCAGCGCGCCGGCATGGAGCCTCCAACTGGACAAGCTCAACGGCCCGCTGAAGTTCGATGCGCAGGGCATGCAGGCCGGCCCGCTGGACGCCGGCTTCCGCGGCCAGCCGTCGACCTTGCGGCTGGCGATCGCGGCCGCCAACAGCGACCCGGCCACCGTGCTGTCGGCGCAGCTGCGCGGCAACTACCGCATGGCCGAACTGGTGCAGGACTACCCGTCGCTGGACTGGATCGGCAAGTTGGCCGACGGGCGCAGCGCGTTCGACATCGGCTTCACCATCGCGCACGTGGCGGGCAGCGATGCACTGGCGCAGACCCTCAGCGTCGACTCGTCGATGGACGGGATCGCGCTGGACCTGCCGGCGCCGCTGCACAAGCCGGCCACCGGCAGCATGCCACTGCACCTGAGCATGAGCCTGCCGGTCGGCGGCAGCGCGCTGCGGCTCGGTCTGGGCGATGCGATGCGCGGCTACCTGCGCCTGCCCGACGGC
>DATCUT010000142.1:0-5342 GCA_036561785.1 Rhodanobacter sp.
GGTCGCGGCACATGCGGCGCCGTCGCGTGGCGATGGCGGCTACTACGTGGGCACGGTCGCCAACGCGGTGCTCGGCGGCTCGTACTCGGCGCGCCTGAACGAGGAGATCCGCATCAAGCGCGGCCTGTCCTACGGCGCCAACAGCCGGCTGCAGCCGTTGCGCGACACCGGCCTGTGGCTGGCCTCGGCGCAGACCAAGAACCCGTCCGCGGCGCAGGTGGTCGAGCTGATGCTGGGCGAGTTCAAGCGGCTGGGCGGCACGCGGGTTTCCGCCGACGAGCTGGCCGCGCGCAAGGCCACCCTGATCGGCGGCTACGGCCGCAGCCTGGAAACCACCACCGGGCTGGCCGAACAGGTCGGCGAGCTGGCCGTCTACGGCGTGCCGCTGGACGAGATCGGCCGGTACATCGCACAGGTGCAGGCGGTGACGCCGAAGCAGATCGAGAAGTACGCAGACAAGCACCTGGATGCCGGCGCCGGCACGGTGGTGGTGGTCGGCGACGCCGCGCAGTTCGCCGCGGACATCCGCAAGGTGCATCCGCAGGCCGCGCTGCTGGAATCGACCGCGCTGGACCTGGACAGCCCGACCCTGCAGCCGGGCGGCGGCAAGTAGTTCCTCGCCATCAGGTGGTATCCAAGCCCCCGGCCCTCGTGCCGGGGTTTTTACATCGCCAGCGCAACAATCCGTTGCCGAAATCGACCCGTGGGCGTACTCCTCGCCGCGGGCTTTATTTCGTAAACTACGCGGTGCAATAAATGACCACCTTCCCCGAGGTACCCCGCATGTCCCTACGCCATCTGACCCGCAGCGCCATCGTTCTGGCGCTGCTCACCGCCGCCCTGCCGGCCGCCGCCGCGCGGCTCGAAGTGCAGGCGGGCCGCAGTTACACGAACAGCCATGGCGCGAACGCCGCTTTCGTCGAAGCCGTCTTCGCGCCGCAGCCGCTCGGCAACACCCGCCTGACCTGGTCGCCGGATGTTTCGCTGGGTTGGATCGACGGCCGCCGCATGGCGGCCAACAACGATGGCGATCGCTACACGACGCGTGATTCGGTCGCCTTGCTTGCCGCCGGCGCACGCTTCCACCTGGGCGATGCCGGCGACTGGTACCAGCCGTTGTTCTTCAGTGAGCAGCTCGCCGCCACCAACCACACCACCCACGCGCTTTCCAGCCACTACCAGTTCGTCAGCACGCTGGGCTGGCAGGCGAAGCATTTCAGCGTGGCGATCCGGCACATTTCCAATGGCGGCCTGCACCGTCCGAACACCGGCGAGACCATGGCGCTGGTCGGCTTCGCCTTCGACATCTGAAGTTTGCCCGCCGGACGCGCGGGCAGACTTCAGTGCCCGCCGGAAACGCTGCGCGCCTTCGGCGTGAACGGCGGCCTGGCCAGCCAGATCACCAGCACCAGCGCCAGGAAGATCCAGCCCAGCGCGCGGAACACCTCGTTGAACGAGATCTGGTAGGCCTGCTGGGTGATCATGTCGTTGATGATGCCGCCGGCGAGCTGGTTGTCGCCGTGGCCGAGCTGGCCGATCGCCGCCTGCGCGGTCGGGCTGTAGGCAGTGATGTGCTCGGTCAGCTGCTCGTGGTGGGCCACCGCGCGGCGCTCCCACAGCAGCGTGGTGAGCGAGGCGGAGAAGCTGCCGCCGAGCGTGCGCAGGAAGGTGGCCAGGCCGGAGCCGGCGGCGATCTCGTTCTGCTGCAGGTCCGACAGCAGGATGGTCAGGATCGGCATGAAGAACAGCGCCACGCCCAGGCCTTGCCACAGCTGCACCATCGCCACGTGGTAGAAGTCGACGCCGATGAAGAAGTCCGAGCGCATGAAGCAGGTGCCGGCCATCACGATGAACGCGATCGAGGCCAGCGTGCGCAGGTCGAAGTGGGTGGCGTACTTGCCCACGAAGAAGGTCAGCAGCACCGGCAGCACGCCGATCGGCGCCGTGGCGAAGCCGGCCCAGGTCGAGGTGTAGCCGAGGTTGCGCTGCAGCCACAGCGGTACCAGCAGGCCGATCGCGAAGAACGCCGCGTAGGCCAGCACCAGCGCGATCGTGCCGGCGGTGAAATTGCGGTGGCGGAACAGGCGCAGGTCGACGATCGGGTCCTTGTCGGTCAGCTCCCAGATCAGGAAGACTGCGATGCCGATCGCCGAGACGATGCTGGTGACGATGATGAAGGTGGAGTTGAACCAGTCCTCGTCGTTGCCCTTGTCCAGCACGATCTGCAGCGCGCCCACGCCGATGATCAGGGTAATCAGGCCGACGTAGTCGATCTTCGGCCGCTCGGTCTTCTCCACCTTCCCGCGCAACTGGTTCGCCACCACCATGCTGGCGAAGATACCGATCGGCACGTTGATGAAGAAGATCCACGGCCACGAATAGTTGTCGGTGATCCAGCCGCCGAGGATCGGGCCGGCGATCGGCGCCACCACCGTGACCATCGCCAGCAGCGCCAGCGCCATGCCGCGCTTGGCCGGCGGGTAGATGCCGATCAGCAGACTCTGCGTGATCGGGTACATCGGCCCGGCCACCGCGCCCTGCAGCGCGCGGAACACGATCAGCATGCCCATGCTCTGCGAGATGCCGCACAGGAACGAGGTCAGCGCGAACAGCAGCGTGCAGGCGGTGAACAGGCGCACCTCGCCGAAGCGGCGGCTGAGGAAGCCGGTCAACGGCAGCGCGATCGCCATGCTCACCGCGAACGAGGTGATCACCCAGGTGCTCTGGTTGTTGCTGACGCCGAGATTGCCGGCGATGGTCGGCAGCGACACGTTCGCAATCGTCGTGTCCAGCACCTGCATGAACGTGGCCAGCGACAGACCGATCGTGCTCAGTGCCAGGTTGGGTGGGCGGAATTCGGTGGTCATCAGATTCAATCAATGATGTAGGAGCGCACCTTGTGCGCGATGTTTTTCGTCACGTAACGAAGAGCATCGCGCACAGGGTGCGCTCCTACGGACTATTTGCCGCCAGCCATGTTGGCGTGGACGATCTGCCCGATCACCTGGTCGGCCCTGGCCAGTTGCTGCCTGTAGACGTCGGTGCTGAAGGCCGGCTTGTCCGGCGACTGCTGCGCCAGGGTCGGGCCGCTCTGGTCGTGCAGGCTGACGTCCACGGCCAGCGACATGCCCAGCCGCAGCGGATGCTTGTCCAGCTGGGTCGGATCGTCGAACACGATGCGCACCGGGATGCGCTGCACGATCTTGATCCAGTTGCCGGTGGCGTTCTGCGCCGGCAGCAGCGAAAACGCGCTGCCGGTGCCGACGCCGAGACTCTGCACCTTGCCCTTGTATTCCACCGCGCCGCCGTACACGTCGGCCTCGATCGTCACCGGCTGGCCGATGCGCATGTCGGTGAGCTGGGTTTCCTTGAAGTTGGCATCCACCCACACGCCGTGCAGCGGCACCACCGCCATCAGGGCGGCGCCGGGCTGCACGCGCTGGCCGACCTGCACCGAACGTTTGGCCACATAGCCGTCCACCGGCGCGACCAGGGTGGCGCGCACGTCGTCGAGGAAGGCGGCGCGCAGGCGGGCCGAGGCGGCCTGCACGTCCGGGTGCGAGGCGACCACGGTGTCGTCGACCAGCACCTTGCTGGTCTGGTACTGCTGCTGCGCCGCGATCAGCGCGCTCTCGGCGCTGGTCAGCGCGTCGCTGGCATGCGACAGCTCCTCGGCCGAGATCGCGCCGGACTTCGCCAGCGCCACGCGCCGGTGGTAGTCGGCGCGCGCCCTGTCCACCGCGGTCTTGCGCGCGGCCACGTCGGCCTGGGCACCGTTGACGCTGGAATACAGGCCGCGCACCTTGCGCACGGTGTTGGCGAGGTTCGCCTTCGCCTCGGCCAGCGCCACGTCGGCGTCACTCGGGTCGAGCAGCACCAGCACGTCGCCGGCATGCACCAGGTCGCCGTCATCGGCGCCGATGCTGACCACGGTACCGGGCACCTGCGGGGTGATCTGCACCACGTTGCCGTTGACGTAGGCGTCGTCGGTGCCCTCGTACCAGCGGCCGTCGAGGAAATACCACAGCGCCCAGCCGATCACGGCGAGCAGTACCGCGATGCCGAGCAGGCGCAGCAGCAGGCCGCGCGGGTTCTTCTTCGGTGCCGCCGTGTTCGGTGCCGCCGTATTCGGCACGGCTGTGTTCGGCGCGGCTGTGTTCGGCGATGGAGCGGCCGGCGTGCTTTCGGCCGCGGCTGGATTCTGGCTGGACATGGGGCTGCCTCAGGAACGTGATGGGGTGGAAGACGGGGTGACGGCCTGCGGCTGGAAACCACCACCGAGGGCCTGGATCAGCTGCACCGAAAGATCGACCTGCTGCGCCTCGAGCGCGGCGGTGCCGCGCTCGGCGGCAAGCAGCTGCTGGCGCACGCTGAGCGCTTCCAGGTAGCTGCCGACACCGGCCTGGTAACGCTGTTCGGCCAACTGCCAGGCCTGCAGGGCGGCATCCTGCGCGCGCTGTTGCGCGTCGATCTGCTGCTGCAGCGACTGCAGTGCGGACAAATCATCGGCGACCTGGTTGAGCGCGCCGACCAGGGTCTGGTTGTACTGCGCCACGGCGAGGTCGTATTGCGCATCCTTGCCGGACAGGTTTGCGCGCAACTTGCCGCCGTCGAAAATCGGCAGGCTGAGCGACGGCCCGAACTGGTAGAACCGCCCCGGCAGGCTGAACGGGTTGCCGCCGCCCATGCTGACCACGCCGGCCATCGCGCCGATGCTGATGTTCGGCAGGAATTCGGTCTTCGCCGCCTTGATGTCCTTGCCTGCGGCCTCGACGCGCCAGCGCGCGGCGACCAGGTCGGCGCGATGGCCGACCAGATCCAGCGGCAGGTCGGACGGCGCCGCCAGCTCGGCCGGTCTCAGCAACTGCGGCCGGGCGATCTGCAGCCCGCGATCCGGACCCTTGCCCAGCAGTACCGACAGCGACGAGCGCGCGGCATCGACCGCGCGGCTGGCCAGCGCCACCTGCTGCTCGGCGCTGGCCACTTCCGCATCGCCCTGCTTCAGCGCGATCTGGTTGTCGATGCCGGCGGCGACGCGCTGGCGGGTCAGTTCGCGTGACTGGCTCGCGCGCTTCAGCTCGCCGGCGGCCAGATCCTGCTGGGTGAACGCGTAGCCAAGCTGCGCATAGGCGCGGGCGACATTGCCGGAAAGTTCGATGCGTGCGGCGCGGGCATCGACCTCGGCGGCGCGCGCCTGGCCCACCGCAGCTTCCCACGCGGCGCGCTTGCCGCCCCACAGATCCAGATCCCACTTGAAGCTGGCGTAGCCGTACTTGGCCATCGCGAAATGCGCCTTGTCGCCGAGCAGCGCCGCCGGCGGCCGGGCACCGGCGATCGCGGCA
>DATCUT010000143.1:0-6751 GCA_036561785.1 Rhodanobacter sp.
TGGGGCGCCCGCGCGCGTCGCCATGGCTGCCGGCGGCCGCGACGCCGCTCTGAGGGCACCTCGAAAACCCTCGGACGTCCGTCATTCCAGCGAAAGCTGGAATCCAGCGCCTTGGCTGTTCAAGGGCTTGGAGTCGCTGGATCCCAGCTTTCGCTGGGATGACGAACAAAAGCCGAGTTATTCGAGATTCCCTGAAGCGAAAAAAAGCCGCGCCGGCGGGAGCGCCGGGCGCGGTCAAGGTTTGAACCGATCCACTGCCAATGCATCGGGTGCCGGTGACGGAGCGATCCGCACCGGCCCGGGCAGTTTGCCGAGCGTAGGTCTCACCGGCTGGGATTGCCCTGATCCCGGTCAGGGCGCCCGGCCGGGCCGGCCGCCATCATCGCCGTCGGCGGATGTGCCGCCCTTAGCCCTGGAGACTGTACCGATGCTGTTTCAAGTGAAGGATTTTGCCGGTGACACCGGTGCCATCGCCGCCATCCTGCGTGCCCATGACGCCACGGCAACCGTCACCGGCGATGCCTCCGCCGGGCAGATCGACGTGGCGGCGCAGCTGACCTCCGGCCAGGTCATCACCGCCCTGCACGAGGCCGGCTACGACGCCGCCCGCGTGTCCGAGCCGCGGCAGATCCACGTCAGCGGCGGCAGCACCTGCTGCGGCAGCTGCTCATGATGCGTTGACGTCGTCGTCCGTGCCGCGTGGCCGCGTTGAGCGCGGCTTGCGCGGCCCCGGCGCGGAATGCCGGCCCTGCGCCGCGTCGATCGCGTCGATCCAGCCGGCGCGCGCGGCGGGGAACGCATCCGCGTACGGCACGTACGGCTTGATGTCGAGGATCGGCGTGCCGTCGAGCAGGTCCATCCCGCGCACGCGCAGCGCGCCTTCCTCCACTGCCACCAGTTCAACCGCGGACAGGCCGATCGCGTTCGGCCGGTGTGGCGAGCGGGTCGCCAGCACGCTGCGCTTGCCGCCGCCGCGCGGCGGGCGCACCTCGGCCTTCCAGCCTTCGCTGCGGTGGAACGCGAACAGCAGCCAGATCCGCTCGAAACCGGCGAGATCGCGCCAGGCTGCCGCGGGAAAGCCCACCACGAACTCGATCACCGCCTCGGCCGCCGCCTGCGTCTCGGTACCGGCGACCACGGTGGACTGGTGCGGCGCGTCGATGCGCCGCGCGTACGGCGAGCGCACGAACGCGATCGGATGGCAGGAGAATGCGTCGGGGGTATCGTGCACGGTGGTCATGTGCGGCATTATCCAGCCTAGGAGCGTGGGCGGTAGAAACCGTCCGGGCTGCAAAGCCCTCTACGCGGTCCATTTTTCCGCCGTTTCTTGGCCCATAGAACCACTATGGGCCGGCGAACCGTCGAAAAACTGTCCTCGCGCAGAGGACTTTGACCAGCTTCGCTGTTGTAAAACGTTTCGCCTCGAACGTTTCTACCGCCCACGCTCCTAGCACCGCTTCCCCATGGTTCCGTGAACCTTTCCCCGCCGAGGACGCCATGAAATTTCTCGTGATGATCTACTGCGACGACGTCTTGCTGGACGCGTTGCCGGAAGGCGAGTTCGACACCCTGATGCGCGGCTGCCTCGGTCACGCCGACGAATTGCAGGCCGACGGCTGCCTGCTCGGCTCGCAGCAGCTGGAACACCCGGCTACGGCACGCACCCTGCGCGTGCGCGGCCAGCGCCGCAGCGTCGTCGACGGGCCGTTCGCCGAGACCAAGGAATACCTGGGCGGCTTCAACCTGATCGAGGCCGCCGACATGGACGAGGCGGTGCGGATCGCCGCGGAATTCCCGTGGGCGCGCACCGGCGCGATCGAGATCCGCCCGGTGCGCGACATGGATGCCGTCAGGCGGCGGGTGGGCGCGTGAGCATGCGCGACGACGACGATTTCGACACCGGCCCGGACTTCGACGAGGAGGACGACTCGGTCGAGGCGAAGGTCTGGCAGTTGCTGCTGCTGATCAATCCCGGCGACGAGGAGACCGCGCTGCAGCAGTTCGCGGGTTACCGCGAGGCCGCGGCGGAGGCCGACGACGCGGAGCCGGTCGAGCTGGTCGGCCGGGTGATCGACTGGCGCTCCGGCTTCATGGTCGACGAACACGACCTGCGCGCGCTGGTGCAGGCGCTGGACGAGCTGAGCGCGCGCTGGAACCTGTCGATCGACTGGGACGGCGACCCGGACGACGACGACTTCTTCGACGACACCGATGCGGGCACCCTGCTCGGCATCGCCTACGACCGCCTCGCCGAATTCGGCTACACGGTGTGGTCGTGGGAAACCGCCGACGATGCCTGCGCCGGCTGGATCACCCTGACCCGCGACAACGAACCGATGCGCGAACTGGCCACGGCGTTGCACATCAACCTGCGCCTGGGCAGCGACGTGGGCTGAGGGTCGGAACACAGAGAACGGAACAACCATGCTGCAATTGATCGGTTTCGACGGCGACGACACGCTGTGGCACAGCGAGGGCTACTACCGCCAGGCCAGCGAGGCGTTCGCCGCGATCATGGGGCGCTACGTGGACCTGGGCGACCAGCACGTGCACGACAGCATGCTGGCCACCGAACAGCGCAACCTCAAGCTGTTCGGCTATGGCGCCAAGGGCATGGCGCTGTCGATGGTGGAAACCGCGATCGCGATCAGCGACGGCCGCATCAGCGCCGCCGATATCCATCGCCTGGTCGAGCTGGGCAAGGTCGTGCTGCAGCATCCGGTGGAGCTGCTGCCCGGCATCCGCGCAGCGGTCGAGGCGGTGGCGCAGCGGTACGAGGTGGTGCTGATCACCAAGGGCGACCTGTTCCATCAGGAAAAGAAGGTGGCCGAATCCGGGCTGGCCGACCTGTTCCGCCGCATCGAGATCGTGTCGGAGAAGAACGCCGCCACCTACCAGCGCGTGCTCGGCGAGTTCGCGCTGCAGCCGGCGCAGTTCGCGATGGTCGGCAACTCGCTGCGCTCGGACATCGAGCCGGTGGTGCGCCTGGGCGGCTGGGGTGTGCACCTGCCGTACCACGTGACCTGGGCGCACGAACTGGAGAACGGCCTCGGCGCCGACGAGCCGCACGTGCTCACGGTGGATGCGCCGGCCGCGATCCCGGCGGCGGTGGAGCGCTTGCGCGAGCTGGCTGGCGCTATGCCGTAGGGCGGACATCGTCCGCCGCCGCGCTCAATCGTCGAAGCCGGTGTAGCCCTCGGGGAAGATCGGCGTGCCGTCCGCTTCCAGTCCCGTCATGTCGGCCAGCGCCTTGGCGGCGGCGGTCTCGGCGAGGCCCTTGTCGCGGAAGCTGCGGTTCTCGCAGATCGCGTAGTACACCGGAAAGCCGTGGCGGCGCGGCGTGACCGCGAGCCAGGCGGAGTAGCGCGAACCTTCGAGGGTGGCGCCGGAGCGGGCAAGGTAGTTGTCGAACTCGCGCTCGGCCATGGTCGTCGGTTCCGGTCGGAAAGCGTGCAGTGTATAGCGTGGTCCGCTTGCCTCATCATGGCGCGATGACCGCCGACCACCTGCCGCCGCCGCGCATCGTGCTGGACACCAACGTGTGCCTGGACCTTTTCGTGTTCCATGAACCGCAGTCCGCGGCGCTGCATGTGGCGATGCAGGACGGCACGATCGAGGCGGTGACGCGCGCCGATTGCCGTGCCGAATGGTTGCGCGTGCTGCACTATCCGCAGCTGCCGGTCACCGCCGCCGCCCGACCGGCGATCGAGGCGGCGTTCGATGCGCTGGTGCGCTGCCTGCCGGACGAACTGGCCACGGCGCCTGCCGATGTGCCGTTGCCGCGCTGCGCCGACCCGGACGACCAGAAGTTTCTGGAACTGGCGCAGGCATCGGGTGCGCGCTGGCTGGTCAGCAAGGACAACGAACTGCTGAAACTGGCCCCGCGCTGCGCGCGCGATGCGCTGTTCTGGATCGGCCTGCCGCAGGCGTGGTCGCTGCGCAAGGGTTGAGCGTCGCCATCGTTGCGGCCATGTGCTGTACTCGACCGCCCGTCTGCCGGGACACGCCCATGCTCACGCCGCACACCATCGACTGCCCGTACTGCGGCGAGCCGATCGAGATCCTGGTCGATACCTCGATCCCCAGCCAGCAGTACATCGAGGACTGCCAGGTATGCTGCCGGCCGATCATGCTGCGCGTCGAGGTCGACGCGGACGGCGAGCCGCAGGTGCGTGCATCCGGCGAGAACGACGCCTGAGCAGGCCACGCCAGATCGATTGTAGGAGCGCACCCTGTGCGCGATGGCTCTTCGTCACGTGACGGAAAAGCATCGCGCACAGGGTGCGCTCCTACACGGACGTGACGATGCCGATGCCTTGTGCCAGCAGCGTGGCGCGGGTGGCCTCGTCGCCGGCCGGCGTCACCGGGCGGCTCAAGTCCCACAACACGCTGGCGCGGAAGCCCAGTTCCTGCGCGTCCTGCGCGGTCCACAGCACGCAAACGTCGCGCGCCAGCCCGCACACGAACACCTCGTCCACGCCGCGCTCGCGCAGCCAGCCGGCCAGGCCGGTGCTGGGGCGGTTGCCGTGCGGGCCATGGTTTTCGCGGAAGCCGCTGTAGGAATCCACGCCGGGGTCGCTGCCCTTGCGGATCAGCGCGTCCAGTGCCGACCAGTCGATGCCCGGGTGCAATGCGGCACCGGGCGTGCCCTGCACGCAATGCTCCGGCCACAGCGTCTGCGGTTGGCCGTACAGCGCGATCTGTTCGAACGGCGCGCGGCCGGGGTGCGAACTGGCGAACGAGACGTGCCCGCGCGGGTGCCAGTCCTGCGTGGCCACCACGTGGCGGAAGCGGCGTTGGCGCAACAGCGCGTCGATGCCCGGCACGATCGCGTCGCCTTCGTGGCAGGCCAGCGTGCCACCGGGCATGAAGTCCGGCTGCACATCGACCAGGATCAATGCGCTACGCGATGAGAGTGGCTGGTTCATGGACTGGCTTGCGCGGAGGCTCTGATGAAGTCTAGCGCGCGACGCGCTATCCGCGGCGATGCCCCATAATGCGCCATGCAGTGGCAACACGGTTCAGGGGGCGCGATGCAGTACGACCAGTCGTGGATGGGTTACGGGATCGTCGGCGGGCTCCAGGCTGGCTTGATCGCCGCGGCGGCAGGGCTGCTGCTGTTTTTCGTTTTCCACTGGCTGGGCCGGCGCAACGGCTGGAGCTACGGCCCGCAGATCGGCTGGTCGTTCCTGCTGGCGACCGCGCTGACCGCCAGTGGCGACCTGTGGAACCTGTTCTATTTCAACTACGGCCAGTTGCAGTCGCTGCAGCTGCTGAAGGTGAAGCTGGCCGAAGTGCACGACCCGGACAGCATCGGCCTGCGCGCGCTATGCGAGTTGCTGGGCGTGACGGCCGGCATCTACGTGGGCTGGGCGTTGTGCAGCGGCGACTGGCGCCGCCGCTTCGGTGGGCGCAAATAGCATCGGTCAACGTGCCGGCAGGCGATGCGCGAACAGCCACGGCCACAACGCCTTCGTGGCGTACGCCGCCTGCCAGGAGCCGTGGTTGACCCCGGCGAATTCGGTGTAGCGGACCTCGGCGCCGCGCGCCTGCAGCGCGGCGTGCATGCGGCGCGATTCTTCCGGCGGCACCACATCGTCGAGCGCGCCGTGGAAGATCCACACCGGCAGCGTGCCGAGGTGTGCGGCGACCCAGGCATACGGGTCGCCGGTCCCGGCGGGAATGCCTTGCACGGACAGATCGGCGCTGTCGTTCGGATGGCGGATGCCGCCGCAGATGATCGCGGCGGCGGCGAACATGCCGGGATGGTCCAGCGCGATCTGCCATGCGCCGTAGCCGCCCATCGACAGGCCGGTGAGGTAGAGCCGCCGGCGGTCGCCGTGCCATTCGCCGATGCTGTCGTCGAGCGCCGTGAGCGCCATCTGTTCGACTGCGCCGTCCCAGCGGCTGCCTGCCGGCGCCTGTGGGATCACCACCACGGCCGGAAAATTCCCGCCGTGTTCACCGAGCCACGGCGGCAGGCCCTGGCCGAGCTGGGCGCGGTTGTCGTTGCCGCGCTCGCCGCTGCCATGCAGGAACAGCACCACCGGCCAGCTGTGTTTGGCCGTCCAGCCGTCCGGCACGAAGACCCGGTAGCGGTACGTCGTGCCATGCAGTTCCAGCGAGCGCTCGACGAAGCGCGCCGGTTCGCCGGCGTGTCCGGCCAGGCTGACGACCATCAGGCAAAGCAGCAGGGCGAGTTGGCGCATGGCAGGTACCTCGGGTTGGCGAACTACAGCAGTGGGTCGAACAATCGTGCCACGTGCATCGCCACCCGGCGCAGGTAAGGCGCCTCGCGGTATTCGCGTTCGTCGATGGCGCGGGCGCGGCTGAAGTCCCTGGTCAACATCGCGGCCACATCGGCGGCGAAGGCGGGGTCGACGGCCAGGGCGGCGACTTCGAAGTTGAGCCGGAACGAGCGGCTGTCCAGGTTCAGGCTGCCGATCGCGGCGGTGTCGCGGTCGATCAGCAGCGCCTTCTGGTGCAGGAAGCCGGGCTGGTAGCGGAACACGCGGATGCCGGTGCGCACGGCGTGGTAGGCATGCAGGGTGGAAGCGAGGAACACGGTGCGGTGGTCCGGCCGCGAGGGGATCAGCACGCGCACGTCGACCCCGCGCAGCACCGCCAGCTGCAGCGCCGCGCGCACCGCGTGGTCGGGCACGAAGTACGGCGTGCTCAGCCACACGCGCTGGCGCGCCGCGTTGATCGCGGCGGCGAAGAACAGCGAGCCGGTTTCCTGCGGGTCGGCCGG
>DATCUT010000144.1:0-19847 GCA_036561785.1 Rhodanobacter sp.
GGGATCACCGGCGGCCGCGACAGCCGGCCGGCCAGCGGCGCCTCCCAGTCGGGGTCGGGCGCCAGCAGGAAATCCGCCAGCGACCCGGGCAGCACTGCGCGCATCTGCGCGAAGCGCAATTCGCGCTCGTTGCGGCCGTCGCTGTTGAGATCCAGGTACATCGCGGCGATCACCAGCACGCTGTCCTCCGACCGCCACGGCTGCGGCCGGCTGCCCAGCAGCAGGTATTCCCACGGCCGCACGCGCAGGGCGGCGAGGCCGGCGTTGACGCCGTCGCGGTAGCGATCGAGTTCGTGTTGCTGCTCCGGCGGCAACTGCGCATAGGCGGCCCCGGCCACGGCGCGCAGGCGATGGCGGCGATGGTTGAGATCGACCTTCAGCGCGGCCGGTCCGACCAGCGCGGACAATTCGCCGGCGCTCATGCGGCGCATCAGGTCCATCGCGAAGAAGCGCTCCTGCGCGTGCACGTAGCCGAGCGCGTAGCTGATGTCCGTGCGGCTTTTGCCTTCGATGGTGACCGTGCCCAGCGCGTCGCGGTCGATGCTGACCGCGGCGGCGAGCCCGGCGGACTGGCGCGTGCCGTCGAGCCGCGCACGGCTGCCGGCGAGCAGCCACCACAGCGCGAGGAAGGCCATCAGCAGCAGCGCAAACAGGGCCAGCAGCAGGCTGCGCAGGAGGCGCCGGTGGCGGGCCATCATGGCTTGGCGAATACCGCGAAGATGCCGGCGTACGGCTTGACCATGAAGGCTGGCGCGCCGGCGTAGCCCTCGCCGTCGACGTACAGCTGCGAGATGCTGCCGTCCAGGTAGAGCGCGTCGCGGCAACCAAGCTTGTCGCGGAACAGCCGTCCAAACGTATGGAAGTTCACGGGGGCTTCGCTCACGGCAAACACCACGTCGGTCGGGGTTTTCGCGCAGACGCCGCTGCGCCATTTCAGGCTGGACGAGTCGTCGATGAACTGTTCGTTGAGCTTGCCGTCGATCAGCAGCATCGGCCCGGACTGGGTCGCCCACTGCGCGCTCGCCCCTTCGGCCTTGAACGCGGCGCTGGTGCGCACCGCGGCATGCCCGTCCGGATACACCGCGAACACGCCGTTCGGCAGCAGCGAGAAATTGCCCGAGGCGGGGTTGCCGTGCGCCAGGTTCAGCGGCACCACGGTCTTGCCGTTTTCCACGTACAGGCCGAGCGGCGCGAACTTGTGGTCGTAGATGCCCGCGTTGGCGGCAAACAGCAGCCGCTGGCCGCGCTGCTCACCCCACTGGCGCAGCGTCTCGATACTGCCGAACGGCTGGCCGCTGGTGGGCTCGCGCCAGTGCAGGCCCAGCTGTTCGCGTTTCAGGTTCAGATGCACGACGCGGTAGTTCTGGCCTTCGAACGCCACCTCGCGGCTGTCCAGCGCGCGTGCGCTCGGGGCACAGCCGGACACGCCGGCGACGAGCAGCAAGGGCAGCAGCACCTGCAGCAGCCGGTGTGCGGGAAAGGCGCGAGGCCGGAGCGGGGCGGTAGGAGGCATCCGTCGATGGTCGCCGCCCAGCCGCGCGGGTGCAAGTCCGCCGATACGCCTGCGCCGTGCGGCGGCTGCCGCTAAACTTGAGCTTTTCCGCGGTGCCCGCCCATGCCCTATACCCCGATAGTGGCGACTCTCGGCTATGTGTTGTCGCCCGACCGCAGCGAAGTGTTGATGATCCATCGCAACGCCCGCCCCGATGACCTGCATCTTGGCAAGTACAACGGCCTCGGCGGCAAGATGGAGCCGGGCGAGGACATTGCCACCTGCATGCGCCGCGAGATCCGCGAGGAGGCCGGCATCGAGTGCGAGTCGATGCAGTTGCGCGGCACGCTGAACTGGCCCGGTTTCGGCAAGCGCGGCGAAGACTGGCTTGGTTTCATCTTCGTGATCGACCGCTACAGCGGCACGCCGTTCATGGTCAATCACGAAGGCACGCTGGAATGGGTCGCGCTGGAGCGCTTGCTGACCCTGCCGATGTGGGAGGGCGACCGCCATTTCCTGCCGCTGGTGTTCGACGCCGACCCGCGCCCGTTCCACGGCGTGATGCCGTACAAGGATGGGCGCATGCAGTCGTGGTCGTACACGCGGCTGTGAGCGTGGCGCACCTCGGCGCGGTCGCAAGCGTGTAGGAGCGCACCCTGTGCGCGATGCTCTTCGTCACGTGATGAAGAGCATCGCGCACAGGGTGCGCTCCTACATTGAATATGCCGTAGGGTTTCAGTTGTACGTCGATCGCCTCGATGTCGCCAACGTGAGTAGTTCCCCACAAGTGATGTGCGGGGTCAGGCGACGTCGCCAATCCAGGCCGGGCTGCTGAACTTGGTCAGCGCGAGTGCTTCGGCCTGGGCCAGCTCGTCGGCACTCAAATTGCCGTCGGCAAGCCCGTGCAGGCGGCGGAAGGTGGCGACCATGCGCTCGATCACCGCCTCGCGCGGCAGGCCAGTCTGGCTGCGCAGCGGATCGACCCGCTTGGCCGCGCTGACGGTGCCCTTGTCGGACAGTTTCTCGCGGCCGATGCGCAGCACGTCCAGCATCTTCGCGGCGTCGATGTCGTAGGCCATCGTGACGTGATGCAGCACCGCGCCGCCGCGGTGCACCTGCGCGGCGCCGGCGATCTTGCCGCCTTCGGAAGTGATGTCGTTGAGCGGCTGGTACCACGCCTTGATGCCCAGTTCGTCCAGCGCCTGCAGCACCCACGCGTCGAAGAAGGCATAGGCCTCCTGGAACGACAGCCCCTTGACCAGCGACTGCGGCGCGTAGATCGAATAGGTGATCGTGTTGCCCGGCTCGATGAACATCGCACCGCCGCCGCTGACCCGACGCACCACCTCGATGCCGTGGCGCCGGGCCGCCGCGCCGTCCACTTCGTTGCGCAGCGACTGGAAGCGGCCGATCACCACCGCCGGCGCGGCCCATTCCCAGATGCGCAGGGTCGGCGCGCGGCGGCCGGCACCGACTTCGTGGGTCAGTACGTCGTCCAGTGCCATGTGCAGGGTGGGCGATTGCGGCGCGGTGTGGATCAGCTGCCAGTCGTGGTCGCGCCAGTCGGTGCGCATCATGCGGCGGATTCCCTGTGCAAGGCGCGGCGCACGGCCACCGCAATGGCTTCCGGCGAAAGACCATACATCATCACGTCGGCCGCGAGGGCATGGTGCACGCTGGCGGCGAGCGTGGCCTCGTCGGCGTGTTCCGGCTGGCCCTCCAGCGCGCGGTTGATCGTGTCCAGCGCGCTGTCCGGTTCCAGGAAGAAATCGCCGCTCAGCTGCACGTCGGCAAGACGGCCATCGCGCACGGTGAGG
Organism: Rhodanobacter sp.; assembly: GCA_036561785.1. GTDB lineage: Bacteria > Pseudomonadota > Gammaproteobacteria > Xanthomonadales > Rhodanobacteraceae > Rhodanobacter. Next base: position 3,310 of record DATCUT010000144.1, read on the forward strand.
TCGATCACCACCAGCTTGCCGCCGGGCATCTTGTATTCGCCGTGCATCGAAAGCGTCCCTGGCACCATCCGGCGATTATACCTTCGGTCAGTGGCCGCGGCCGTGGAAGTGGTCGCTGCCGGCGCCGACCGAGATGCTGACGCCGCCGCCGGGGTGATCGCAGCTGCCGAACGCCTTGGTGAGGTTGACCGTGCCGGTCTGGTAGTTGCCGCCGAAATGGTTGCCGCTGACCACGCCCATGCCGACGCTGCCGTGCACCTGCGGCTGGTTGTAGCTGTAGTCGTCGCAGTCGGTGCTCGTCGCGGCGTCGGCGGTGTCGTTGTTGCCCATGCGACCGCTGGTGTCGCCGTAGTACACGCCGGGTGCGTTGCGGGCCGGCGCGGCGGCAGTGGAACTCGGGGCTGGCAGGTCGCTGGGCGGCAGTTTCAGGTTCAGCGGCTTGCCGGCCGTCTGCGCCCACGCCGTGGTGGCCAGCAGGCTGGCGGCGAGGGCGATGAGATGCCGTGGGATGTTCATGCGTGCTCCGGGTCGATACACGCTCAACGCGCGATGCTGCGTCGGCGTGTACATCCCTGTTGGAAAAGCCGGGCGGCGACAAGTTCCTGCTCGTGCCGCAAACCTTCCTGCGTACAGTTCCTGTAGGAGCGCACCCTGTCCACAAGGGACTTCCTTCGGTCGTGCGCGATTGCTCTTCGCTCCGGCTTCGTAGGGCGGGCACTGCCCGCCGTCCTTGACCGCGACGCATCGTTGAGAAGCCGGCGGACAGTGTCCGCCCTACGAAGCAAGAGCCATTGCGCACGACCGAAGGAAGTCCCTTGTGGACAGGGTGCGCTCTACAGCTAATTTGTTCAGCCTGTGGTCTCGATCCGCTCGACCCGGCGCAGGCCGCGCGGCAGCAGGCCGCCGCGGGTGGCGCGGTTGCCGCCGTACTCGACCAGGTCGGCCCACTTCAGGGTGAGCTTGCGCTGGCCGGCGTACAGGGTGACCTCGCCCTTGCCTTCGCTGACCACGGCCACGCCGGCCACGCGTTCGTCGCCGCTGACGAGTTTCGCCTTCGGCACCTCGATCAGCTTGTTGCCCTTGCCCTTGTCCAGCTCGGGCAGCTCGGCCACCGAGAACATCAGCAGGTGCCCTTCGGTGGTGGCCACCACGATGCGGTCGCGCGCCGGGTCGGCGCTGATCTGCGGCGCCAGCACCCTGGCCTTGTCGTTGAGGCTGATGATCTGCTTGCCGGCCTTGTTGCGGCCGGTGAGTGATTCGAAGCGGGTGACGAAGCCGTAGCCGAAGTCGGTGGCGAGGATCAGCCGGGTGTCGTTGTCGCCGGCGATCACCGCGTCGAAGCTGGCGCCGGCGGCCGGGCTGAAGCGGCTGGTCAGTGGCTCGCCGTTGCCGCGCGCCGAGGGCAGGGTGTGCGCGAGCGTGGAATAGGCGCGGCCGGTGGAGTCGATGAACGCGACCTGCTGGGTGGTGCGCGCCTTCACCACGGCGAGCAGGCCGTCGCCCTCGCGGTAGTTCAGTGCCTCGGCGTCGATATCGTGGCCCTTGGCGGCGCGCGCCCAGCCCTTCTGTGAGAGCACCACGGTGACCGGTTCGCTGGCCACCAGCGCGCTCTCGTCCAGCGCATGCGCCACCTCGCGCTCGACCAGCGGCGAGCGGCGGTCGTCGCCGAACTTCGCCGCGTCGGCGCGCAGTTCGTCCTTGATCAATCCCTTCAGCTTGGCCGGCGATTTCAGCAACACGTTGATGCGCGCGCGCTCCTCTTCGAGCTGGTCGCGCTCGGCATTGATCTTCATCTCCTCCAGCCGTGCCAGCTGGCGCAGCCTGGTTTCGAGGATGTAGTCGGTCTGTTCCTCGCTGAGCCTGAAGCGGGCCATCAACACCGGCTTGGGCTCGTCCTCGCTGCGCACGATACGGATGACTTCATCGAGGTTGAGGTAGGCGGTGTGCAAGCCCTCAAGCAGGTGCAGGCGGCGGTCGACCTTGGCCAGGCGATGTTCCAGGCGCCGGGTGACCGTGCTGGTGCGGAAGCTCAGCCATTCGCCGAGGATGCGCTTGAGGTCCTTCACCTGCGGCCGGCCGTCCAGGCCGATCATGTTGAGGTTGACGCGGAAGCTCTTCTCCATGTCCGTCGTGGCGAACAGGTGCTGCATGGTCTCGTCCGCGTCGACGCGGTTCGAGCGCGGCACGATCACCAGCCGGATCGGATTCTCGTGGTCGGACTCGTCGCGCAGGTCCTCGATCATCGGCAGCTTCTTCGCGCGCATCTGTGCGGCGATCTGTTCAAGGATCTTCGACGGGCTGACCTGGTGCGGCAGCGCGGTGATCACGATGTTGCCTTCCTCGCGCTGGTACACCGCGCGGGCGCGCACCGAGCCACCGCCGGTCTGGTACATCGCCAGCAGGTCGGCGCGCGGGGTGATGATCTCCGCCGCGGTCGGGTAATCCGGGCCCAGCACGTGTTCGCACAGCTGGGCGACCGTGGCATCCGGTTCATCCAGCAGGCGGATGCACGCGGTGGCCAGCTCGCGCAGGTTGTGCGGCGGAATGTCGGTGGCCATGCCCACGGCGATGCCCATCGAGCCGTTCAGCAGCACGTGCGGCACGCGCGCCGGCAGCCAGCTCGGCTCTTCCAGCGTTCCGTCGAAGTTTGGCACCCAGTCGACCGTGCCCTGGGTCAGCTCACCCAGCAGCGCTTCGGCGATCGGGCTGAGCTTGGATTCGGTGTAGCGCATCGCCGCGAAACTCTTCGGGTCGTCCGGCGAGCCGAAGTTGCCCTGGCCTTCGACCAGCGGATAGCGGTACGAGAACGGCTGCGCCATCAGCACCATCGCTTCGTAGCTGGAGCTGTCGCCATGTGGATGGAACTTGCCGATCACGTCACCGATGGTGCGTGCGGATTTCTTCGGCTTGGCGGTGGCATTCAGACCCAGCTCGCTCATCGCGTAGATGATGCGCCGCTGCACCGGCTTCAGGCCGTCGCCCACGAACGGCAGCGCGCGGTCCAGTACCACGTACATCGAGTAGTCGAGATAGGCCCGCTCGGCGTACTCCTTCAGCGGGATCTGTTCGTAATTGGCTTGCAGGTTCATGCGGTTACATCAGGGAAGTGGCGCGCGACGCGCGGGATAACCGGCCGATGGTGCCAGAAAGCGGCGTGTTCTTGTAGGAGCGCACCCTGTGCGCGATGCTCTTCTTGCATGCCGAGCAGAAGCGTCGCGCACAGGGTGCGCTCCTGCAACGGCAGCGCTTCCGCTACTGGCGCACTGCCTCGATGCCCAGCTTCTGCACCTGCACCTGCACGCTATCCGGCCCGGCCAGGTGCGCGACGCCCACGGCGATGAAGCTGCGTAGGGCGGGCACTGACCGCCGCCCTTGGTGGCGCACGTCGTTGTGAAGAGCCGGCGGGCAGTGCCCGCCCTACGCAGCTGCGCGGTTAGCCGAACGACGGTGCCAGAAAGCGGCCGGGTCTTGTAGGAGCGCACCCTGTGCGCGATGGCTTTTCGTCACGTGACGAAGAGCATCGCGCACAGGGTGCGCTCCTACAGTGGTGGGCTTTTACGCTACTGGCGCGTCGCCTCGATGCCCAGCTTCTGCAACTGCGCCTGCACGCTGTCCGGCCCGGCCAGGTGGGCGGCGCCCACGGCGATGAAGACGGTGCCGGGCTGCCGCAGCATCGCGGCGACCTTGGTCGCCCAGACCTGGTTGCGTTGCACCAGCAGCCGTTGGTAGAGCTTCGGCTCGTGCTGGCGCATGTCGTCGTTGCCGATGCGGGCGATCGTGTCCACGTCGCCGGCCCTCCAGGCGTCGATCAATTCGGTGAGCCGGAACGCGCCCTGGTCCGCGTCGCGCATGGTCGAGCGCAGCAGGGCCAGCTCGATCGCGCGCGGCATGTCGGCGAGAAAGCGGATCTGCTGTTCGGCGGTTTCCAGCCCCAGCACCGGCTTGCCGGCAGCGCTCATCTGCGCCTTCAGCTGCTTGTCCACGCCATGCTCCGGGTCGAGCCCGGCCTTCAGCAGCGGCGTCACCGCCAGCGTCAGCGCGGCCAGCCACGGGCGCATCACGTTCAGCGTCTGCATGCCGCCGGGCACGCCGAGCTTGTTCGCCAGCAGGTCCAGCCGGTGCGCTTCCGACGGACTGAGCTGGCTGGACAACGGGTGCGTCGCATCCATGCCGTGGCGCAGTACCAGCGCCGCCATGTTCGCCGGGTCGTCGTCGGTCAGCTCGATGTACAGCGTCTGGCTGTCCGCCATCGCCCGGTCCAGCGCCGGGTCGTGCCAGCTGGCGTCGCTCGGCATCAGGTGCACCGTGCCGAACAGGTAGATCGTGGTGTCGGCGTCCTTCACCACCCACAAGGCGGGTTTCGCCAGCGCCGGGGCGCAGGCGAGCAGCAGCAGGGCGAGGCAGGCGAGCAGGCGCAGGGTGATCGAAGGCTTCATGTCGGGAGTGTCGCGGCAGGTCGTGGCCAGTTCAATCCCGGCGAGATGGCGTGGGCCGTTGGCCTGTGGAACCGCGATGTCGGGGTGGCGCAGGTGCCGGTCGATCGCGGGAACCTCGCCGTCGAGGTCCGGCCGGTCCCCGCCGACCTCGGCAACCTCGGCAACCTCGGCGCCGGGGTTGCGCACGTCCCCGTCGATATCCGGAACCTCGGCGTCGGAGTTGTGCACGTCCCCGTCGACATTCGGAACCTCGGCATCGAGGTTGCGCACGTCCTCGTCGATACCTGGAACCTCGGCGTCGGGGTCGCGCACGTCCCCGTCGATATCTGGAGCCTCGGCATCGGGGTTCGGCACGTCCCGTCCGGGCTTCGCCACCCCGGCGCGGGGCTTCGCTACCGCCTTGCCGGGCGCGGCGCATCGAGGTGTCGAGCGGGTGGATGCCCGCCGGCGACGAGGGCCGCGTCACGTCGTGCCAATGCTCGCGCAGCAGTCGGGTGGTTTCGGGGCCGGTCAGTCGCCCGAGCGCCAACGGGGTGGTTCGCCCTTCCGCCAGCACACCGCCATCAGGCCGAGGGTAAGCAACACCAGGCTGATCGCGAACATGACGGGGTCGGCCGCTGGCCGCAGGAAACGAAAGATCAGCGCAACACACCCCGCGTAGATGGCGAGGCAAATCCAGCCCTCCCACCGAACCGGCAAGCCCCAACCCCAGCCGTATCGCTTGGCCGGAAACCAGTACTTGTTCTGACTATCCATTTCGGCTCCCTGGGAGAGTTTGTGGCGTTTGGGTTTAATTTAAATGGACCTGATCGGAATGGCACTTGCTTAACGCCCGCTCGTCCTGAGCGTAGGCCGAAGGCCGAAGTCGAAGGCCGAAGTCGAAGGACATGCCGGTGATGGGCTGGCCACGCTTGGCGGCGCTTCGACTCCGCCCGCAGCGCGGGCTACGCTCAGCACGAACGGTTGGGAGTCGGATTGCCCCTAAGTAAGTGCCATTCGGACCTGATCGCGTTTTCCCCGCAAAGCGGGAAGGGCTCGCGCCGCCCGCACAGTCTTACGTCGGGGTTTCGTTGGTCAAGACGAACGCGCTGGCACGCGTCAGGTCGAGTGGCCGCACCTCGCAGACCAGGCCGTAAGCCAGGCACGGGTTCTCCGCCGCGATGCGCGCCGCTTCCTCCAAGCTATTCGCGCGGATGAACCAGTAACCGCCGACCACTTCCTTGGCCTCGGCAAACGGGCCGTCCGTGGCCGCCTGCCGCGACACCACCTTGCCCTCGCGCCCCAGCCGATGCCCAGGCCCGATCCTTCCCTCGCTCACCAGCCGGTCGTACCACGCGTAGAACCGGTCGATCGCACCCTGGATCTCGTCGCGCGAGGCGTCCTTGTCCCATTGGCCGCGGGTGAGAATGAGGTAGTCGGAGGGTGGGTTTTTCTGGTTCATGGTGACTTCCGTTGACTAGGCGGGGAAGAAGGCGTCGGAGCAAGAGTGATGACGGTTCATGAATACGTGCCGATTAACTTCCTCCGTCCTCTTATTTCGCAGCTGACCATGAGTCTTCTGGCGCTAGTCTAAAGAGAGTCCAGGATCTGTTTACGCTTAGCTTCGTATTCGCTTTGGCTGATCGCACCAGACGAGTGCAGAGCCTCCAGCTGTTTAAGGCGCTCGGCCGCAGATTGCGGCGCTGCTTGCGACGGACGGGGATCTGCTTGCGTTACGGAGTTGGCTACTGATCCGGCCGTTGAGGAATCGACAATTCCTTCCTGTTGATCCCTAATGACCATGTCGTTGCGGAACCAAGTGACATCCCCGCCGTATTTCGCGATGTAGGCGAGAAAGCGCTCACGATCTTCTCGGGAAATCTCGCCGTTCAAGTACATCTGTGTTGCGTTTGCCAAATTTCGTGCGCGCCCGGCGCGCACTCCGGCCTCATATCCGCTCTCGTAGCTACCTTGCGGATCCAAGTAAACGCGCGGAGTGGCGGGTCTGTCTTGCTGCAGCGAGCCGTTGCAGAACATTTGGTCACCCAAGCGTGTACAGGTTACTTGCGCGGACGCCGTGCCACTAAATAGCAACAGAAGTGCGAGGAGGAAGCTGAACCGGTTCATGGCTGCAATCCTGACTGCGAAGAACTCAACAGCAACCTTAGCACCACAGGCTAACCGGCTAGGGTACGAGAAGTTCCAAAGAGTGGCCTAACGTTTGAATTAAGCGGCGGCGAAGTCTCTTATGGAACTGTTAGGACTTACTTCCAGAAGCCGACCTTGTTTTTGTGATCGTCGTAGAGCAACCAGCCAATGATCAAGGCCAGCGCAAACCAACCCCAGTTATCAGCAAAAAAATTTGGCGTGTAGAGAGATTTTACGGGCGCACATTTAATCTGAAGTTGCTCAGTACGCACGCAGGCGTACATTGAGCCCCCGTTGAGAGCTGATGACACGAGGCTATTCGGAGGAACTATTTGACCGCAGCCGCTGACAGCACCGTTGTTATATCCGACGCAAGCGTGTGTGTTACCGCCGTACCAAAGATCCAATTTGCTATCTATATTTGGCATGAGGCTCCGCCTCTGTAGGGCTATGTGAAATCATTCTCTAGATAGCCGACCATTGCTGTTGCGGTCTGGAATGGGCAACCCTTTTTGCCGAAGGTGCGTAAGTAGAGACGGCTCGTGGTGGGACGACCAACCATCCCAGTTGCCGTTCCAGCAAGCGTTGCAGCACATGATCCCCCCATACGAGTGCAATTTGTGCGCCTCATATCGTCCTTTGCCGTAGTGGCAATGTGATCCGCAAAGATCGCATTCAATCATGTCTGGATTGAGTTCCATAGAACCCTCGGTAAGTACTAACGCCGGAGTTAAGCGGCGGAATTCCCCGTGCGATGACAAACTGCACTATGCGTCGCGCCGGTGTTGGCGGCAACTCCCCGACGAACAGCGGTTTCAGCGCGGCACGCGGTAGCCGCCGGGCACGCCGCGCGGGCTCAGGGTGATCTGCCACAGCTGGTCGCGGCGGCTGCGGAACACCGCGGCGGAGACGGCGAGGTAGTAGCGCCACATGCGCCGGAAGCGTTCGTCGTAGCTCGCCGGCAGGTTCGGCCATGCCGCTTCGATGTTGGCGCGCCAGGCGGTCAGAGTGCGGTCGTAGTCGGCGCCGAAGTTGTGCCAGTCCTCGACCACGAACAGGTCTTCCAGCGCCACCGCGACCTGGCTGGCGGCGGGGATCACCGAGTTCGGGAAGATGTATTTCTCGATCCACGGGTCGGTCTGCGCCGGCGCGCTGTTGCTGCCGATGCAATGCAGTAGCGAGAGGCCGTCGTCCTTCAGGCAGCGGCGCACGGTTTCGAAGTAGGCGCGGTAGTTCTTGCCGCCGACGTGCTCGAACATGCCCAGCGAGTACACCGCGTCGAAATGATCCTCGACGTCGTGGTAATCCTGCAGGCGGATCTCGATCGGCAGCCCGGCGCACAGCTCGCGCGCGTAATCGGCCTGCTCCTGCGACACGGTGATGCCGACACCCTCGATGCCGTAGCGCTCGGCCGCGTACTTCAGCGCCTCACCCCAGCCGCAGCCGATGTCGAGCACGCGCTGGCCGGTCTTCAGCTGCAGCTTGCGGCAGATCAGGTCGAGCTTGGCCGCCTGCGCGTCGTTGAGGTTGTCGGCCTTGGCCCAGTAGCCGCAGGAATACACCATGCGCTTGCCGAGCATGGCGTGGAACAGGTCGTTGCCGAGGTCGTAGTGCGCCTTGCCGATCTCGAATGCGCGCTCGCCGCGCTGCAGGTTGATGAAGCGCGCCTTGAGGTGGGCGAGCAGGGTGTCGAGCGTCTTCAGTTCCTGGTCCAGCCCGGCGGTGAGCAGGCGGGTACACAGCGCGGGCAGGTCGTCGGCGTCCCACCAGCCATCCATGTAGGCCTCGCCCAGGCCCAGCGAGCCGTGTGCGAACACGCGGGCGTACAGGCGCCCGTCGTGCACGCGCAGGTCGGTCGGCGCGTCGCCGTCGATGCGGATGCCGGCCTGTTCGAGCAGTTCGCTGGCGCGATTCTTCAGGTCGTCCTGGCTCATGTGTTGCCTCGCGATGCGCGGTTCGTGGGGATCAATGCTTGCCGAGTACCGCAAAGCTTGCCGGCGAACGTGCATACGTCGCGTCGACGCCGGCGCTGCGTACCAGCTGCAGCAGCAGCTCGGCCTGTTCCTCGCGCAGCAGGAACTCCACTTTCACCGGCAGGTCGTCGGCCAGCTCGAAGAACTGTTCTTCGTGCAGCACGCCGTGGCGGCCGAAGCCGGCGATCGCGCGGAACACCGAACCGCCGCCCAGGCCATGCGCCCTGGCCTGTTCCAGCAGCCACTCGGACAGCAGCATGCCGTCGTGCTTGGCGCGCGAGTGGCAGTAGAAATACAGGTGCACGCCGTGTTGCAGGGTTTCCTGGTTCATGCGCTGCTCCCGGTTCAGTGGCGCAAGAGGCTGCGGGTGAGGGCGATGCCGAGCACGGTCATCGCCAGCGAGCCGGCCACGTGCACGGCCACGTGGCCGCTGAACCACAGGTATTGCTGGCGCAGCAGCAGGGTGGCCGACTCGGCCGAGAAGGTGGAGAACGTGGTGAGCCCGCCGAGGAAGCCGGTGAACACGAACAGCCGCAGTGCCGGCGACAGCGCCTGGAAGTGGTCGAACAGGCCCATCACGCAGCCCATCAGCAGGCCGCCGGCGAGGTTCGCCGCCAGCGTGCCCAGCGGCAGGGTGGGGAAGACGGGATTGAGCAGCACGCCCAACCCCCAACGCAGCCAGCAGCCCAGGGCGCCGCCGATGCCGATTGCCACAAATCCGTTCCAGCCCACGTGCGTGCCTCCTGACAGTGAAAGTGTCCGGTTGCCGCGGCGGCAGGCGTGCCTGCGCCGCCGGAAACCGGGGGTGCAGGCATCATCGGCTTCAACGCGGGATCACGAGAAGCGGTTTGTCCCGGTGTGCCCGAGGGTTCCGGAACGGGAGGCATGCCATCTCCGAGGGGCCATCCTAGTCGATCCGGCGACCCCGCCGTCAAGCGCGGCCGTCTATACTGCGCGACCCGTCGACATCCCCATGCCGCCATGAACCCAGCACCCCGCACCGTGCGCCGCAGCCTGCCCTGGCTGCTGGCCGCGCTGTCGATGATCGGTCCGTTCTCGATCGACGCGGTGTTCCCGGCATTCCCGCTGGTCGGCGCACGCTTCCAGGTCGACGACGCGGCGCTGCAGCAGCTGGTCAGCGTGTATCTGATCACGTATGCGGCGATGAGCCTGTTCCACGGCGCGATCTCCGACGCGATCGGGCGCAAGCCGGTGATCGTCGCCGGCATGCTGGTGTATGCGCTGGCCTCGGTGGGCGCGGCGATGTCCACCTCGTTCGCGATGCTGCTGGCCTGCCGCGGCCTGCAGGGCATGTGCGCCGGCGCCGGCCTGGTGGTGGGGCGGGCGGTGATCCGCGACAGCCTGGAAGGGCCGGCCGCGCAACGGCTGATGTCGCAGGTGATGATGATCTTCGGGGTGGCGCCGGTGATCGCGCCGATGATCGGCGCGTTGCTGCTGCCGCTGGGTGGCTGGCACGGCATCTTCTGGCTGCTGGCGGGGTTCACCTTGCTGCTGGCGCTGGCCCTGCAGCTGTTCCTGGACGAAACCCATCCGCCGGCACGGCGCATCCGTTTTGCGCCGCGGCCGCTGCTGGCCGGCTACCTGTCGTTCGGCCGCGACCGGCGGTTCTGGCCGCTGCTGGTCGCCAGCTCGGTCAACTTCGCCGGGCTGTTCCTGTATATCGCCTCGGCGCCGCACATCGTGCGCGAACTGCTGCAGCTGTCGGCGCAGGGTTTTCCGTGGCTGTTCCTGCCGGTGGTGGTCGGCCTGATCGGCGGTGCCTGGCTGTCCGGGCGGATGGCCGAGCGGCGCAGTGCGAAGTTCACGGTGAGCCTGGGTTACGCGGTGATGCTGCTGGCCTGTGCGGCGCACCTGCTGCTGGCGCTGCTGTTCCCCGCGCCGCGGCTGCCGTGGTCGATGCTGCCGCTGATCCTGCACGGTATCGGCGTGCAGCTGGCGTTTCCCACCCTCACGCTGTTGCTGCTGGATCGTTTTCCGCACCACCGCGGCGGGATTTCCTCGGTGCAGGCATTTGCCAGCCTGCTGCTGTGCAGCTTCGTGGCCGGGGTGATGTCGCCGCTGCTGTCGGTCAGCATGCTGCATCTGGCGCTGGGCGCGTCGACGCTGACCCTGGTCGGCGTGCTGGCGTGGTGGTGGTACCACGGCGTGACCCGCCAACTGGTGCAGCCTGCAGCAGGTGCCGAGGCGGCGGCGGTGATGCAGGCGGAGATCGCCGAGCCGCGCTGATGGCCGGCGCGGGATCGAGGGTGACGGGAGTTACGCCGGCGACCCCGGCTGGGGCGCGGGGTTCTGCACCACGGCATCTGCCGACATCAGCACGGTGGCGTCGGCCAGCGCCCGCACCAGCGACGGCGAGCGGTAGCTGGCGTCGGCAAGCCAGCGCTGCCACACCGAATCGTCGACCTTTTCGTTGACGCCGGTGCCCAGCAGGCGATCGATCGGTGACTTGAATTCCTTGTAGATGCCGCTCATGAATTCCGCGTACGAGTTGCGCGGCACGCCGCTGTCGGCATCGGCCGCGGGGACCAGCAGCTTGCTGCAGGCCATGCCGGCGTCGATCGCCTTGCGCTGCAGCCACGCCAGCGCCAGGTCGGGCAGCAGATCGGGCTTGCGCCCGGCGCCGTCGCAGTCGTTGCCGCCGCCGACGTCGGAGTGCGAACCGATGAACCAGCGCTGCTCGATCTCGATCTGCTCGGGCTTCTTCGAGGTGAGGGTTTCACCGGGCTTCAGCGTGAACGGGTTGCGCGTCCACACCGCGGGTGCGAAGTCGGCGCGGTGCTCGTCCAGTGCCAGCGCCTGGTACGCGTACTTCACGATCTTGCTGAGCTCGGTGTCGTGGAACCGGTAGCGCGAGCGGGCGTACGGGAACCACGAGGCGGTGTCCGGAATGCCGAGCGAGCCGACGGTATCCCACACGCCGATGAAGTGGATGTCGACCTCGATCGAATGGCTGGCGCGGAATTCCACGCCGATCGGGTCGTCGGGTTTGCTGCGGGTGTCGCGATAGAAATCGTAGGCGGCGGAAACATCGGCCTTGGCCACGCTGTCGTCGGCACCGCGCCGAAGCAGGCCGCATTTGCGGATCAGCCCGCCGAGGCTGCGCGCGCTGTAGGCGCCGCGGCTGAAGCCGAACAGGTAGAGCTGGTCGCCGGGTTGCCAGGTCCCGCACAGCCAGCGGTAGCCATCGATCACGTTGTCGGACAGGCCGTAGCCGAACGCGCCGCCGAGCAGGTGGGTGATGCCGCGCTTCACGCCGACGCCGGGAATGTAGTTGACCTGTTGCGGGTTGCCGTCGGCATCGTGCGGCGCGATCAGCTGGCGCAGGCGTTCCACGTTGGTGTTCGACTCGGGCTTGTTCCAGGTGCCGTCGAACAGCAGCACAAGCTTGCGTACGGCCATGGTCCCCTCCAGCGCGGTGCGTCGGGTTGCCATCGGCAACTCTAGGCCGCAACGCAGGAGGGAACCAGTGCCGGACAAGACGCAAGCGGCGTAGGCTGCAGGTTTCGTCATCGTCAGCGGGTGTGTGGATGGACATGCAAGTACAGGTCGGCAAGGCGCAGGCGTTCCGGCGGATGCACGATCGCGCGGCGATCCTGCTGTTGCCGAATGCCTGGGATGCGGGCAGCGCACGGCTGTTCGCGCGACGCGGTTTTGCGGCGGTCGCCACCACCAGCGCCGGCGTGGCCTGGTCGCTCGGCTACGCCGACGGCGAACAGGCGCCGCTGGCCGAGGTGTTGGCGGCGATCGCGCGGATCACGCGGGTGGTCGAGCTGCCGGTGACGGCGGATATCGAGACCGGCTACGGCGAGACGCCGGCGGACGTGGCCGCCACGGTGCGGGCAGTGATCGCGGCCGGCGCGGTGGGCATCAATTTGGAAGACGGGCGACCCGGCCACGGCCCGCTGCGGCCCGTCGAGGAAGCCGCCGTACGGATCCGCGCCGCACGCGAGGCAGCCGATGCGGCTGGCGTACCGATCGTGATCAACGCGCGGGTGGACAACTGGATGCAGCACGATGCCGCCGCTCCGGCCGAACGCCTTGCCGACGCCGTGCAGCGTGCGCAGGCCTATCTGGCGGCGGGCGCCGATGGCATCTATCCGATCGGGCTGGACGACCGCGGCACGCTGGCTGCGCTGGCACGGGCGGTCGACGCCCCGATCAATGTGGCCGCCGGACCCGGCATGCCGGACCTGGCCGAGCTGGCCCGGCTCGGGGTTGCCCGCGTGAGCACGGCCACGCGTTTCGCCACGCTGGCGATGGCGGCAGTGGATCACGCCGCCGCGGCGATGCTCGAGAGTGGCCGCTTCGACAGCCTGGTGTCTGCGTTCACCTATGCGGATGCACAGCAGCTGTTTGTGCTGCCATGACATTCACCCACTGGAGGTTTCGATGACGAAGAGTCGCGTTGATTACAGGAAGGCCGCGCCCGACGCGTTCAAGGCGATGCTGGCGCTGGAGGCCGGCGTGCACCGCACCGGCCTGGAGCCCTCGCTGATCGAACTGGTGAAGATGCGTGTCTCGCAGATCAATGGCTGTGCCTATTGCCTGGACATGCACAGCAAGGATGCGCGTGCCGCCGGCGAAACCGAGCAGCGGTTGTACCTGCTGTCGGCATGGCGCGAGGCGCCGTTCTACACGGACCGCGAACGCGCGGCACTGAGCTGGGCCGAGGCGATCACCCTGGTTGCCACGAACGATCTGCCCGACGCGCTGTACGACGAGGTGCGCACGCAGTTCGACGAGAAGGGGATGGTCGAGCTGACCCTGGCCATCATTGCCATCAATGGCTGGAACCGCCTGGCGATAGGGTTTCGCGCCGAGGTGGGCGGCTACGTGGCGAAGGCGGTGGACTGAGCATGGCGCTGGCAGTGTCCCATCGAATGCCTGCGTCGGCTTTCGCGCAGCGGATGTTCGCGCATGCCTGACCGCTACGTGGTGCTGGATCGCGCGTTCTACCGGCGCGATCCGCGCGAGGTCGCCCCCGACCTGCTGAACAAGGTGCTGCTGGGCGCGGACGGCCGCAGCGGTCGCATCGTGGAAACCGAGGCCTACTGCGGGCCGATGGATCCGGCCGCGCACTCCTGGCGCGGCCGCACGGCACGCAATGCGACGATGTTTGGTGCGCCGGGGCTGCTCTACGTGTACTTCACCTATGGCATGCACTGGTGCTGCAACCCGGTGTGCGGCGAGGAGGGCGAAGGCGTCGCGGTGTTGTTGCGCGCGTTGGCGCCGCTGGACGGACTGCCCGCGATGCGCGCGGCGCGAACAAGTTGCCGCAGCGATCGCGACTTGTGCCGTGGACCGGCGCGGCTGTGCCAGGCACTGGGCATCGGCCGCGCGCAGGACGGCATCGACCTGGTCGGGGGCGCCAGCGGATTCAGCATCGTCGACGACGGCATGCCGCCGCCCGCGGCTCCCGTGGCGACGACGCGCGTGGGCATCACCCGTGCGGCCGACGAACACTGGCGCTGGTACGTGCCGGACGACCCGCACGTCTCACGTCGCTGAACGGGGCGTCGTGGTTACCGTGGCGGCAACATGAAGTTGACGACGGCTTGATCGCGCGGGGCACACGGTAGTGGCACGTCATTCCTTCAGCTGCGGAGCCCGCGCCATGCCGTACTCATCCATCAGCGAGCTGCCCGATGCCGTGCGCGACCGCGTGCCGAGGCACGCGCAGGAGATCTACAAGGAGGCGTTCAACAGCGCCTGGAACGAGTACGCCGACAAGGGCGCGCGCCGCGGTGACGAGTCGCGCGAGGAGGCCGCGCACAAGGTGGCCTGGGCGGCGGTGAAGAAGAAGTACCGCAAGGGCACCGACGGCGACTGGCACGTGAAGTAGCCGGGAATCGGGAGTCGTCAGGGCGTGCCGTGAGGCAGGTCGCGCGCCTTGAGGAACGCGCGGGCGTTGTCCGCGTCCTGCTCGTACCATGCGCGGGCCGAGCCGAGCCGGAACGTGTAGCCCCACGCGTCCATGTCGGCCATCAGGCGCTCGCGTCCCACGCCGGGAAGTTCGTCCGCCAGCACGATCTGCAGGTAGCAGGTGGCGTCTTCTTCCTCGATCGAGTCGGTGGCGTCGGTATGGACGTCTGGACGTCTTTCCGGCGGCAGCACGATCAGGTGGCCGGCCTCGTGCAGCAGGGAATGCACCGGGGTGTCGTCGCGGGCGTAGACGGTGGTGCCGATGATGCCGGCTTCCTCGTCGCCCCAGAAGCTGCCGGGGATCGGTTCGCCCGGCGCCACGCGTTGAAGCTGCAGGCCGAAACGGCCGAGCAGGGCGGTTGGCGCATCGAAGCCGATCTGGCCCACGCGCAGCACGGTGCTGGCCGGGTCGCCGGAGGCAGGAGGGATGTCGGGGTGCATGGGCGTGCGCGATGGCGCAGATGACTTCGGTGGGGAAGGGAGCCGGGCGACGCGAGGTCGCCCGGCGGTCAGGCTATCGGCGATCGCTCAGCCGGTCTTGGCTTCGCTCTTGGCGGCCTGCTTGCCTTCCGGCAGGGTGACCGAGAGTTCGAGGATTTCGTGGCCGCTGTCGCGCTCGAAATTGATGTTGATCGCATCGAGGTCGACGTGGACGTATTTCTTGATCACTTCGAGCAGTTCGTTGCGCATCATCGGCAGGTAGTCCGGTGCGCCGCGGGTGGAGCGCTCCTGCGCCACGATGATGCGCAGGCGCTCGCGCGCCACCGTGGCGGTGGCTTCGGGCTTGCGCTTCAGGAAATCGAGAATACCCATCGTGATCAACCTCCGAACACGCGCTGGAGAAAGCCCTTCTTGGGCACGTCGATGAAGCGCAGCGGGCGCTCTTCGCCGAGGATGCGGGCCACCGTGTCGCCGTAGGCCTGGCCGGCCTGGGAGTTGGCGTCGACGATCACCGGGATGCCGTTGTTGGAGGCGGTCAGCACGTTCTCCGATTCGGGGATCACGCCGACCACCTCGATACCGAGGATCTCCTCGACGTCCTTGACGCTGAGCATCTCGCCGATCGCCACGCGTGCCGGGTTGTAGCGGGTCAGCAGCAGGTGCTGGGTGACCGCGCCTTCGCCCTTTTCCGCGCGCCGGGTCTTGCTGGCGAGCAGGCCGAGGATGCGGTCGGAATCGCGCACCGAGGACACTTCCGGGTTGACCACGACGACCGCGTGGTCGGCGAAGTACATCGCCAGGTGGGCGCCCTTCTCGATGCCGGCCGGGGAGTCGCAGACGACGTAGTCGAAGCCGTCCTCGGACAGGCCGTCGAGCACCTTCTCGACGCCTTCCTGGGTCAGCGCGTCCTTGTCGCGGGTCTGGCTGGCGGCCAGCACGTACAGGTTGTCGTAGCGCTTGTCCTTGATCAGCGACTGCTTCAGCGTGGATTCGCCGTGCACGACGTTGACGAAGTCGTACACCACGCGGCGTTCGCAGCCCATGATCAGGTCGAGATTGCGCAGGCCGACGTCGAAGTCGATGACGGCGGTTTTCTTGCCGGCCATGGCCAGGCCGGTGGCGAGCGAGGCGCTGGTCGTCGTCTTGCCGACGCCGCCTTTGCCGGAGGTGACAACGATAATCTCAGCAGTCAAGGGCCCATCTCCGCATGTTTGTTTTTGTTGTAGGGGGTTACAGCTTGGCGATCAACAGCTTGTCGCCTTCGAGCCAGCATTGCACGGACTGGCCCTCGAGGTCGTCAGGAATCTGCTCGAACACGCGATATTGCCCGGCGATCGCCACCAGCTCGGCACGGAAGTCGGACACGAAGATGCGCGCCTTGCCGTCGCCCTGCGCACCGGCCATGGCGCGGCCGCGCAGGCCGCCGTAAATGTGGATGTTGCCGTCGGCGATCACCTCGGCGCCGTTGGCGACGGCGCCGGTGACGATCAGGTCGCGATCGCGTGCGTAGATCTGCTGGCCCGAGCGCACCGAGCCGGCATGATGCTGCGCGCCTTGCATGCTGCCGGGCGGCGGCGCGGACAGGATCGGCTCGCGCTGCACCGCCGGGGCGGGTTCG
>DATCUT010000145.1:0-5671 GCA_036561785.1 Rhodanobacter sp.
GATGCCGTCCAGCACCGGGGCGGCGCGCTCGAGCTGACCTTCCTCGCGCCATGCCTCGGCGGCGAGCAGGCGGTAGCTGTCGGCGTGGCCGCGCGATTGCGTGGCCAGGGCCAGCCATGCCTGGGCCGCCTGGTCGAACTGGCCTTGCCGGGACAGCGCCTCGGCGCTTTGCGCGGCGGCAAGTTCGGCCGGCGAGCGCGGTGCGTTCGCCGGCACGCAGGCGGCCAGCGCCAGTGAAAACAGCAGTCCGATCGCGGCGACGCGCGAGAGGCGCATGAAGCGCATGGGAAATCCCTTGTTCGTCATGGTCGTCAATGCGCGATCATAGCGGATCGACTTGCCGGCTTACGGCGCAGGAGTTCTCAGATGTCATCTGTTCAGCCAGGCTGCCTGTGGGTGGTTGCCACGCCCATCGGCCATCGCGATGACCTGTCCGCCCGCGCGATCGGAACCTTGCGCGCGGTGGCGGTGATCGCGGCGGAAGATACCCGGCACAGCCGGCCGCTGCTGGTGCATCACAACATCGACACGCCGCTGATCGCGCTGCACGAGCACAACGAGCGCGATGCGGTGGACGCCATCGTGCGCCGGATGCAGGGCGGCGATGCGGTGGCGCTGATCTCCGATGCGGGCACGCCGCTGATCAGCGATCCGGGTTTCCGGCTGGTGCGCGCCGCGCGCGCCGCCGGCATCCGCTGCATCCCGGTACCGGGTGCCTGCGCGGCGATCGCCGCGCTGTCGGTGGCCGGCCTGCCCAGCGACCGTTTCGTGTTCGAAGGTTTCCTGCCGCCGAAAGCCGCCGCACGGCGCAGCCGGCTGCAGGAGCTGGCGAGCGACGCGCGCACGCTCATCTTCTATGAGTCGTCGCATCGGGTCGCCGAGAGCCTGGCCGACATGCGCGACGTGTTCGGCGCCGACCGCGAGGCGGTGCTGGCGCGCGAACTGACCAAGCTGTTCGAGACCGTGCTGGGCGCGCCGCTGGCGGAGCTGGCGGCGCGCGTCGTCGCCGATCCCGACCAGCAGCGTGGCGAGCATGTGATCCTGGTCGCGGGGCGCGGCGAGGAAGTGGACGCGAAGCTGGGCGAGGGGAAACGCGTCTTCGCGATCCTGCGCGAGGAACTGCCGCCGGCGAAGGCAGCGAAGCTGGCGGCGGCGATCAGCGGCGCGCCGCGAAAACTCCTGTATGGAGGGTAGGAGCGCACCCTGTGCGCGATGCCTTTCGGCGACATCGGTAAAAAGCATCGCGCACAGGGTGCGCTCCTACTAGACTTGTACGTGGAGTCGGCCGGACAGTCGCGTCGCGCGCAAGCGCGTCGAGGAAAGTCCGGGCTCCGCAGGGCAGAGTGCCAGGTAACTCCTGGGCAGCGTGAGCTGACGGCCAGTGCAACAGAGAGCAGACCGCCGATGGCCTCGCAAGAGGATCAGGTAAGGGTGAAAGGGTGCGGTAAGAGCGCACCGCGTACGGGGTCAACGTCGTACGGCACGGTAAACCCCACTCGGAGCAAGACCAAATAGGGGAACGATAACGCGGCCCGCGTTGTTCCCGGGTAGGTTGCTGGAGCCAGGCGGCGACGCCTGGCCGAGAGGAATGACTGTCGCGTCGCAAGACGTACAGAACCCGGCTTACAGGCCGACTCCACCTCTTCCGTGCCTTCATCACCACCGCGACCCGTCGTCGCGGTGGTGATGAAGGCGTCTGTGTGAACGGCGATTCATCCCAGAGCGGCATCATGCCGTCGGTCCGGCCCGATTTCGTCCGGTTTGAGTCCAAAGCGGTGTGTTGGGATTTATAAAAAATTCCCTGCTTTCAAACACCTTGCCGGTGTTCCTGAGAATATGCTGCATGTATGGTCAGCATTCTGCCTTTACTCCTTGATTCACAAGCGATTTCCCTTGACAGTCTCATGGGGCGAGATTATCGTGGGCTTCAGTGTGAAATCGTGGGTTTTAGTGGAGTCTGCTGATCGTGTTTCAGGGCGAAACCGCCATCACCATCGACGACAAGGGTCGCCTGACCATTCCGACGGCATATCGGGAGCAGGTGGCGGGCGAGTGCGCCAATCGTCTAGTGATCACCTACAACCCGTTCGAGCCGGGTTGCCTGTGGCTGTTTCCGCATGGCGAGTGGGAACAGGTGCGCGACCAGGTGAATGCGTTGCCCAAGGTCAAAGCCGCCCATCGCGACATGCAGATGAAGCTGGTGGGTGCCGCTGCCGTGGTCGAGCCTGACGGCGCGGCACGGGTTCTGCTGCCGGCAAGCCAGCGCGCCGCGGCGGGCATCGAGAAGAAGGCGGTGTTGCTGGGCATGGGCAACAAGTTCGAGCTGTGGAGCGAACAGGCCCACCTGGCCAAGATCCGCCAGGTCATCGGCGAGGACGACATCACGGAACACATGGCGGGTCTTCGCCTTTAACCGGCAACGGTGAGGCAGTCGAATTTGGCGGGACGGGAGCGGGAGTGCGGCATGGCCGAGCAGCAGTTGCGGCACATCCCGGTGATGCTGGGTGAAGCAGTGGAGGGACTCGCCGTGCAGGCTGGCGGGCGCTATCTCGATGGAACCTTCGGTCGCGGCGGTCACGCCCGCGCGGTTCTGTCGCGCCTCGGCTCCGACGGCCGCCTGCTGCTGATGGATCGCGATCCCACCGCTATCGCCGCGGCCCGGACCGAATTCGCCGGCGACCCGCGGGTGGCGATCCGGCATGCAAATTTCTCCAGCCTGGCCGAATGGGACGAGACCGCGGCCGGCCTCGACGGCGTGCTGCTCGACCTCGGCGTGTCCTCGCCGCAGCTGGACGAGGCCGCGCGCGGCTTCAGCTTCATGGCCGATGCGCCGCTGGACATGCGCATGGACACCACCCAGGGCGAGAGCGCCGCGGATTTCCTGGCCCAGGCCAGCGAGCGCGAGATCGCCGACGTGTTGTGGCACTACGGCGAAGAGCGCCACAGCCGGCGCATCGCGCGCGCCATCGTGGCCGACCGCGACGCCACTCCGTTCACCCGCACCGGCCAGCTGGCCGCGCTGATCGAGCGCGTGGCGGGCCGGCGCGAACCGGGCAAGCATCCGGCCACGCGCAGCTTCCAGGCGCTGCGCATCCGCGTGAACGGCGAGCTGGATGCCTTGCATCAGGGATTGAACGCGGCGCTGGAACGGCTCAAGCCCGGCGGCCGGCTGACGGTGATCAGCTTCCACTCGCTGGAAGACCGCGCGGTGAAGCTGTTCGTCCGCGACCACTCCGGCCGCGTGCAGAACAGCCGCCGCGGACCGCCGGTACAGGCCGCCCCGGCGCGGCTGGCAGCGGTCGGCAAGGCGCAGTTCCCGTCCGACGCCGAGCTGGCGGCGAACCCGCGCGCGCGCTCGGCCGTACTGCGCGTGGCGGAGAAGTTGTCTGATCATGGCCTTCTTGAAGGAGGCCGGTCATGAAGGCGCTCGGCGCCCTGTGCCTGCTGACCCTGCTGGTCGCGGTGCTGGCCAGCGCACTCGGCGTGGTGTGGACGCGCCACGAGAGCCGCGTGCTGTTCGTCAACCTGACCGCGTTGCAGAACCAGCGCGACGAGCTGAACATCGAATACGGCAAGCTCGAGCTGGAGCAGGCCACCTACGCCGAACCGCGGCGCATCGACGACGAGGCCCGGCAGAAGCTGGGCATGGTCGATCCGCGCCCGCAAGACATCCGGTTGCTGCGATGAGCTGGCGCAACCGCAACACTCCCCCTCAGTCCGGCCGCCGCCGCAGCGCCGGCCCCAGTGCGCGCCGACGCATGGTGGTGGTGGTCGGCCTGCTCGGACTGGCCTCGATCGGCCTGGTCGCGCGCGCGTTCGACCTGCAGGTGGTGCGCAAGCAGTTCTACCAGCGCCAGGGCGACGCGCGGTTCCTGCGCGAGATGCCGATTCCGGTATCGCGCGGCACCATCTTCGACCGCAACGGCGAGCCGCTGGCGGTGTCGACCCCGATGATGTCGATCTGGGCGAACCCGTCCGAGGTGCTCGACAACGACGAGCGCATCCCCGCACTGGCGCAGGCGCTGGGCGTGGATGCGGACGGCCTGAAGGCGCAGCTGGCGCAGCGTTCGGACCGCGAGTTCGTCTACCTGCGCCGGCAGATGGCGCCGGCCGCGGCGCAGGCCGTGCTGGACCTGGGCATTCCCGGCATCAACGGCCAGCGCGAGTTCAAGCGCTACTACCCGTCCGGCGAAGTGACCGCGCACGTGCTCGGCTTCACCAACATCGACGACCGCGGCCAGGAAGGTCTCGAGCTGGCCTACGACGACTGGCTGGCCGGCAAGCCGGGCGCCAAGCGCGTCATCCGCGATCGCATGGGCCACGTGGTGGAGGACATCGAGCAGGTGCGCGCGCCGAAGCCGGGACAGAACCTCACGCTCAGCATCGACCGGCGCATCCAGTTCCTCGCCTACAGCGAGCTGAAGAACACGCTGGAGAAATTCCAGGCCGACTCCGGCTCGATGGTGGTGCTCGACATCAAGACCGGCGAAGTGCTGGCGATGGTCAACCTGCCCACCTACAACCCGAATGCGCTCAGCGGCAGCCGGCCCGGCCAGCGCCGCAACCGGGCGATGACCGATGTGCTCGAGCCGGGCTCGACGGTGAAGCCGATCCTGATGGCGGCGGCGCTGTCCAGCGGCAAGTACACGCCGACCAGCCCGCTCATCGACACCACCGGCGGGCACTGGTATTTCCAGGGCCACGACATCCACGACACGCACAACTACGGGGTGCTGACGCCGACCGGCGTGATCACCAAGTCGAGCAACGTGGGCGCGGCGCGCATCGCCATGCAGCTCGACACCTCGCTGATGTACGACACCTACCGCGCGTTCGGTTTCGGCAACAGCACCGAGAGCGGCTTCCCCGGCGAGGCCTCCGGCTACCTGCGGATCGGGCGCGACTGGCGGCCGCTGGAAAAGGCCATTCTCGGCTACGGTTACGGCCTCAACGTCACCGTGCTGCAGCTGGCCAACGCCTACGCCACCATCGCCGACGGTGGGGTGATGCACAGCCCCAGCTTCATCAAGGGTGGCGACGTCGCCGCCAAGCAGATCATCTCGCCGGAAGTGGCGACCCAGCTGGTCCGCATGATGGAGACGGTGACCGGGCCGGGCAGCACGGCGCCGCAGGCGCGCATCGCCAACTACAGCGTGGCCGGCAAGACCGGCACCGCGCACAAGGCCAGCGCCGGCAGTTACGCCAAGGACAACTACACGGCGGCGTTCGCCGGCATCGTGCCGGCATCGAACCCGCGCCTGGCCGCGGTGGTGGTGATCGACGACCCGCAGAAGGGCAGCTACTACGGCGGCATGGTCTCCGCGCCGGTGTTCGCCAAGGTGATGGAGGGCGCGCTGCGCCTGCTCGACGTGCCGCCGGACAACATCGGCCGCTGGTACGTGGGCGGCCCGCTGCAGAATATCGACGGGCTGGTCGGCAGCAAGCCGCCGGTCGAGGCGCCGATCGACGATGCCCCGATCGACGAGGGCACGCCATGAGCACCGGCCACCTCGACCAGTTGCTGCTGGGCATCGCCGATGCGCCGATCGCCGCCGCGCCGGAGACCGGCCGCATCGTGGTGTCCGGCCTGAGCCTCGATTCGCGCCGGGTGCAACGCGGCGACGCGTTCTTCGCCTTGCGCGGCGGCCAGGCCCACGGCATCACCTTCGCG
>DATCUT010000146.1:0-21080 GCA_036561785.1 Rhodanobacter sp.
CGGCACGCTGACCAAGGCCGAGCAGATCGCGGCGGGCAAGCAACTGTTCACCGGCACCTGCTCGGTGTGCCACCAGGCGAACGGCGAGGGCCTGGCGAACGTGTTCCCGCCGCTGGCGAAGTCGGACTACCTGGCGGCCGATCCGAAGCGGGCGATGACCATCGTGACGCACGGCCTGACCGGCAAGATCACGGTGAACGGCCACGAGTACGACTCGGTGATGCCGCCGATGGCGCAGCTGAACGACGACGAGGTGGCGAACATCCTGACCTACGTGCTGAACAGCTGGGACAACCCGGGCGGGCAGATCAGCAAGGAAGAGGTGGCCAAGGCACGTGCCGCGGCCGCACCGGCGGCGACGGCGGAACATTGATATGCGTGCACGACTGGCACTGGCCGGGATTTGCCTGATGCTGGCGCTCCCGGCAGCGGCGGCGGACTACGTCGCCCTGCCGGGAGGCAGTTTCAGCAGCGTGTTGCCGGCCGACGGCAAAGTGGCTTCGGCGCAGATCGCGCCGTTCCGCCTGCGCACCGAGCCGGTCACCAATGCCGAGTTCCTGGCGTTCGTGAAGATCCATCCGCAATGGCGGCGCGACCAGGTCGCGAAGATCCTCGCCGACGAACGCTATCTCACTCACTGGGCCGACGCCGGAACCCTGGGTGATGCAGCGCTGCCCGAGCAGCCGGTGACCCGGGTCAGCTGGTTCGCCGCGCAGGCATATTGCGAAAGCGAGCAGGCCCGCCTGCCGAGCTGGTACGAGTGGGAATACGCGGCCGCGGCCGACGCCACCCGCCGCGATGCCCGCGCCGATCCGGCCTGGCGCGAAAGCATCCTGGGCTGGTACTCGCGTCCGTCCGGCAAGGGGCTGCCGGACATCGGCGGTGCGCCGAACGCCTACGGCGTGCGCGACCTCAACAACCTGGTGTGGGAATGGGTCGACGACTTCAATGCGCTGATGGTCGCCAGCGACAGTCGCGAGCAGGGCGACCCGGACCTGCTGAAGTTCTGCGGCGCCGGTGCGATCAGCTTGCAGGAAAAAGAAAACTACGCGGTGCTGATGCGCATCGCGATGCTGTCTGCGCTGAAGGCGGCCGACACCACCAACAACATGGGCTTCCGCTGCGCGAAGCCCGAATGAGGAACGCGTCATGAAGCGCCTGTTGCCCCTGTTTGCGATGCTCCTGCTGCTCGGCAGCGCGCGGGCGGCCACCCCGCTGCCCGGCGACTCGGTGTACAACCTGCCGGTGCAGCTGACCGACCAGGACGGCCGCCAGCAGACGCTGGCCGAGCGGCGCGGCCGGCCGCAGCTGGTGACGATGTTCTACACCTCGTGCCAGATGGTCTGCCCGATGATCATCGACAGCCTGCGGCTGACCCGCAACGCGCTGGATCCGGCCACGCGTGCGCAGATCGACCTGCTCGCGGTGAGCTTCGACCCGGCCAAGGACGACGTGGCCACGCTGAAGAGCTACGCGCAGAAGCGCAAGCTGGACCCGCGCATCTGGACCCTGGCGCGGGCCGAGCCGGCGCAGGTGCGCCAGCTGTCCGGCGTGCTCGGCCTGCAGTACCGGCAACTGCCCGATGGCGAGTTCAACCACAGCAGCGAACTGATCCTGCTCGACGCCGACGGCCGCATCGCCGCCCGCACCACGAGAATCGGCAAACTCGACCCCGAGTTCGTGGAAGCGATCCGCAAGGTGGTCGCCCAGCCGCGCGGCTGAGGCGGCCGCCTCCCGCAGCTTGATCCATATCAGCGCGGCAAGTGCCGGCCGCGCGCAGACTTCCGGGAAAGCTTCGGGAGAATCCGCATGGGTGCCTGGTATCCGTGGATCGTGCTGGTGCACCTGGCGTGCGCCATCGTGTTCGTGGGCGCGGTGACGTTCGAGGTGCTGGTGGTCGAGTCGCTGCACAAGCATTTCGACGCGGCCATCATGCAGCGTATCGAGCAGGCGATCATGGCGCGGGTGCGCCGGTTCATGCCGGTGATCGTGGTGCTGCTGTTCGCCAGCGGTTTCGTGCTGTTCGACATCCGCTGCGATGGCGTGGCCTGCGTGGGAAGCCGCTTCGGCAACTGGCTGCTGCTGAAGGTGCTGCTGGCGTTCGGCGTGCTCGGCGTGTTCGTCAACGCGATGTGGGCGATGCGCAGCGGAAAGATGGACGTCTGCCGGTTCCGGCATACCCATCGCATCGTGCTGGGCCTGATGGTGGGCATCGTCTTCCTGGCCAAGACCATGTTCTACTTGTAGCCATCCATCCACACACGAGGTGCACGATGTCCCATGTCACGTTCAAAGGCCAGCCGATCAGCGTCGACGGCCAGTTTCCCGCGGTGGGTTCGACCGCGCCGGCATTCAGCCTGGTCGGCGGTGACCTGTCCGACGTGGCGCTGTCCGGCTACGCCGGCAAGCGCAAGGTGCTGAACATCTTCCCCAGCGTCGACACCGGGGTGTGTGCCGCCTCGGTGCGCCGCTTCAACGAACTGGCCGGCAAGCTCGACAACACCGTGGTGCTGTGCATCTCGGCCGACCTGCCGTTCGCGCAGGCGCGCTTCTGCGGCGCCGAGGGGCTGGACCAGGTGACTAACCTGTCGCTGATGCGCGGCCGCCAGTTCCTCAACGACTACGGCGTGGCGATCGCCAGCGGCCCGCTGGCCGGACTGGCCGCACGCGCGGTACTGGTGCTGGACAGGCACGACAAGGTGATCCACGCCGAACTGGTCGGCGAGATCGGTCACGAGCCGAACTACGACGCGGCGTTGAAAGCGCTGGGCTGAGTGACCACGTGTAGGAGCGCACCCTGTGCGCGATGCTTTTCGGTGACGTAACGAAGAGCCATCGCGCACAGGGTGCGCTCCTACGGCCGCTCGATACCCACGATCGGCACGCCGAACGGCTGCGCCTGCGGGTGCAGGCCGAGGCCCAGCTTGAGGCTGCGGCCGATGCGTTCGGCGTATTCCAGCATCAGCGTGGCGCTGGCTTCGTCCAGTTCCTCGGCACAGGTTTCGCGCCACAGCGCGAGCCAGCGGTCGAAGTGTTCGGCGCGGATCGGATGCGGCCGGTGCGCGCCCATCGGGTTGCCGTGATAACTGCCTGCACGCAACGCCACCGAGGCCCAGAACGAGGTCAGCAGGCGCTTGTGTTCGTCCCAGTCGTGCACGGCCGCATTGAAGATCGGGCCGATCTGCGGCTCGCGCCGCACCTTCTCGTAGAAACGGTCGACCAGCCTGGCGATGGCCGGTTCGTCCAAGGGCGACGGTGGGTTCATGCGGGACATTGTGGATCCGTGCGCGGAACGATGTGCAAGTTTGCCGGCAACAAAAAACGCATCCGGCCACGAGCAGCCGGATGCGTCGCTGTACCGGGAGGCTTACTGGCCCAGGCTCAGCGTGCCCTTCATCAGCGCGGCGTGGCCGGGGAAAGTGCAGAAGTAGGCGTACTGCTCGCCGGCCTTCAGCTTGGCCACGTCGATCGTGGCGGTGTCGGATTCGCCGCCGCCGATCAGCTTGGTGTGCGCGATGATGCGCGCGTCGCCCGGCTTCTCGTAGCTGTTGGCGGCACCGGCCTTCATGCCGTCGGCGATCACGCCGGACTCGTCGGCGCTGTGCGACAGCACCCAGTTGTGGCCCATCGCGGTGACCGGCAGCTTGCCGGTGTGCTTCAGGGTGACCTTGAAGGTCTTGCAGGTCTTCGGCACGGTGATGGTTTTCTGGTTGAACTGCATGGCGTCGCTGCCCTCGATGGTGGTCGCGCATTCGGCGGCCATCAGCGGGGTGGAGAGCAGGCCGAGCAGGGCAATGGCAATCAGTTTGCGCATCATGATGTGTTGCTCCTTGGGGATGGGGTGGGGCTCAGGTAAATTCTGCGGTGGCGGCGCGCGGCGGGCACTGATCTGGATCATGGCCGCGGCACCGGCTGTCACCGACACTGTAGCCATCGCCGACGGGTGTCGGAAGGAGGCACGATGACGCACGTCGTCACCGAGAACTGCATCAACTGCAAGCACACCGATTGCGTCGAGGTGTGCCCGGTGGACTGCTTCCACGAAGGTCCGAATTTCCTGGTGATCGACCCGGACGAATGCATCGATTGCACGCTGTGCGTGGAGGAGTGCCCGGTCGGCGCGATCTTCCCCGAGCTCGACGTACCGGCGGGGCAGGAAATCTTTCTTTCGATCAATGCCGAGCTGGCGCGCGAGTGGCCGGTACTGACCAGCAAGATCCCGTCGATGGAGGACGCTGCGAAGTGGGACGGCGTGCCGGACAAGCTGCCGCTGCTACAGCGTTGAAGGGCCGGTCGTCGTCAGGATGATAGATACGAAAAAGCCCGCGTTGTGCGGGCTTTTTCGTGTCGCATGGAAGGCGGCTTACTTCGCCACCACCCGCACCATCTCCAGGCACTTGTTCGAGTAGCCCCACTCGTTGTCGTACCAGCTCACCAGCTTGACGAAGGTGTCGTCGAGCGCGATGCCGGCCTCGGCGTCGAAGATCGAGGTGCGCGCGTCGCCGCGGAAATCGGTGGCGACGACCTTGTCCGTGGTGTAGCCGAGGATGCCCTTCAGCGCGCCTTCGCTCTGCGCCTTCATCTCGGCGCAGATTTCCGCGTAGGTCGCGGGCTTTTCCAGCTCGACGGTGAGGTCGACCACGGATACGTCCGAGGTCGGCACGCGGAAGCTCATGCCGGTGAGCTTCTTGTTGAGCTCGGGGATCACCACGCCGACGGCCTTGGCGGCGCCGGTGGAGGAGGGAATGATGTTCTCCAGGATGCCGCGGCCGCCGCGCCAGTCCTTGTTGCTCGGGCCGTCGACGGTCTTCTGCGTCGCGGTGGCCGCATGCACGGTAGTCATCAGGCCGCGCTTGATGCCCCACTTGTCGTTGAGCACCTTGGCCACCGGCGCCAGGCAGTTGGTGGTGCAGCTGGCATTGGAGACGATCGCCTCGCCGGCGTACTTCTTGTCGTTCACGCCGTAGACGAACATCGGCGTGTCGTCCTTCGACGGCGCCGACAGGATCACCTTCTTCGCGCCGGCATCCAGGTGCTTCTGCGCGGTTTCCTTGGTCAGGAACAGGCCGGTGGATTCGATCACCACGTCGGCGTTCACCTCGTTCCATTTCAGGTTGGCCGGGTCGCGTTCCTGGGTCAGGCGGATGCGCTTGCCGTTGACCAGCAGATGGCCATTCTCGACCTTCACGTCGCCCTCGAAGCGGCCGTGCACCGAGTCGTAGCCCAGCATGTAGGCAAGGTAGTCCGGCTCCAGCAGGTCGTTGATCGCCACGATCTCGATGTCGTTGCCGAAATTCTGCACGGCTGCACGCAGCACGTTGCGACCGATGCGGCCAAAGCCGTTGATGCCGACCTTGATGGTCATGAGGGAACGTCCTCCTGAGGGCGATTGGGAATGTTGCGATGAGGGATGGCAGCCGCGGGCCACGGTGCCGGTGTTTCAGCCGTGAAATCTTACAATGAAAGCGTCCGGATGGCCCGCGCCCGATTGTCGCTGTGGCAGACTGCGGCCTTTGCGCCGGCAGTCATCATGTCCCTCTCCAGTCGTTCACTTGCCTTCGTGGCCGTCATGTTCGCTGTCGCGCCATCGGCCCAGGCCTGGGGACCGCTCGGCCACAGCGTGGTCGCCGAGCTGGCGCAACGGCACCTGGGTCCGGCTGCCGAGGCCGAGCTGGAGCGCCTGCTGGCGCCGGAGCACACGCAGCGCCTGGCCGACGTGGCCAACTGGCCCGACCAGATCCAGGACGACCCGGCGCGCGCGGCATTGTGGAAACAGACGCGCGGCCAGCACTACGTCAATTTCCGCGGCGGCAGCGCCTGCGACTACGTGCCGCCGCGCGACTGCCGCGACGGCCGCTGCGTGGTGGCCGGCCTGCAGTATTACGTCGGCGTGCTCGGCGATCGCAGCAAGCCGGACAGCGCACGCCGCGAGGCGCTGAAGTTCGTGGTGCATTTTGTCGGCGACATCCACCAGCCGCTGCATGCCGGCTACCGCGACGACAAGGGCGGCAATACGTACCAGGTGCAGTTCGACGGCAGGGGCAGCAACCTGCACAAGGTGTGGGATTCGGGGTTGCTGTCCAGCCGCGGGCTCGACTGGCAGGCCTATGCGCAGCAACTCGATTCGGCGGTGCCGGTGAGCCTGCCGGCGCCGGTCGCGCCGCTGGACAACCCTTATGCGCAATGGGCCGAGGAATCCTGCCGGATCACCGCCGAGCCCGGCTTCTATCCGGCCGGGCACGAGATCGATCCGGCCTACGTCAGGGCCGAGCTGCCGGTGGCCGAGCTGCGCCTGCGCCAGGCCAGCCGGCGGCTGGCCGCGGTGCTCAACCTCGCCCTGGCGCGGTAGCCCGAAGGCATCGTCTGCGCGCCAGCGCACATCGACGGCATGCATACGAATGCAGGGTGATGGCGCGCCGCGCGGCATCTGTTAGCCTCGGCACATGAACGAGAATCCTCTGCGTCGCACCAAGATCGTCGCCACCCTGGGCCCCGCCACCGACGTGCCGGGCATGCTCGAACGGATCATCGCCGAAGGCGTCAACGTGGTCCGCCTGAACCTCTCGCACGGACAGCCGGACGATCACCGCGCGCGCGCCAATGCGGTGCGCGCGGCGTCGGCAGCCGCCGGGTGTGAAGTCGGCATCCTGGCCGACCTGCAGGGGCCGAAGATTCGCATCGAGACCTTCGCGGACG
Organism: Rhodanobacter sp.; assembly: GCA_036561785.1. GTDB lineage: Bacteria > Pseudomonadota > Gammaproteobacteria > Xanthomonadales > Rhodanobacteraceae > Rhodanobacter. The sequence continues at coordinate 6,697 of DATCUT010000146.1, forward strand.
GGCCGGTGGAACTGGTCGACGGTGCGCCGTTCGTGCTGGATTGCCGCCCTGACGCACCGCCCGGCGACGCGACTCGCGTCGGCGTCAGCTACTACGACCTGCCGCGCGACGTGCACGCCGGCGACGTGCTGCTGCTGGACGACGGCCTGGTCGCCCTGAGCGTGCAGGAGGTGGCCGGTGCCGAGGTGCGTTGCAAGGTGCTGATCGGCGGCAAGCTGTCCAACCGCAAGGGACTCAACCGGCAGGGCGGCGGGCTCTCGGTGACGGCGCTGTCGGACAAGGACAAGGCCGACATCAAGCTGGCCGCCGAGATCGGCGCCGACTTCCTCGCGGTGTCGTTCGTGCGCTCGGCCGAGGACATGCATCAGGCGCGCCGGTTGCTGCACGAAGCCGGCGGCAACGCGGCGCTGGTGGCGAAGATCGAGCGCGCCGACGCGATTCCGGTGCTGGGCGAGATCATCGACGCCTCCGACGTGGTGATGGTGGCGCGCGGCGACCTCGGCGTGGAGATCGGCGACGCCGAGCTGCCCGGCCTGCAGAAGAAGATCATCCGCGAATCGGTGCAGCGCAACCGCGCGGTGATCACCGCCACGCAGATGCTGCAATCGATGGTGCGCTCGCCGATCCCGACCCGCGCCGAGGTGCTCGACGTGGCGAACGCGGTGATCGACGGCACCGACGCGGTGATGCTGTCGGAGGAAACCGCCGCCGGTGCGCACCCGGACAAGGCGGTCGCGGCGATGCGCCGGATCTGCCTCGGCGCCGAGCGCCAGTTCGAGCCGAAGGAAGACCTGACCGGTGACCACCGGCTGGACCGCACCGATCAGGCGATCGCGCTGGCGGCGATGCTGCTGGCCGGCCAGCTCGGCGTGCGCGCGATCGTGGCGCTGACCGAATCCGGCGCCACCGCGCAATGGCTGTCGCGCTATCGCACCGCGGTACCGATCTATGCGCTGTCGCCGCTGGCCGATGCGCGCCGGCGCATGCTGCTGCTGCGCGACGTGCAGCCGGTGGCGTTTTCGCATGAGGGCCTGAGTTCCGTGGCCACCACCCGCGCCGCGGTGCAGCAGTTGTTCACGCAGGGCCGCCTGAGCGAAGGCGACCGCGTGGTGCTCACCCACGGCGACCACGTCGGCCAGGGCGGCGGCACCAACACGCTGAAACTCCTTTCGGTCGGCGCCGACGGCGTGGTGGAGAGCCTGCGCGACTTGTGATGGCTGACGCATGACTGTCCGGCCGGCCAGACGCTGACTGGCGTTGAGCAGCAATGCCGCTACACTTCATCCCCGTCATATCCGGCCCAGGAGTACGCCATGAAATCCATGTCCCGCCTGCTTTGTCAGGGCCTGCTGCTGGCATTGGCGCTGGGCTTCGTCGCGCCGGTGCTGGCGCAGGCGCGCAGGATCGACCAGCAGGATCTGTACCGCTACTGGATCCTGCTCAATACGCAGGTGAAGATGGATGTGCCCAACAGCGGGCTGAACCTGGACAAGCCCGGCTGCGCGGCAGTGACCTATACGGTTGGCTCCGACGGCGTGCCGATGAACGTGCAGGTGGTCAAGGTGGCGCCGAAGAGCGATCTCGGCCCGGCGGCGCGCAGCGCGGTCTCCAATTTCCGCTACGGTCCGTCGTTGACCAACCGCATCGGCGAGCCGGTCGCCACCTATTACGTCGTGCCGTTCAATGCACCCAAGGATCCGGTCCAGCGCCAGCAGCTGCTGGACCAGTGCAAGCTGCCCGGCTACGCCCCCTGAATCGGCGCGACCCCGTCCGGTCCCGCCGCGCTCTGGCGCTTGCGGTCGCCAATCTGGCCTATAATTGATGCTTTGAACCGTGCCGCTTCGGCCCCGAGGCGGCTTCAACCATGTGCGGGCGGGCAAGCCCCTGCACCACGGAGTCGTCATGAGTATTGAAGATCTCGAAAGCATCGCCCTGGCGATGGTCGCGCCCGGCAAAGGCATCATCGCCATCGACGAATCGACCAACACCATCAAGAAGCGCTTCGAGGCGGTCGGCATCGAGAACACCGAGGAAAACCGCCGCGCCTACCGTGAGCTGCTGCTGACCACGCCGGGCCTGAACGAGCACATCTCCGGTGCGATCCTGTACGATGAGACGATCCGTCAGTCGACCCGGGACGGGGTGCCGTTCACCACGCTCATGAAGAAGCTCGGCATCATCCCCGGCATCAAGGTCGACAAGGGCCCGCAGCCGCTGGCCGGTTTTCCCGGCGACGTGGTCACCGAAGGCCTCGACGGCCTGCGCGAGCGCCTGCAGGAATACGCGAAGCTGGGCGCCCAGTTCGCCAAGTGGCGTGCGGTGATCAACATCACCGAAGAGAACCCCAGCTCCACCGCGATCGAGGCGAACTGCCACGTGCTGGCCCGTTACGCCGCGCTATGCCAGGAAGCCGGCCTGGTGCCGATGGTCGAACCCGAAGTGATCATGGACGGCGACCACAGCATCGAGGTCAGCTACGAAGTGCACGAGGCCGTGTTGCGCAGCCTGTTCAACGCGCTGTACGAGCAGAACGTGATGCTGGAAGGCACCATCCTGAAGATCAGCATGGTCATCCCGGGTAAGGATTCGGACGAGCAGGCCGACGTCGAGGAAGTCGCCGAGGCCACCGTGCGCGTGCTGAAGTCCACCGTGCCGGCCTCGCTGCCGGGCATCGTGTTCCTCTCCGGTGGGCAGACCGACGAGCAGTCCACCGCCCACCTCAACGCGATGAACCAGATCGGTCCGCACCCGTGGCCGCTGTCGTTCTCCTACGGCCGCGCCATGCAGCAGGCGGCGCTGAAGCTCTGGTCGAAGGACATGAAGGCGAACTACGCCGACGCGCAGAAGACCGTGCACGCCCGCGCGCGCGACAACGGCCTGGCTGCGCTGGGCCAGTGGAACGGCTGATCGCCGCGCGCCATCCGCCATGCAAAAAGAAACGGGCGCCGCGAGGCGCCCGTTTCTTTTCATGGTGCACATCCCTGTGCGCCACCCTGACGGGCGCCCTGCGGGCGTGCAAACGGCAATCCTGCCGTTTTGTCAGCGTTACATGAGGTGGATCAGAAGCGGTATTCCGCGCTGACCGAGACCATGTCGGTGCTCAGGTTCACCCGGTCCTTCTTCGCGTCGTAGTAGTCGTAGTTCAGGCCGACGCTGACGTTGTTGCTGAAGTCGTAGCCCACGCCGGCGCCGGCGTACCAGCTGGTGTCATCCAGGCCCTTGCGGACCGGGTTGGCGTCGTTGCTGAGGCCGTGGCCCTTCCAGCCGTAGATGCCGGTGCGTGCGCTGACGTACCAGTTCGGGCTGACGTTGAAGTGGCCGTTCACGCCGGCGGTCCAGCCGTGCAGCTGCGACTTGCCGTTTTCAACCACCGGCTGGCTGTTGAAGATGTTCTTCGGATGGATATTGCCCAGGTCGTTGTAGCCCACCTCGGCGCCCAGCGCGACCGACGGGTTCAGCGCCCAGCGGTAACCGCCGTTGATGCCGTAGCCGGTGTCATGGTCGTCATACGGGCCATGGTTGAGCGAGGTCTGGCCGACGTTGCCATTGATGAACCAGCCGCCCTTGTCCGTGGGTGCGCTCTGCGCGAACACGGCGGGAACGGCCAGCAGGCCGGCGGAAGTGAAGGCGAGGGCGAGCAGGGTCTTTTTCATTTTCATGGGAAACTTCTCCAGTTGTTGTCATGGCAGTCGGCCCAGAGGGGGAGTGGCCGCTGCTGAAAGTGCGCTGCCCAATCGGGCGGCGACACTTGAACACTTAGATGGGACGCTGGCCGAAAGATTCAATACCGACAAGTTCAATATTAAGCCGGCGTTAATTTGGGCGAGACGGCACGGAAACCTGCACCATCTCGCCGTACCCGGGGTCAGAAGCGATATTCGGCCGTCAGCGACGCCGTATCGGTGGACAAGCTGATGCCGTCCTTCTTGGCGTGGTAGTAGTCGTACGCCAGACCAACGCCGAAGTGGTTGTTGATGTCGTAGCCCACGCCGGCACCGGCGTAGTAGTCGACCTTGTCCAGGTCATGCCGGTTGATGTCCTGGTTGGCGTAGCCGTGGCCCTGCCAGCCATACACGCCGGTGCGCCCGCTGACATACAGGCCCTGCCAGACATTGATCTTGCCATTCACGCCGGCGGTCCACCCGCGCAGCGCGTTGCGCTGATCCTTCAGATTGACCGGATTGCCATTGAACGCATTCTTCAGCTTGAAGTTGCCGAGGTCGTTGTAGCCGACATCCACGCCGAGCCCGAGATCCTCACCGACCTTCCAGCGGTAGCCGCCGTTGATGGCGTAGGTCGTCGGGTGGTCGTTGTACGGGCCCTTGTTCACATGGGCCTGACCCACGCTGCCGTCGATGAACCAGTTGCCGCTGCCGATGGCTTGGCCCGGCTGGTAATTGCCGGTGGTCGGGGCGGTGCTGTCGCTGATCGCCGGAGCGGACGTGCTGTCCTGCGCCAGCGCGGGCAGGGTGCACAAGGCGGCGGATGCGATGGCGAGGGCAATGAGCGTCTTTTTCATGGGGGAACTCCTCTTCTATTGAACCGGGCCGCGGATCGTGGGGACGACGCGCGCAGTCGGGCAGCGCCTGGGGATGGTTCTGCGGGGCGTATTACTAACGGGGCGATGCTGAAGCTCGCTGAACCGTATGGCCTGGGGTTAAGCGGTTATTAATGCCGTCGGTGCGGGCGACAGCGCACGGCCGGATCGGCGACAATGGGCGCTTTTGCACCCCCCGGAGACTGCCCGATGACCACCCGCCGCGAACTCGCCAATGCCGTGCGAGCCCTTGCCATGGACGCCGTGGAAGCGGCCAAATCCGGTCATCCGGGCATGCCGATGGGCATGGCCGACATCGCCGAAGTGCTGTGGAACGACTTCCTGCACTTCAATCCCGCCAACCCGAAGTGGTTCAACCGTGACCGCTTCGTCCTGTCCAACGGCCACGGTTCGATGCTGCAGTACGCGCTGCTGCACCTGACCGGTTTCGACCTGCCGGTGGAGCAGTTGAAGCGCTTCCGCCAGCTGCATTCGAAGACTGCTGGCCACCCGGAAGCCAGCGAGACGCCGGGAGTGGAGACCACCACCGGTCCGCTTGGCCAGGGCCTGGCGAACGCGGTCGGCTTCGCGCTGGCCGAGAAGGTCCTGGCAGCGCGTTTCAACCGCCAGGGTCACGACGTGGTCGATCACCACACCTACGTCTTCCTCGGCGACGGCTGCCTGATGGAAGGCATCTCGCACGAAGTCGCCTCGCTGGCCGGCACCTGGCAGCTGGGCAAGCTGGTGGCGATCTACGACGACAACGGCATCTCGATCGACGGCGAAGTGCACGGCTGGTTCACCGACGACACGCCGGCACGCTTCGAAGCGTACGGTTGGAACGTGATCCGCGGCGTCGACGGGCATGATGCCGAGGCGATCAAGCAGGCGATCGCGAAGGCGACGACGCAAAGCGACAAGCCCACCCTGATCTGCGCCAGGACCATCATCGGTTTCGGTGCGCCACACAAGCAGGGCAAGGAAGAGAGTCACGGCGCACCGCTGGGCAAGGACGAGATTGCCGCCGCCCGCGCACAGCTGGGCTGGAACCATGCACCGTTCGAGATTCCGGCCGAGATCTACGCCGCTTGGGATCACAAGAAGGCCGGCGACGCAGCCGAGCAGGTCTGGAACGCCGCGTTCGCGAAATACGCTTCCGCGCATCCGGAACTGGCTGCCGAATTCAAACGTCGCCTCGCCGGCGAGCTGCCGGCCGATTGGGCGGAGAAGTCGCAGGCGTACATCGCCAAGCTGCAGGCCGAAGGTCCGGAAGTCGCTTCGCGCAAGGCTTCGCAGATGAGCCTGGACGCGTTCGGCCCGCTGTTGCCGGAGCTGATCGGCGGCTCGGCGGATCTCGCCGGCTCCAATCTCACCAAGTGGAAAGGCAGCCTCGACGCCGCCACCGGCAACAGTGCGGACGGCAAGGGCAACTACGTCTACTACGGCGTGCGCGAGTTCGGCATGACCGCGATCGCCAATGGTCTTGCCCTGCATGGCGGTTTCATTCCGTATGACGCCACCTTCCTGGTGTTCTCCGACTACGCGCGCAACGCGGTGCGCATGAGTGCGCTGATTCCGGCGCATGCGATCCACGTCTACACGCACGACTCGATCGGCCTGGGCGAGGACGGCCCGACCCATCAGCCGGTCGAGCACATGGCCAGCTTGCGCTACATCCCGAACAATCACCTGTGGCGTCCGTGCGACGCGGTGGAGTCGGCGGCGTCATGGAAGGCGGCGATCGAGCGCAAGGGCGCGCCGTCCTGCCTGATCTTCTCGCGGCAGAACCTCAAGCACCAACAGCGCAGCGAACAACAGGTCGCCGACATCCTGCGCGGCGGTTACGTGCTGTCCGATCCGCTGGACACGAAATTCCAGGCGATCCTGATCGCCACCGGCTCGGAAGTGGAGCTGGCGATGGAAGCCTCGCGCGCGCTGGCCCAGCAGGGCGTGGCCGTGCGCGTGGTGTCGATGCCGTGCACCGAGGTGTTCGACGCGCAGCCGCTGGAATACCGCGAAGGCGTGCTGCCGCTCTGGTGCCGCGCCCGCGTGGCGGTGGAAGCGGCCACCGCCGACTTCTGGCGCAAGTACGTAGGCCTGGACGGCGAAGTGGTCGGCATGACCACGTTCGGCGCCTCGGCTCCCGCACCGCAGCTGTTCGAGCACTTCGGTTTCACCGTTGCCCACGTTGTCGACGCGGTGAAGCGCACCGTCAAATAAGTCGGGATGTCCCATGTAGGAGCGCACCCTGTGCGCGATGCCTTTCAAAGCATCGCGCACAGGGTGCGCTCCTACAGCGGCGGATCGAGCAGCAGCATGGCCAGTTCGTCCGGCGTCGCCGCAATGGCATGAGCCCCGGCCTGCTCCAGCTCCGCGCGGCTGCCGAAACCCCACAGCACGCCGACACCACGCACGTGGTTGGCGACGGCGCCGTCGATGTCGAAGTGGCGGTCGCCGATCATCACCGTGCCGGCCGGATCGGCACCGAAGTCCGCCAGTGCCTCCCTGATCATCGTGGCCTTCTCGCTGTGCGCGCTGTCCGGGTGCGGGCCATACAGGCGCAGGAACGCGTCGCCGAACGGCAGGTGGGCGATGATCGGGGCGGCGTGGCGGTGCGGCTTGCTGGTGACCACGGCGAGCTGGTGGCCGGCGTCGCGCAGCCGCTCGATCAACAACTCGATGCCCGGATAGATCTCATGCTCGCGCCAGCCGAGCGTGTTGAAGCGCTCGTGGTAGTACACCACTGCGGCCTCGATGCGTTCGGCGTCGTGGTCCAGCAGCGGCGCGAAGCTGTGCCGCAGCGGCGGTCCGATCCAGCGGCGCAGCTCCGCATGCGCCGGTGCCGGTACGTCCAGTTGCGCCAGCGCGTGTTTCACGCAGGCGGTGATGCCGTGCTCGGAATCGATCAGGGTACCGTCGAGGTCGAACAGGCAGAGCATTACTTGGCAGCTCGCGCCTTCAACGCGGTGACCGCCGGCAGTTCCTTGCCTTCGAGGAATTCCAGGAAGGCGCCGCCGCCGGTGGAGATGTAGGAGACCTGGTCGGCGATGCCGTACTTGTCGACCGCGGCCAGGGTGTCGCCGCCGCCGGCGATCGAGAACGCGTTCGACGCGGCGATCGCCCGCGCCAGCGTCTCGGTGCCCTTGCCGAACGCGTCGAACTCGAACACGCCGACCGGGCCGTTCCATACCACCGTGCCGGCCCTGGCGATCAGCGCGGCATAGAGTTCGGCGGTCTGCGGGCCGATGTCGAGGATCATCTCGTCCTCGCTTACCTGGTCGACCAGCTTCACCGTGGCCGGGGCCTGCGCGGAGAACGCCGGCGCCACCACCACGTCGACCGGCATCGGCACCTCGGCGCCGCGGCGCTTCGCGTCGGCCAGCACCTTCTTCGCGGCGTCGATCAGATCGGGCTCATACAGCGAATTGCCGACCGAATGGCCCATCGCGGCGATGAAGGTGTTGGCGATGCCGCCGCCGACGATCAGCTGGTCGACCTTGCCGATCAGGTTGTCCAGCAGGGTCAGCTTGGTCGACACCTTGGAGCCGGCCACGATCGCCAGCAGCGGATGCGCCGGGTGCTCCAGCGCCTTGCCCAGTGCGTCCAGTTCGGCTGACAACAGCGGGCCGGCGGCGGCGACCGGAGCGAACTTGATCACGCCGTGGGTGGAGGCCTGGGCACGGTGCGCAGTGCCGAACGCGTCCATCACGAAGATGTCGCACAGCGCGGCATATTTCTTCGCCAGCGTGTCGTCGTCCTTGCCCTCGCCGATGTTCATGCGGCAGTTTTCCAGCAATACCACTTCGCCCGCGGCCACCTCCACGCCGTTGACCAGATAGTCGGCCACCAGCCGCACCGACTGGTCCAGCTTGCTGCTCAGCCACAGCGCCACCGGCGCCAGCGAGGACTCGGCATCGAACTGGCCTTCCTTCGGCCGGCCCAGGTGCGACATCACCAGCACTTTCGCGCCGGCGTCGCGGGCGGCCCGGATCGTGGGCAGGGCGGCGTCGAGGCGCTGGGTCGAGGTGATCCGGCCGTGGTCGTCGATCGGCACGTTCAGGTCTTCGCGGATCAGCACGCGCTGGTCGCGCAAATCGAGGTCATGCATGCGGATGACTGACACGGCGAAACTCCGGTAGTGGGTCGGGAACGGCCCGGGTGGGCGGCAACCGCCTATTGTCCGGTCCGCCGGGTACCGATGCAAACGCCATGGGTCGGGGCGCGCGTTGCGGCGCGCCATGTGCCCGGCCCACACTGTGGCAAACTGCGGTTATCCGTCAGGGGGGATGGCTCATGGCTAGCGGGTTGGTGCTCTACGGCTACTGGCGTTCCAGTGCCGCGTATCGCGTGCGCATCGCGCTGAATCTGAAGGGCTTGAGTTACGAAACGCGGCCGGTGCACCTGGTGCGCGACGGCGGCGAGCAGCATGCCCCGGACTATCGCGTGCTCAACCCGCAGGAGCTGGTGCCTTGCCTGTGCGACGGCGACCGGGTGATCACCCAGTCGCTGGCGATCATGGAATACCTCGACGAGATGCACCCGGAGCTGGAGACGGCCCTGCTGCCGGTCGATGCGCGCGGGCGCGCCCAGGTGCGCGCGCTGGCGATGGCGGTGACCTGCGATATCCATCCACTGGGCAACCTGCGCGTCCTGCAGCAGCTCGAGGCGCAGTTCGGCGCCAGCGAAGAACAGCGCGCGGAGTGGTCGCGGCACTGGATCGGTGCGGGCTTCCGGGCGATCGAGGTGATGCTGGGCGACAACGTGGCGACCGGCCGTTATTGCCATGGCGAAACGCCGAGCATGGCCGATGCCTGCCTGATACCGCAGGTCTACAACGCGCTGCGCTGCAAACTGCCGATGGACGACTACCCGACCATCGCGCGCATCTACCGGTCCTGTAACGAGCTGGAAGCGTTCCAGCGCGCGGCACCGGAAGCACAGCCGGACGCGCCGCAAAGCTAGAAACGAGTGAAGAGGAGTGAGAAACGAGGAATTGCCCTCTCTCGTCTCTCACTTCCGATTACTCATTTCTCAGAAGCCCATGCCGTACGGGTCGTTGCCGACCAGCTCTTCGTCGTTGGAGCCGCCTTCGGCGAGGCGGATCTTCAATGCCAGGCCGTCGCGCGAGTCGGACTTGTTGAGCGCTTCCTCCAACTCCACGCGGCCGTCCTTGTACAGCCGGTACAGCGACTGGTCGAAGGTCTGCATGCCTTCCTGCAGGCTGCGGTCCATCGCTTCCTTGATTTCGTGGATCTGGCCGCGGCGGATCATGTCGCGGATCAGCGGGGTGTTCAGCAGCACCTCGGCGGCCGGGATGCGGCGGCCGTCCTTGCCGATCACCAGGCGCTGGCTGATCACCGCGCGCAGGTTCAGCGCCAGGTTCATCAGCACGTTCTTGTGCGCCGATTCGGGGAAGAAGTTGAGGATGCGCTCCAGCGTCTGGTCGGCGTTGTTGGAATGCAGCGTCGCCAGGCACAGGTGGCCGGTTTCGGAGAACGAGATCGCCGCCTCCATCGTGTCGGTGTCGCGGATCTCGCCGATCATGATCACGTCCGGCGCCTCGCGCATCGCGTTCTTCAGCGCCTCGTGGTAGCTGTGCGTGTCCAGCCCCACCTCGCGCTGGTTGACGATCGACTTCTTGTGCCGGTGCAGGTATTCGATCGGGTCCTCGATGGTGAGGATGTGCCCGGGCGAATTGGTGTTGCGCTGGTCGAGCATTGCCGCCAGCGTGGTCGACTTGCCCGAACCGGTGGCACCGACCACCAGGATCAGGCCGCGCGGCTCCATGATCAGGTCACGGAAGATGCCGGGCAGCTGCAACTGGTCGATACTGGGGATCTCGCTCTTGATCGCGCGGATCACCATGCCCACTTCGCCGCGCTGCTTGAACACGTTGATGCGGAAACGGCCGGCTTCCTTCACCGCCAGCGCCATGTTCAGCTCCAGGTCGCGTTCGAACTGCGGTACTTGCCCCTCGTCCATCAGCGAATAGGCGATCTTCTTGACCATGCCGCTGGGCAGGCCGGTATTGCCCAGTGGATACAGCTTGCCCTCGACCTTGATATTCACCGGGGCGCCGGTGGACAGGAACATGTCCGACGCACCCTTGTCTACCATAAGCTTGAGGAAGTAACCGATGTCCACGAATGACCCCTGTTTGCGAAATGCGCGTTGCAATGATGGATTATGCCCGCCCACAATACGCTGCGACACACCATGAGGAATGTGATGTACATCTTTTCCCCGCCGGCCGGATCCCCGCGCCGTATCCGCACGGCCATGGCCATCCTGGTACTGGCCCTGACGCTGGCCGGCTGCGCCTCGGTACCGCCGCCGAACGACTCGATGAATCAGGCGCAGAACCAGCTGCAGATGGCCCGCGATGCAGGCGCGGCGGATTATGCGCCGGTCGACCTGGGCTTTGCGCAGGACAAGTTCCAGCAGGCGCAGGCGGCCATGGCCGAACGCAAGTACGCCGACGCGGCGAGCCTGGCCGAGGAGTCGCGGGCCGATGCCGAGCTGGCCCAGGCCAAGGCCCGTCTGGGCGCGGCGCGGGCGCAGATCCAGAGCAAGGTGCAGGAAAATACCCGCCTGCGTCAGCAGGGCGAACAGGCTGCGGCAGCCGCCCGGACGCAGGACGTAGCCCCGGCACAACCCTCGCCCAGCGCACTGCCGACCGAGGACATGCCGGCGCCGCCGTCGTCGACCCTGTCCGCACCGCCGGCCGATGGCTTCCAGACCGTGCCCGACGCCGTCCAGCAACCCGCTGCGAATTCCCAGGGAGGCCAGCCATGAAGCGCTCCACTGCCATTCTTGCCGCGATCACGCTGGCGCTGGCCAGCCTCGGCACGGCGCACGCCCGCCAGGACGACATCGACATCAGCCGGCTGACCGGCAGCCTCAACCAGCTCGCCAACGATCCCGGCATGGGCAATTACGCGCAGGCCGAACAGGCGCGCGCACGCGATGCGATCAACCGGTTGGCCCAGGCCAGCTCACGCGAGCGGCCGCACGTGCTGTACCTGGCCGAACGCCGGGTCGACCTGGCCAAGGCTGCCGCGCAACTGCAGGACGCCCAGATCAAGCTGACCCAGCTCGATCGCGAGCACGACCAGATCCTGCTCGACAACAGCCGGCGCGATGCGGAACTGGCGCGGCGCGAGCTGGAACGCCAGCGCCTGCAGTATCAGCTGGCGCAGGAAGAGTCTGCCCGGCTGCAGGCGCAGGGGCTGGAATACTCGCAGGCGGCCGAGCAGGCGCGTGCCGAAGCCGATCGTGCGAAAAAGCTGGCGGCGGCGCAGAGCAAGGTGGCCAGGGCTGCCCGGCGCCAGGCCGAGCTGGCCGCGCAGGCAGCCAAGGCGATGCGTTCGCAGATGGAAGACCCCGGCAAGCCCGCCCAAGCGACCCCGGACACGTCGAAGCAGCATCCTTGAGGCACGCCCGACAGGGCGCATCGCGCGCCCTGTCGACCTTCGGGCCGGGTTCGCCCGGGCTTCGGTTAGCCAAATGTAAAATACTGTTTTGACAGCTGTTTCACGAGAAACTTCGGCGTTTCGCGAAGTCCCCTCGAAAGGCTTGCGGCCCCCTGACCGGGGGAGTAGGGTCGAAGTCCCACGGGGCATCCAGGCCGCGTGGGCCACTGACCCGAATCATGCGCTTATCCCACGTTTCCATGCGTCACCCGCTTCCCGGTATGCCGGCGCGGGTCGTGGGTGCGTGCATGCATTCACCGTCTGCGGATGCTTCCTGTCGCATCCGCACGTCAACTCGCGAGGAGGTCGGACCATGTTTGAAAACCAGCAGCGTGACGATGTCGAGGCATTGATGAAGGCCGACGCCGAATTCCGGCGGCTCTACCAGCACCACCGGGAACTCGACAGCAAGGTGCACGACGCCGACATCGGCGTGCTGCCCATCGACGATGTCACCCTTGCCAGCATGAAGAAGGAAAAACTGCTGGCCAAGGCGCGACTCGAACGCATGTGGACGGACCGGGCGCATCTCATCCACTGACACTGCGGTTTCACGCAAGCGCGGCCCCGGGCCCTTTCCAGCGTATCGGAAAGGGTGCCGGGGCCGCCGCGTTTGCGGCGGTGGGCCGGGTCGAGCGGTTATCATGGCGATCCTGCAGCGACGGTATCGCCCGAAGCTGCTCCCGAAACGACGGAGCCCCCATGACGGTCCACCAGAGTGTCCTCGAACTGATCGGACGTACCCCGATGGTGCGCGCGCAGCGCCTGGACACCGGGCCGTGCGGGCTGTTCCTCAAGCTGGAGAGCGCCAACCCCGGCGGCTCGATCAAGGACCGCATCGGCCTGTCGATGATCGAGGGCGCCGAGAAGGATGGCCGCATCCGCCCTGGCGACATCCTGGTCGAAGGCACTGCCGGCAACACCGGCCTGGGCCTGGCCTTGGTCGCGCAGCAGAAAGGCTACCGCCTGATCCTGGTGGTGCCGGACAAGATGAGCCGCGAGAAGATCTTCAACCTCAAGGCGATGGGCGCGGAAGTGGTGCTGACCCGCTCCGACGTGGCCAAGGGCCACCCCGAGTACTACCAGGACATGGCCGAGCGGATCGCCCGCGAGACACCCGGCGCCTACTTCATCAACCAGTTCGGCAACCCCGACAACCCGGCCGCCCACATCGCCAGCACCGGGCCGGAAATCCTCGAGCAGATGGACGGCCAGGTCGATGCGATCGTGGTCGGCTGCGGCTCCTCCGGCACGCTCAGCGGCCTGTCGAAGTTCTTCGCCGAGTACTCGCCGCAGACGGAACTCATCCTGGCCGACCCGGTCGGCTCGATCCTCGCGCAGTACATCAACGAGGGCACGCTCTCGACCAAATCCGCCAGCTGGATGGTCGAAGGCATCGGCGAGGATTTCCTGCCCAGCATCAGCGATTTCACCCGGGTGAAGAAGGCCTACGCGATTCCCGACAAGGAGAGCTTCCTCACCGCGCGCGAACTGCTGGCGAAGGAAGGCATCCTGGGCGGCTCGTCCACCGGCACCCTGGTCGCCGCGGCGCTGCGCTACTGCCGCGAACAGACCACGCCGAAGCGTGTGGTGACCCTGGTCTGCGACACCGGCAACAAATACCTGTCCAAGCTGTACAACGACTACTGGATGCTCGACAACGGCTTCATCGAACGCGAGCAGCACGGCGACCTGCGCGATCTGCTGCTGCGCCCGTTCGCCCAGCGCGACACCGTGGTGGTCGGTCCGAACGAACTGCTGATCACCGCCTATAACCGCATGAAGCTGTACGACGTGTCGCAGCTGCCGGTGATGGACGGCCGCAAGCTGGTCGGCATCGTCGACGAGTCCGATGTGCTGATCCACGTGCACGCCGACGGCACACGCTTCCGCGACCCGGTGTCGACCGCGATGATGACCAACCTGCAGATGCTCGACGTGCGTTCGCCGGTCGAATCGCTGCTGCCGGTGTTCGAGCGTGGCCACGTGGCGATCGTGGTCGACGGCGACGATTTCCTCGGCCTGATCACCCGCATCGATCTGCTGAACTGGTTGCGCCGCAAGGTGGATTGAACGATCCGGCGCCGCGCGTGTCGATGTGGCGGCCGGCCCGCGAAAGGTTGCGTTAATGCAGTCCCGCCAGAATCGCCTGTCCGTGGCGGAGCCCGAGGTTCCGCCATCCATCCAAGGAAGCTGCCCCGATGTGTGGAATCGTTGCTGCCGTAGCCCAGCGTGATGTCGCCCCGCTGCTGATCGCCGGCCTGAAGGCGCTGGAATACCGCGGCTACGACTCGGCCGGCGTGGCCGTGCTGGACGGCGGCCAGGTCCGCCGCGTGCGCGCCAAGGGCAAGGTGCGCGAGATGGAGGCGCTGTAC
>DATCUT010000147.1:0-13554 GCA_036561785.1 Rhodanobacter sp.
CCCTGGCGCGCGCGGTGCGCGCGCGCGGCAAGGTCGACCCGGTGCTGGTCGAGCATCCGCGCGAGCTGAAGGAAACCCTGCCGGCGCTGCTGCACGACGGCGACCTGTTGCTGCTGCTGGGCGCCGGCGATATCGGCGCGGCGGCGGTCGAGCTGGCCCAGCTCGGCAACCTGAGGACCAACAAGTGAGCATGAAGGTGACCGTGGACAAAATCAGCGATCCTGCCCGGTTTGGTCGCGTCGCCGTGGCGATGGGCGGCAGCTCGGCCGAGCGCGAAGTCTCGCTGGATTCCGGTCGCAACGTGCTGGAAGCGCTCAAGGCGCGCGGCGTCGACGCGCATGCGGTCGACGGCATCCCGGCGCTGCTCGACGCGCTGCGCACCGACCGCTTCGCGCGCGTGTTCAACATCCTGCACGGCCAGCATGGCGGCGGCGAGGACGGCGTGCTGCAGGGGGCGCTGGAGGCGCTGAACGTGCCGTACACCGGCTCGGGCGTGCTTGGCTCGGCGTTGTCGATGGACAAGACGCGTTCAAAGCGCGTGTGGCAGTCGCTCGGCCTGCCGACGCCGAAGTTCGTGGCGTTGCCGCGCGGCGCGGATGTGCATGCGGCGGCGGAACAGATCGGCTTCCCGTTGATCGTGAAGCCGGCCTGCGAGGGTTCCAGCGTGGGCGTCACCCGCGTGTTCGAGGAATCGCAGCTGGATCAGGCGGTGGAGCTGGCCGCGAAGTATCCGGGCGACCTGCTGATGGAAACCCTGATCGAGGGCGACGAGCTGACCGTCGGCATCCTCGGCCGCGAGGTGCTGCCCAGCATCCACATCGTGCCGAAGGGTGCGTTCTACGACTACAACGCGAAGTACATCGCTGAGGACACGCTGTACCTGTGCCCCGGCCTGGAAGGCGACGCCGAGGCGGAACTGCGCACGCTGGCGCTGGCCGCGTTCGATGCGCTGGGCTGTGCCGGCTGGGGCCGCGTCGACGTGATGCGCGACCGCGCCGGCCGCAACTGGCTGCTGGAAGTGAACACCGCGCCGGGCATGACCTCGCACTCGCTGGTACCGAAGGCGGCCAGGGCGGCCGGCATCGACTACCAGGAACTGTGCTGGCGCGTGCTGGAGACGAGCTTCGCTCGGGAATCGGCAACTGCGCGGACCGGCTCCGCCGAATCCCAAATCCCGAATCCCGAATCCCGCGACTCCGCAGGAGGCGCCCAGTGAAAGGAACCATCCGCCTCGTCGCCTGGTGCCTTGCCATCGCGCTGGTCGCGCTGCCGATCGTCGGCGTGCTGCGCGGATGGTTTGCGGCCGGGCGCTGGCCGGTGACCCAGCTGACGGTGCAGGCCGAGTTCAAGCATGTCAGCGCGGACGACATCCGCGCCGCGGTGCGGCCGCGTCTGGGCAAGGGTTTCTTCGCGCTGGATCTCGATGCGGTGCAGAAGGCCGT
This sequence comes from Rhodanobacter sp., assembly GCA_036561785.1. Classification (GTDB taxonomy): domain Bacteria; phylum Pseudomonadota; class Gammaproteobacteria; order Xanthomonadales; family Rhodanobacteraceae; genus Rhodanobacter. The sequence continues at coordinate 1,443 of DATCUT010000147.1, forward strand.
CGCCGCGCTGCCGTGGGTGGAGTCGGTCGAGGCGCGCAAGCGCTGGCCGGACACTTTGCAGTTGCGCATCTACGAACGCCAGCCGTTCGCCCGCTGGAACGACAAGCAGCTGATCAGCCGGCAGGGGCTGGTGTTCGATGCGCCGGGCATGGATGGCGCCGGTGCGCTGCCGAGCCTGCATGGCCCGGATGCACGGCTGGCCGAGGTGGTCAGCTTTTATGCGGAAACCCGCAAGGCCTTTGCGGGCACCCAGCTGCAGATCACCGGCGTGGCGCTGACCGACCGCGGCAGCTGGAGCGTAAGCATGGCGGACGGCGCGCAGATCGTGATCGGCGACCGCGAGTACGCCGGGCGCCGGCTGCGCCGCTTCCTCGACGTCTATCCGCAGCTGATCGCCGGCCACACCGACGGCTTCGCTTATGCCGATCTTCGCTACACCAATGGATTCGCCGTGCGCTGGCCGCAGACGGCCGCCGTCAACGCTGGAGGTTCGCCCCGCTCATGAAGCCGCGCAATGACAAGCAATTGGTGGTCGGGCTCGACATCGGCACCTCGAAGGTGGTGGCGATCGTCGGCGAGTACGAGCCGGGTGAGCCGATCACCGTGATCGGCATCGGCACCCACGTCTCGCGCGGCATGAAGCGAGGCTCGGTGGTCGACATCGAATCGACCGTGCACTCGATCCAGCGCGCGGTGGAGGAGGCCGAGCTGATGGCCGGCTGCGACATCCGTTCGGTCTATGCGTCGATCTCCGGCAGCCACCTGGAAACCCGCAACTCGCACGGCAACGCGGCGATCCGCGACCGCGAAGTCACCGCCAGCGACCTGGAGCAGGTGCTGGAAGCGGCCAGCGCGGTGGCGATCCCGGCCGACCGCAAGGTGCTCTACAAGGAATCGCAGGAATACCGCATCGACGGCCAGGACGGCATCCGTGCGCCGATCGGCATGAGCGGCGTGCGGCTGGAGGCGAACGTGCACCTGGTCACCGGCGCAGCGGCGGCGGTGCAGAACGTCACCAAGTGCATCCAGCGCTGCGGCCTCACCGTGGACGAACTGGTGCCGTCGGCCGTCGCCAGCGCGAAGGCGGTGCTGACCGACGACGAGCGCGAGCTGGGCGTGTGCCTGGTCGACATCGGCGCCGGCACCACCGACATCGCGATCTACACCCAGGGCTCGATCCGCTACACCGCCTCGCTGCCGGTCGGCGGCGACCAGGTCACCAGCGACATCGCCTACGGCGTGCACACGCCGACCGCGCATGCGGAGGAAATCAAGATCAAGTACGCCTGCGCGCAGACCGGGCTGGCGCACGCCGAGGAAACCATCCAGGTGCCCAGCGTCGGCGATCGCCCGCCGCGCCGGCTGGCGCGGCAGTCGCTGGCGCAGTCGGTGCAGGCGCGCTACGAGGAGATCTTCGAAATGGTGCAGGACCAGCTGCGCCGCTCCGGCTACGAGAGCCTGGTCGCGGCCGGCGTGGTGCTGACCGGCGGCGCCTCGAAGATGGAAGGCGCGCTGGAACTGGCCGAGGAGATCTTCCACAAGATGGTGCGCATCGGCGTGCCGCAGCAGATCGACGGCCTCGGCGAAGTCGTTTCCAGTCCGCTGCACGCCACCGGCGTGGGCCTGCTGCTGCATGGCTCGCGCGCCGGCGGTACGCGCATGGGCGGCTCGGGTGGCGGCAGTGTCGGTGGCCTGGTCGGCAAGTTGCGCGGCTGGCTCACCCGGAATTTCTGATGACGATTTTTCAGGCGGCGCAGGAGGCGCAGCCACGGGCAGAAGGACGTTCGCCCACCACCACGGACCGACAGGAGTCGCGCTCCATGGTTACAACGACAACAACTCTACGGAGGACGGGAAATGTTTGAACTGATCGATAAACTCGCACCCAATGCAGTCATCAAAGTGATCGGCGTGGGCGGCGGCGGCGGCAATGCCGTGGCGCACATGCTCAATGCCAACATCGAAGGCGTGGAATTCGTCGTCGCCAACACCGATGCCCAGGCGATGAACAGCTGCGGCTCGCGCACCCACCTGCAACTCGGTGGCAACGTGACCAAGGGTCTTGGCGCCGGCGCGAATCCCGAGGTCGGCCGGCAGGCCGCGCTGGAGGATCGTGAACGGATCGAGGCGATGCTCGAAGGCGCCGACATGGTGTTCATCACCGCCGGCATGGGCGGCGGCACCGGTACCGGCGCGGCGCCGGTGGTGGCGCAGTTGGCCAAGGAAAAGGGCATCCTCACCGTGGCGGTGGTGACCAAGCCGTTCCCGTTCGAGGGCCGTCGGCGCATGCAGGTCGCCCTGAAGGGCATCGAGGACCTGTCGCAGCACGTCGACTCGCTGATTACCGTGCCGAACGAGAAGCTGCTTAGCGTGCTCGGCCGCGAGGTCACCTTGCTCAACGCGTTCAAGGCTGCCAACGACGTGCTGCAGGGCGCCGTGCAGGGCATCGCCGATCTGATCACCGCCCCTGGCCTGATCAACGTCGACTTCGCCGACGTGCGTACCGTGATGTCGGAGATGGGCCTGGCGATGATGGGCTCGGGCACCGCCCGCGGCGACGACCGTGCCCAGGCGGCGGCCGAGGCGGCGATCAAGAACCCGCTGCTGGAGGACGTCAACCTCAACGGCGCCTGCGGCATCCTGGTCAACGTCACCGCCGGTCCGAACCTGACCATGCGCGAATTCGACGAGATCGGCCGTATCATCCACGATTTCGCCAGCGAAGACGCCACCGTGGTGATGGGTACCTCGCTCGATCCGGAAATGAAGGACGACGTACGGGTCACCGTGGTCGCCACCGGCCTCAACCGGGCGATGGCCTCGCGCCAGCAGCCGCCGATCCGCATGGTCGAGACCCAGCAGGTGCAGATGCGGCCGCGCCCGGTGGTGCTGCGCACCGGCACCGGCAACGAGGTGGTCGACTATGCACAGCCGGAAATGTCGGTCAGCAGCCACAGCCGTGCGGAACCCGCGGTGCCGGCCAAGAATGCCGAGCCGGGCTTCGATTACCTGGATATCCCGGCGTTCCTGCGCCGCCAGGCTGACTGATGGCAGGCTGACTTCTGGCAGATTGCGCAGGTTAAGGAGATGCGAAAATATTGAACAAATGCCCGTTGGGTCGGTCACTACTCCCATCGTGCCCGTTGCCGGCTTCAGCCGGTCGCGTCGTACGTGAGATGTGAGGAGTAGCGGCCGTGCCGGGGCTCCTTCGCCGTTGTATCAAGCAAGACTGTGCGTCGGGATGACGCACGGCCAGCCGCCGTGGGCTCGCCCGTGGCGATCGGTCCGATGCTCCGTGCCGGATTCCCGTCCCAGGCACGGGGCGTCGTGTCGAACTGTCGTTTTATCGGGAAAACCGCAGCGGACGCCCCTCGCTTCCAAGGATGAAAGAAACATGAAGGCTTAATCAGACTGTACGGTACGGTTTGCTTTTATCACAGGTTAAAACTGTGTTAGCATCCGCTCCTGATTGGCTGCTGCCTACACAGGTACCAACTACAATGATCAAGCAGCGTACGCTTAAGAACATCATCCGGGCGACCGGCGTCGGCCTGCATACGGGTGACAAGGTGTACATGACCTTGCGTCCCGCGGCGCCGAATACCGGCATCGTGTTCCGCCGCACCGACCTCGACCCGCCGGTGGATATTCGCGCCCGCCAGGACAACGTCGGTGATACCCGGCTGTCGACCACACTGGTCAACGGCGACGTGCGCGTCTCCACGGTCGAGCATCTGCTCTCGGCAATGGCGGGCCTCGGCATCGACAATGCCTATGTCGACCTGTCCGCGCCGGAAGTGCCGATCATGGACGGCAGCGCCGGTCCGTTCGTCTTCCTGCTGCAATCCGCCGGCATCGAAGAGCAGAACGTGGCCAAGCGTTTCATCCGCATCAAGAAGCCGGTGAAGGTGCAGGAAGGCGACAAGTGGGCCAGCTTCGAGCCGTTCGAAGGCTTCAAGGTAGGCTTCTCGATCGACTTCAATCATCCGATCATCAGTCAGCGCACCTCGCGTGCCGAGATCGACTTTTCCACCACGTCCTTCGTCAAGGAAGTGAGCCGCGCGCGCACCTTCGGTTTCATGCGCGACATCGAGATGCTGCGCGAGCACAACCTGGCGCTGGGCGGCTCGATGGACAACGCGGTGGTGCTGGACGACTACCGCGTATTGAACGAGGACGGCCTCCGCTACGAGGACGAATTCGTCAAGCACAAGATCCTCGACGCGATCGGCGACCTGTACCTGCTCGGCCACAGCCTGATCGGCGCCTATCACGCGCACAAGTCGGGCCATGAGCTCAACAACAAGCTTCTGCGCACGCTGATGGCCGATGCTTCGGCGTGGGAAGAGGTCAGCTACCAGGACGATCCGGCTACCTCGCCGATCTCCTACGCCCACCCGGCGCAGGCGATCTGAGTTCAGGTTCGCTCCTCCACAAACCCTTTACAAGAAACGGCCGTGTCGCGAGACACGGCCGTTTCTTGTGATGCGCATCGCATTTCTGCCGCGCTGTGCTTCACGACTCCATGACATCGGGGGTTATTCCTTAACAAACTGCATGCTATAAACCCGTCTCCGGGACACGGAACGGGGCGGTCAGTCCGTCTCGGGCAAGGGGGAATCAGCGGTTTCGGCGAAGGACGCCAGCTCAAGGAACAGTACCCGCCATTCGGGGTCTGTGAATGACGCGGCGGCGGCCCTGAGGTGGGCGGCGGCAGCGGGCGAAAGCGGTTTCGACCGGTCCGGCGTTATTGCTGCCGGTGGTGGGGGGGCCACTTTCACGGTGACTGAACTGGCGCAGGTGCCGATGGCATGTGCGGCGGCAAGGATTTGTGTCTGCATCAAGCGCAGGCGCGATGCCCAGCCCGGTGAAGACGCCAGGAAGACGAGGCGGTCGTTGCGCAGGTTGGCGAATCTCACCTGCTCGCGCAATGGCGATGGCAACGTCTGGCGCAGTGCGCGGTCCAGCGCTTCCAGCGCACCGGCCTTTCGGGCCAGTGTCGCGAAGGAGCCGCAGTCGACGAGGGACTTCGGTCCATTGACGGTGCGGCGGGAAGTGGCCGGGGTGGCGCGTTGCATGGTGCCGGAATTCGATCTTGGAAAGACATGCAAATCATACTCGTATCACGTACCAGGAAATTGCCGAAAACCCTCGACCTGGCGAACCGGCGCCTGCGCTGGAAGCTGATTTCGGTGGCCTCGCTGGCGGTGCTCGGTTGCATGGGGGCCGGCGTGGCGCTGACCATGCTGGTGGCCAGCTCGCGCGATCGGGCGTTGGCCGAGATCCACGACCTGCAGCAACAGATCCAGCAGCAGAATGCCCAACTGGGCGGGGTGCGCCAGGATGCCCAGCGCGGCCTCGATGCGCTGGCCGTGAAACTGGGCCAGCTGCAGGCCCAGTCGACCCGTCTGAACGCACTGGGCGAGCGGCTGGCCGAGGTCGGCAAACTCGACGATGGCGAATTCGATTTCGACCAGCAGCCGGCGGTGGGCGGCATCGAGGATGCCGGCAGCAGCGCCTATGCCCTGCCGCCCGTGCTGGACAAGAGCATCAACCAGCTGGCCAGCCAGTTCGACCGGCAGCAGGCGCAATTGTCGGCGCTGCAGAGCCTGTTGCTGGATGCCAAGATCGAGTCGAATCTGAAGCCGACCGGGATGCCGGTGCCGGGTTACATCTCCTCTTATTTCGGCGTGCGCGCAGACCCGTTCGATGGCCGCTCGGCGCGGCACACCGGCATCGATATCTCGACCCCGCTCGGCACGCCGGTACATACCGTGGCCGAAGGCATGGTGACCTTTGCGGGAGTACGCAGCGGCTATGGCAACGTGGTCGAGATCGACCACGGCAACGGCTACATGACCCGTTATGCGCACAACAGTGCGTTGGTGGCGCATCCGGGCCAGCATGTGCAGGTCGGCGACGTGATCGCCCGGGCGGGCTCCACCGGCCGCTCCACCGGGTCGCACGTGCATTTCGAGGTCTGGTACGGCGGCCGCGTGGTCAATCCGCTGGCGTTCGTGCGCAACCATCGCTGACCCCGGGTCTGCGCCCCGTCATCCCCTTGAATCCCGCTACGGCCGGCGCCATTCAGGACGGCGGGATCGGCATGGCTTGAGCGGCCGTATCCCGGTAGGGGCTGGCCCTCGTGGGCGGCGCCCTGTTGGCATGTAGTAACATGCCCGATTGGCCTGCGCCTGCAGCGGGCATTTCACTCCCAACCCGGAAGATCGATGTTCAATCGTGCCCTGACGAGCCTGTTTGGTAGCCGCAACGAGCGCGTATTGCGCCAGCTTTCCAAGAGCGTTAACCGCATCAATGCGCTGGAGCCCGAATTCGAAAAGCTGAGCGATGGCGCCCTGCGCGGCAAGACCGACGAGTTCAAGCAGCGCATTGCTGCCGGCGATTCGCTGGACAAGCTGCTGCCGGAGGCGTTTGCGGTGGTCCGCGAGGCAGCCAAGCGCACCCTGGGCATGCGTCATTACGACGTGCAGATGATCGGCGGCATGGTGCTGCATCAGGGCAAGATCGCCGAGATGCGCACCGGCGAGGGCAAGACCCTGGTCGGCACGCTGCCGGTCTACCTGAATGCGCTGGCCGGCAAGGGCGTGCACGTGGTTACCGTGAACGACTACCTGGCCCGGCGCGACTCCGCGCAGATGGGCAAGCTGTACAACTTCCTCGGGCTCAACGTGGGCGTGGTGTATCCGGGCATGGATCACGCCGACAAGCACGCGGCCTATGCCGCCGACATCACCTACGGCACCAACAACGAATTCGGCTTCGACTACCTGCGCGACAACATGGCGCTGAGCAAGGAACAGCGCTACCAGCGCGGCCTGAACTACGCGATCGTCGACGAGGTCGACTCGATCCTGATCGACGAGGCGCGCACTCCGCTGATCATCTCCGGTCCGGCCGAGGACTCCCCGCAGCTGTACCTCGCGGTGAACAAGATCGTGCCGCAGATGATCCGCCAGACCGAAGAAGACGGCGAGGGCGACTACTGGGTCGACGAGAAGCAGAAGCAGGTGCACCTGTCCGAGGCGGGCATGCAGCACGCCGACGAGCTGCTGCGCGCGGCCGGCGTGATTGAGCAGGACAGTGGCCTGTACGACTCGAAGAACCTGGCGGTGGTGCATCACCTCAACGCCGCGCTGCGCGCCAACGGCATCTACCAGCGCGACGTCGACTACATCGTGCGCGACGGCGAGGTGATCATCGTCGACGAATTCACCGGCCGCACCCTGGCCGGCCGGCGCTGGTCCGACGGCCTGCACCAGGCGGTCGAGGCGAAGGAGGGCGTGCCGATCCAGCGCGAGAACCAGACGCTGGCCACGGTGACGTTCCAGAACCTGTTCCGCATGTACAAGAAGCTGGCCGGCATGACCGGCACGGCCGACACCGAGGCGTTCGAGTTCCAGAGCATCTACGGCCTGGAGGTGGTGGTGATTCCCACCCACAAGCCGATGATCCGCAAGGACAACGCGGACATGATCTTCTTGTCGCAGGATCCGAAATACCGTTCGGTGATCGAGGACATCAAGGACTGCCACAAGCGCGGTCAGCCAGTGCTGGTCGGCACCACCTCGATCGAGGTGTCCGAGCTGCTGTCCGACCTGCTGAAGAGGGCCGGGGTGGCGCATGAAGTGCTGAACGCCAAGCAGCACGAGCGCGAGGCGCACATCGTGGCCCAGGCCGGTGCGCCCGGCCAGGTCACCATCGCCACCAACATGGCCGGCCGCGGTACCGACATCGTGCTCGGCGGCAGTCTCGACGCGGCCATGGCCGCGCTGCCCGAAGACGCCAGCGAACTCGATCGCCAGCGCGCCAAGGCCGAGTGGAAGAAGTTGCACGAGCAGGTACTCGCCGCCGGCGGCCTGCACATCATCGGCACCGAGCGGCACGAGTCGCGCCGCATCGACAACCAGCTGCGCGGCCGTTCCGGTCGCCAGGGCGATCCGGGCTCCTCGCGCTTCTACCTGTCGCTGGAAGACAACCTGCTGCGCATCTTCGGCGGTGAAGGCCTGGTGCGATGGATGAAGCGCTTCGGCATGAAGGATGACGACGCGCTGGAAGATCGCATGATCAGCCGGCAGATCGAAAAAGCCCAGCGCAAGGTCGAACAGCACAACTTCGACATTCGCAAGCACCTGCTGGAATTCGACGACGTCGCCAACGACCAGCGCAAGGTGATCTACCGCCAGCGCGACGAACTGCTCGACGGCGAGGAAGTGCAGGCCACCGTTGCCGACATCCGCGACGACGTAGTGCAAAGCATGGTGCGCGCATACGTGCCGGACGACAGCATCGACGAGCAGTGGGACCTGGCCGGCCTCGACCGCGAGCTCGAAAGCGAGCTCGGCCTGTCGCTCGACCTGCAGCACTGGATCGAGCAGCAGCAGGAGATCGACGCCAGGATGATCCTCGAGCACGTGCGCGAAGGGGTGAACGAGCTGTTCCGGGCGAAGGAGGCGCAGATCGGCGCCGACACCATGCGCCAGCTGGAAAAGCACATCATGCTCACCGTGGTCGACAATGCCTGGAAGGACCACCTGGCGAGCATGGACTACCTGCGCCAGGGCATCTACCTGGTCGGCTATGCGCAGCAGGACCCGAAGCAGGCGTTCAAGCGCGAGTCGTTCAAGCTGTTCTCCGAGATGCTCGAGCGGATCAAGGCCGAAGTGGTGCAGATGCTGGCGCGGATCCGCATTCGCAGCGAGGAGGAAGTCGCCGCGATGGAGGCCGAGCAGCGGCGTCTGGCCGATCGGCTGCAGAAGCAGATGCAGGCGAGCGGCGGCGGCGCTCCGCCGGCCGGCGCGTTTGGCGGCGATGCGGAGGCACCGGTCGGTGCCGGCATGCGCCTGGCGCAGCAGCCCGCGCAGCACGACGGTCCCAAGGTCGGTCGCAACGATCCCTGTCCGTGCGGTTCGGGCAAGAAGTACAAACACTGCCACGGCCAGCTCGCCTGAGCCATTCCGGATATCACGAAAAACCCCGCTGCGGCGGGGGTTTTTGTGGACACGTATTCAATACGCGGAGAATCAGTCCTCGACGCCGGGCGGTCGCTTGCGATGCGGTTCGGCGTTGACCGCGATGTACTGCGGCTCCTCGCCGTCCAGTCGCAGCGCGGTGAGCTGCCCACCCCAGACGCAACCGGTGTCGATCGCGTGCACGCCGAGTCCGGCGAAGCGGCCCAGCGCCGACCAGTGGCCGCAGACGATGCGGGTATCGCGCCGGCGCATGCCGGGCACTTCGAACCACGGGTACAGCCCCGCCTTCTGCGTACCGGGGACGCCCTTCGCCTCGAAGTCGATGCGGCCGTTGACGTCGCAGTAGCGCATCCGGGTCATCGTGTTGATGGTGGCGCGCTGGCGGTCCAGCCCCTGCAACCGGCTCGACCATACCGCCGGCCGGTTGCCGAACAGGTTGCGCAGCAGCCGTGGATGACGCGGGCTGGACAGCTCGCGCTCGACATCCTCGGCGGATCTCTGGGCCTGCCGCAACGTCCACATCGGCGCCAGGCCGGCGTGCACCATGGTCCAGTTGAGCTGCTCATCGTGGTGCAGCAGTTTCTGCGAACGCAGCCATTCGAACAGCACCGGCGCGTCGTCAGCGAACAGCACCTCGCGCAGTTCGGGATTCACCCGCGCCTGCGCATCGGGCCGACGCTGGGCGATCGCCAGCAGGCTCAGGTCGTGATTGCCGAGGGTGACCACGCTGTGTTCGCGCAGGCCGTGGATCAGCCGCAGCGTGTCCAGCGACTGGCCGCCGCGGTTGACCAGGTCGCCGCAGAACCACAACTGGTCCTGCGCCGGGTCGAAGCGCAGCTTGTCGAGCAGGCGTTGCAGTTCGGGGTAGCAACCCTGCACGTCGCCGATCGCGTACGTAGCCATGTCAGCGCAGGGCCATCAGTGCAGCGTACGCGGAATGGACAGGGTGAAGGTCGGGATGGGGGCTTCGAACTCCGTGCCGTCGTCGGCCAGCATCTGGTAGCTGCCGCCCATGGTGCCCACCGGGGTTTCCAGCACGGCGCCGGAGGTGTATTCGAAATCGTCGCCGGGCCGCATCCACGGTTGTTCGCCGACCACGCCCTCGCCGGTCACTTCCTCCACCTTGCCGTTGGCGTCGGTGATCATCCAGCGGCGGGTAAGCAGGCGTGCGGGCATCTTGCCGGCGTTGCGCAGGGTTATGGTGTAGGCGAAAACGTAGCGATTGTCACCGGGCTTCGATTGATCGGGGACGAAGCGGGTTTCGACCTGCACGTCGATCGTGTAGGAAGATTTTTCAGTCATGCCCGGATTGTAAGGCCTGTCGCCGTGAATGGGGCGGAGTGGCCACGATCAGGATGCCGCTTCTTCGTCAGAGAGCGCCGTAGACCTTGGCCAGGCGCACGAAGTCGGCTGGGGCAAGGGTTTCGGCGCGCGCTTTCGGATCGACGTCGGCGCGGCGGATCGCGTCGGCATCGAGCAATTGCCTCAGCGCATTGGCCAGCGTCTTGCGCCGCTGCCCGAACGCGGCCTTGACCACGGCGTAGACGTGCCCGGGCTGCGCGTCATGCAGTTCGTGCGGTTCAAGCGGCAGCAGCCGCACCACCGCGGACTCCACCTTCGGCGGCGGGCGGAACGCTTCCGGTGGCACGTCGAACAGCGGCTCGACCCGGCACGCCAGCTGCAGCATCACCGACAGCCGGCCGTACACCTTGCTGCCCGGCTCGGCGGCCATGCGGTCGACCACTTCCTTCTGCAGCATGAAGTGCATGTCCTGGATCGCCGCGGCGTGCTCGATGCAATGGAACAGGATCGGGCTGGAGATGTAGTACGGCAGGTTGCCGGCGATGCGCAGCCGCGGCACGCCGTGGCTGTGCGCCAGCGCGCTGAAGTCCACCTTCAGCACGTCGGCGTGGATGATGTGCAGCTCGCCCGCGGCGGCGGCACGCGCCTGCAGGGCGGGGATCAGGTCGGTGTCCAGCTCGATCGCGGTGAGCTTGCCTGCCGCCGCCAGCAGCGGCAGGGTCAGCGCGCCCTCGCCGGGGCCGATCTCGACCACGAAATCCTCCGCCCGCGGCGCCACCGCGCTGACGATGCGATCGATGTAGCGCCGGTCGTGCAGGAAGTGCTGGCCGAAGCTTTTCTTGGGGCGCGCGTTCATGGGGCAGGAGTGAGCGGGCAGGAGTGAGAAACGAGTGGGCCGTCTTCGCTTTTACTCATTAGCTCTCTCCACTCCACTCGTTTCTGCGCCGAACCAGTGCGAGTGCCATGGTCGCCGCGGCGATCAGGCTGGCCGGGTCGGCGGTGCCGGTACCGGCGAGGTCCAGTGCGGTGCCGTGGTCGACCGAGGTACGGATGAACGGCAGGCCGAGGGTGAGGTTCACGGTGCGGTCGAACGCCTCGCTCTTCAGCACCGGCAGCGCCTGGTCGTGATACATCGCCAGCACCGCGTCGTAGCGTGCACGTTGCGCCGGCACGAACGCGGTGTCGGCGGGCAACGGGCCGAGCAGGTGCATGCCTTCGCCGCGCAGCGCGTCCAGCACCGGGATCAGCGTGTCGATTTCCTCGTGGCCGAGATGGCCGCCTTCGCCGGCGTGCGGATTGAGGCCGAGCACTGCGATGCGCGGCTCGGCGATGCCGAACTTGCGTTGCAGCTCGGCATGCACGATGCGCAGCGTGCGGGTCAGCGCGGCCGGTGTGACCGCCGCCGATACCGCCGCCAGCGGCAGATGGGTGGTGGCCAGCGCCACCCGCAGTTCCGGACTGGCCAGCATCATCACCACCTCGGCGTGTGCACGTCCGGCGAAGAATTCGGTGTGCCCGCTGAAACGGATGCCGGCGTCGTTGATCGAGGATTTCTGCAGCGGCGCGGTGACCACCGCCTCGTAGCGGCCGGCCATGCAGCCGTCGGCAGCCTCGGCCAGCGTGTCCAGCACATGGCGGGCGTTGCGCGGATCGGGCCGCCCGGGTACTTCGTCGATGGCCAGCGGGATGTGATGCACGCGCAGCGTGCCGGGACGGCGCGCGGGCTGCGCGCTGCCGTCGTCATCGACCAGTTCGACGGCAAGGCCGCAGCGTGAGGCCGCGCGTTGCAGCAGGGCGCGATCGGCGATCGCCACCAGACT
>DATCUT010000148.1:0-5662 GCA_036561785.1 Rhodanobacter sp.
GTCCGCACTGCGGGCGTGCACGATCGCCAGCGGCTGACCCGCGTCGACCGCGTCGCCTCGCCCGATCACCTCGGCCAGGCCCACGGCATGATCCAGCGCCTGCTCCGGCTGCGTGCGTCCGCCGCCCAGATCGACCACGACCTGCCCCAGCGCGCGCACGTTGACCGCCGCGACATGGCCGGATTCGGATGCCAGCACCGCGCGCTGTATGGGTGCCACCGCCAGATGCGCGTCCGGCCGTTCCAGCAGATCGGCCGGGCCGCCCAGCGCGGAAACCATCCGCGCGAAGCGCTCGGCGGCCGCGCCCGAATCCAGCGCCGTCCGCACACGTCGGTCCGCCTCGCCACGGTCGCGTGCGAGTCCACCCATGCACAACAACTCGGCTGCCAGCTCCAGGCTCAGCGCGCGCAGCCGCGGGTTGTCGTCGCGGCCGCGCAGCAGGTCAAGCACCGCGCGCAGCTCCAGCGCGTTGCCCGCCTCGCGACCGAGCACCTGACCCATGTCGCTGAAAGCCACCCGCAAGCTGATACCGGTGCCTGCCGCTGTCGCCAGCATGCGCTCGGCCAGTGCGCGTGCCGCCGCCATGCCGGGCAGCTGCGCGCCGCTGCCGGTCTTGATGTCGAGCACCAGCGCCTGGGCGCCGCCGGCGAGTTTCTTGGACAGGATCGAGGCCACCATCAACTCGGCCACGTCCACCGTGGCGGTGACGTCGCGCACCGCATACAGCCGGCGATCGGCCGGCACCAGGTCGGCGCCCTGACCCACGATCGCGCAGCCGACCTCGCCGACCACCTGGCGCAGCCGCGCGGTGGTCGGATGAACGTCGTACCCGGCCAGGCTTTCCAGCTTGTCCAGGGTGCCGCCGGTATGCCCCAGGCCGCGACCGGAAATCATCGGTACATAGCCGCCGCATGCCGCCAGCAACGGCGCCAGCAGCAGGCTCACGCCGTCACCCACGCCGCCGGTGGAATGCTTGTCCAGCACCGGTCCGGGCAGTTGGTCCCAGCGCAGCCGCTGACCGGAATCGCACAGGGCGAGGGTGAACTGGAGGCACTCGTCGACGCTCATGCCGCGCCACGCGACCGCCATCGCAAACGCGGCGATCTGGCCTTCGCTCCACGACCCGCCACCGATGCCCTGCGCCACCGCGCGCAGCTGGTTGGCATCGAGCCGGGCGCCGCCGCGCTTGCAGCGAATCAGCACCGCGGCGGACGGCGTGCTCATGACTTCGCTGACGCGATGGTCGCCAGTTCGCCGAACAGCGCGCTGGCACCGATCCGGAAATGCGCCGGGTCGCTCCAGCCCGCGCCCAACCGTGTCTCGGCCAGGTCCAGATAGGTCACCGCGTCGGCCAGCGTGCGGATACCGCCGGCGGCCTTGAAGCCACAGCGGCCGCCGGCCGCGGCGATGGCATCGAGGATCACCGCGGCGGCCTGTGGAGTGGCGTTGACCGGCACCTTGCCGGTCGAGGTCTTGAGAAAGTCGACGCCCTCCTCGATGCCTATCCCGCACGCCGCGCGGATCAGCTCGGGCGTGCCCAGCACCCCGGTCTCGAGAATCAGTTTCAGCGGCACGTCGTCCGTGCAGGCCGCGCGGCAACTCCTGACCACGGTACGTGCGCATGCGGCATCCCCATCCAGCAACGCCCGATACGGCAGCACCAGATCGATCTCGTCGGCCCCGGCAGCCAGCGCGCGCCGCGTCTCGCGTTCCACCCGGGCAGGATCGCTGCCGCCATCGGGAAAGTTCACCACCGTCGCCACCTTGACCCCGGTGCCCTGCAAGCAGTGGCGCGCCGTCGTGATGTGCTCCGGGTAAACGCAGACTGCCGCCGGCAAGCGTGGTGCGGCAGCGGCCGACCTGCACAACGCCTCGATCTGTGCGGAAGTGTCGTCCTCGCCCAGGCTGGTCAGGTCAAGCAGGGACAACAGGCGTGCAGCAAGCGCGCGCGGGCTACGGACATCGACAGACACAGGCCACTCCACGGATCAGTTGCCGCGAAGCGTAAGGTGCGTGGAAAGCGGGCTCCTTGATCTATGGCAAGCCGATCAGAACGCGTAGAGCAGCACCGCAAAAAAGTGACAGACGGTGCCGGCCAGCACGAACAGGTGCCAGATGAAATGGCTGTAGCGGACCTTCTCGTCCAGCACGAAAAACACGACGCCGAGCGTGTACGCCAGGCCGCCCGCGGCCAGCCAGATCAAACCGCCAGCCTCCATGTGCACCCACAGCGGGCGGATTGCGATCAGCCCCACCCAGCCCATCGCGACGTACAGCACCGTGGACAGATGCGGAAAACGCAGCCCGCCCAGGGCCTTGAACAGCATCCCCGCCAACGCCAGGCCCCAGATCAGGCCGAACAGCCCCCAACCCCAGCCCCCGCGCAACACACCCAGCGTGATCGGCGTGTAGGTTCCGGCGATCAGCAGATAGATCGCGATGTGATCGAGCGCCCGCAGGATCGCCTTTACCTTCGGCTGCGGAATCGCGTGATACAGCGTCGACGCCAGATACAACAGAACCGCGCTGCCACCGAAAGTCAGCGAACCTGCCATCGCATAGCCGCTGCCGATGTGATCGGCCCGAACGACCAGAACCGGCAAGCCGACGATGGCCAGCAGCAGACCCAGCCCGTGGCTGAGGCTGTTGGCAAGCTCCTCGCCCCAGGTCTGCTGCCGGATGATCGTGCCGGCACTGGTCTGTGACATGCGAGGGCGGCTTCTTCTGCGGTTTTCGGAATGCACCTGGTGATCGCCATCACACCTTGGCGAACACCAGCGTGCCATTGGTGCCGCCGAAGCCGAAGCTGTTCGACATCACCGTGGCCAGTTTCGCCGGGCGGCTTTCGCGCAGGATCGGAAAGCCTTCGGCGCGCGGATCGAGTTCGTCGATGTTGGCCGAGCCGGCCATGAAACCCTCGTTGAGCATCAGCAGGCTGTAGATCGCCTCGTGCACGCTCGCCGCGCCGAGCGAGTGGCCGGTCAGCGACTTGGTCGACGACAGCGGCGGCACTGCATCGCCGAACACGTCGCGCAGCGCCTGCAGTTCGATGATGTCGCCCAGCGGCGTGGCCGTGCCGTGGGTGTTGATGTAGTCGACCGGAGCGCCCACGTCGGCCATCGCCATCTGCATGCAGCGCACTGCGCCCTCGCCGCTCGGCGCCACCATGTCGGCACCGTCGGAGGTGACGCCGTAACCGACCAGCTCGGCGTGGATGTGCGCGCCGCGCGCCTTCGCGTGCTCGTACTCCTCCAGCACCAGCATGCCGCCGCCACCGGCGATGACGAAGCCGTCGCGGCCTGTGTCGTACGGCCGCGAGGCAGCGGCCGGCGTGTCGTTGCGGCCGCTGGACAACGCACCCATCGCATCGAACTGCGCAGTCATGCCCCAGTGCACTTCCTCGCCGCCGCCGGCGAACATCACGTCCTGCGCGCCGTGGCGGATCAGGTCGGCGGCCGCACCGATGCAGTGCGCCGACGTGGCGCAGGCAGCGGAGATCGAATAGCTGAGGCCGAGGATGCCGAACGCGGTGGCCAGCGTGGCCGACACGGTCGAGCACATCGTGCGCGGCACCATGTACGGGCCGACCTTGCGCACGCCCTTGTTGCGCAGCAGGTCGCCGGTCTCGATCTGCCACTGCGCCGAGCCGCCGCCGGAACCGGCGATCACGCCGCTGCGCGGGTGGCGGATGTGCTCGATGGCCAGGCCCGCATCGGCGATCGCCGCGCGCATCGCCACGTACGCATAGGCCGCCGCATCGCCCATGAAGCGTTTCAGCTTGCGGTCGATCGCGGCCTCCAGGTCGATCTGCGGCACGCCGGCCACCTGGCTGCGCAGACCCAGCTCGGCATAGTCCGGCATGGCCCGGATGCCGCTGCGGCCATCGCGCAGCGCGCGCGCCACGGTCGCCGGCAAATTGCCCAGGCACGACACGACGCCCATGCCGGTCACCACTACCCGGCGCATCTCAAAAGCCCTCGGTGGACTGGAACAGGCCCACGCGCATATCGGTGGCCTCGTAGATCAGGCGGTCGTCGACGAAGGTCTTGCCGTCGGCGATCACCATCCGCAGCTTGCCGCGCATCACCCGGCGGATGTCGATCTCGTAGCGCACCAGCTTCGCGCTCGGCAGCACCTGGCCGGAGAATTTCACCTGGCCCACGCCGAGCGCGCGCCCGCGGCCGGGTTCGCCCAGCCACGGCAGGAAGAAACCGCTGAGCTGCCACATCGCATCCAGGCCGAGGCAGCCAGGCATCACCGGGTCGCCGATGAAGTGGCAGTCGAAGAACCACAGCTTCGGATGGATATCCAGTTCGGCGCGGATCACGCCCTTGCCATACGCGCCGCCCTCGCTGGCTATGTGGGTGATACGGTCGAACATCAGCATCGGCGGCGACGGCAACCGGGCATTGCCGTCGCCGAAAAGTTCGCCGCGGCCGCAGGCGCGCAGTTGTTCGTAGTCAAACGAAGAAGGACGTGTCATGAAAAGCTCACAGGGTCGGGAGCCTATAGTTTGCACAGCTCCCGGCTCAGCCGTCTTGATCCGGGTCAAACCCCTAAGGATGCCCTGATCTATTCAGCGCAGGCCGCACGTTTCAGACAGGGCAGCAGCGATCGTGGCGGCAATGGGCACCCAGGCTGCGCTTGCGCAGCAACGCCGCGCGCAGCAGAGCCTTGGCCAGCCGCGCCTGCCAGCCGCTATCCGCCAACGCCGCACAGGTGTGCCATGCATCGCGCAGCGACGATGCCTCACGCACAGGACCCGCCGCGCGCCACAGCAGGTCGCCCAGCGCGGTCAGCTGTGGCGGCGACAGGCTATCGCCACGCTCGATCCAGCGGTACCCGCCACGACGGCCGGGCCGTGGTTCGGCAGCGGCCAGACCACGGCCAAGCCGGCGCCCGCACAACACGCCTTCCAGCAGCGAATTGCTGGCCAGCCGGTTCGCGCCATGGATGCCGTTGCATGCCACCTCGCCCACCGCATGCAGGCCCGGCACACCGGTTCGCCCGTCCGCATCGGTGGCCAGCCCGCCCATGTGGAAATGCGCTGCCGGCGTAACCGGTATGGGTGTCCGCCGTGGATCGAAACCGTGGGCACGGCACGCCGCCAGCACGGTGGGAAAGCGCCGTTCCCAATCGCCCGCCACGCCCGTCGCATCGAGCCAGACCTGCCCACCCTGGCCCTGCGCCTGCGCTACGCGCCGCGCCACCACGTCGCGCGGCGCCAGGTCGCCAAGCGGATGCACGCCGGCCATCAGCGGCTGCCCATCGGCGCCGAGCAAGTGTGCGCCGGCGCCACGCAGCGCCTCGGTGATCAGCGGCAGGCAGTGTCCGGCGACGTCCAGTGCGGTGGGGTGGAACTGCACGAATTCCAGATCGCGCGGCGAAGCACCGCCCGCCAGTCCCAGTGCCAACCCGGCACCGTCCGCGCCCGGCGGATTGCTGGTGCGTGCAAACAGCGCACCGATGCCACCGGTGGCGAGCACCACGGCCGCCGCCTCGATGTGTTCCAGGCGCCCGTGTCCATCGCGGGTACGCACGCCGACCACGCCACCATCACGGACCAGCAAGGCGTCGACGTCGACGCCGCCGCGCCACTGCACGTGCGCCGCAGCCTGCGCCTTCGCGCGCAAGGCGTGCACCAGCGCGGCCCCGCTGGCAT
>DATCUT010000149.1:0-6878 GCA_036561785.1 Rhodanobacter sp.
GGTCGAGTCCGCCGACTTCGTCGCCCGGGGCCTGGCCGGCCCGGCGATCGGCCAGGCGATGGAAACGGCGCGGATCCACGCCATCGCCGCGCTGAAAACTAATCCCTCGCCAAGCTGATCCGCGGTATAAAGCCTGGATGACCTCCGCCCGTCGCGGCGTCCGATCACCTCTTGCTGGAGTTGCCCGTGTCGAGTGCATTCACCCCGACCTCTCCCCTGCGTCAGCGTTTCCGTCCGCTGCTGTGGCTGGCGATCACCTACCTGGCGATCTCGTTCGCCACCCGCGTGGTGCTGCTGGTGATGTCCGGCAGCGAGGTGCCGCACACGCCGCTGAACCTGCTGTACGCGTTCGGCGTGGGGCTGGGCTACGACCTGGTCACCTACATCTACGTGGCGTGGCCGCTGGTGCTGTTCCTGTGGCTGGTGCCGACGCGGCGCGCCGCGGTGTCCGGGCTGGGCCAGTGGCTGCTTTACGTGATCGCGCTGGCGCTGCTGTACGCGCTGTGCGTGGGCGTGCTGTACCTGCTGTACCGCGCCCACCTGGGCATGACCTGGCCGCTGGTGCTGCTGTTCCTGCTGGTGCTGCCGCTGCCGGGCTTCGCCTATGCCTCGCGCACCGGCCAGTGGGTGCTGTACGGGCTGGCGCTGGTGCTGCTGTACGGGCTGCTGTTCGTGGCGGCGTCCGAGCTGGTGTTCTGGAACGAGTTCAGCGTGCGCTTCAACTTCATCGCGGTGGACTATCTGGTCTACACCAACGAGGTGATCGGCAATATCCGCGAGTCCTATCCGATCGGCCGCTGGCTGGCCCTGCTGGCGGTGGTCGCGCTGGTGCTGTTCGCGGTCGGCCGGCGCGCCCTGCGCGTGCGCGACGACGGCAGCCGCTTCTGGCAGCGCGGCAAGGTGGCGCTGCTGTGGCTGGTGCTGACGGTCATTTCGGTCGCCGCGGTGAACGGCGGCATGAAGGACCGCACCGGCAACAACTACGTCAACGAGCTGGCCGGCAACGGCACCTACCAGTTCTTCAACGCGTTCCGCAGCAGTCACCTCGACTACGCGAAGTTCTACCGCACGCTGCCGGACGACGAGGCGTTCCGCCGCGTGCGCGAGATGCTGAAGACGCCGGAAGCGACCTACGTCAGCGACGACCCGCGCGACCTCACCCGCGCGATCCGCCGGGTCGGCCCGGAGAAGCGCCTCAACGTGGTGCTGATCAGCGTGGAGAGCTTTTCCGGCGACTACCTGGGCACGTTCGGCAACCAGGACCACATCACGCCCTACCTCGATTCGCTGGTCAGCCAGAGCCTGTTCTTCGACAACCTGTACGCGAACGGCACGCGCACCGTGCGCGGGCTGGAAGCGCTGTCGCTGTCGGTGCCGCCCACGCCCGGCGATTCGCTGCTGAAGGAGCACGACAACGAGAACCTGTTCTCGCTGGCCACCGTGTTCAACGACCGCGGCTACCAGTCGGACTTCGTCTACGGCGGCTACGGCGAGTTCGACAACATGAACTACTTCTTCAGCCACAACGGCTATCGCGCGGTCGACCGGCGCGACATCCCGAAGACCGCCACGATCCACAGCGAGAACGTGTGGGGCGTGGCCGACGAGGACCTGTACACGCTGGCGCTCGGCCAGATGGATCAGATCCACGCCGAAGGCAAGCCGTTCTTCCTGCACGTCATGACCACCTCCAACCACCGCCCGTTCACCTTCCCGGAGGGCCGCGTGAAGCAGGCCAACGGCACCCGCCAGGGCGCGGTGGCGTACACCGACTGGTCGATCGGCGATTTCATCAAGCGCGCGCGGGAGAAGTCGTATTTCGACGACACCGTGTTCGTGATCACCGCCGACCACTGCGCCTCCAGCGCGGGCAAGACCAGCGTGCCGGTCAACCGCTACCACGTGCCGCTGTGGATCTACGCGCCGAAGCACATCCCGCCGCAGCGCGTGGATCGCCTGATGGGCCAGGTCGACATCGCGCCGACCCTGCTCGGCCTGCTCAACTTCAGCTACCGCTCGCGCTTCTTCGGCTACGACCTGTTCCAGCTGGAACCCGGGCGCGAGCGTGCGTTCCCGGCGACCTACGAGAAGCTCGGCTACCTGCACGACGACGTGCTCACCGTGCTGGAGCCGCAGCGCAAGCTGGAGCAGATGAAGCCGGACTACGCCAGCGGCGACGCCGTTCCGCTGGTGCCGCAGAACGAAGAGCAGATCGCCCAGGCGGTCGCCTACTACCAGGTCGCCAGCGAGCTGTTCAAGCGCGGCCAGCTGGTGCGCCGCCCGGCCGACGCGACGCCGGTGCAGCCGTTGCCGGCAGAGCCTGTCACGGCTCCCGCGCCGGCTGGTTCGGTGCCTGCACCCACCGGCTCGACGGCGGCGCCGGCAGCGGCCGGTTCAGTCCCCGCGCCGGCGCATTGACCGCGCTTCCACGCTCGCCAGCACGCTGGCGAGCGATGTGCGCAGCAGCATCAGCGCGATGACGATGCCGACGCCATCGGCCAGCACGTCCAGCGCATCGGCGTCGCGCGGCGGGTCCAGCCACTGCGCGAACTCGATGAAGACGCCGAACCCCAGGCAGCCCAACGCGGCCCAGCCGCGCGCGCGGCGCGCGCGATAGACGTTGCCCCACCAGCCCATCAGGCAGATGAAGGTGGTGGCGTGCAGCAGCTTGTCGCCGTACGGAAAATCCAGCGCGATGCCGGGGTCCGGACGCAGCGCCATCCACAGCACCCACAGCATGATCGCGCCGCCCAGCGCGACCCAGGCGCGATGCCAGCGCAGCCGTGCGGACGTCTGAACCGTTTTGCGCCCGGTCAAAGCCGCCCGCCCTGGTCGGCGGCGAGCAGCTCGGCCGGCAGCGGCAGCGCTTCGAGGCCGCGCGCCAGCAGCATCGCCTGGAAGCGTTCGCCCATCTGCTCGGGCAGCATCAGCCGCTTCGCCTGCTGCGCCAGCCGGTAGCGGCCGTGCTCGTCGGCGATCGCCGCGTGCTCGCGTTCGAACACGTCCTGCAACCCGGCGCCGATCAGGAACTGCGCCTGCGGCAAATACCCCGCCACGCCGAAGCCGGCGCTGTTGCCGGCCTCGGCCAGCGCGGTGAAGTCGACCGAGGCGGTGAGGTCGTTCATGCCCGGCAGGTACAGCGGATTGTCATGCGCGTGGTGGCGGTAATGCGCCATCAAGGTGCCGTCGTCGCGCTCGGGCAGGTAGAACTCGCGGCGCACGTAGCCGTAGTCGACGAACAGCATCAACCCGGCGACCAGTGAACCGGCGACCGCCTGGATCCAGTACGGCAGCTGCGGCAGGATCTCCGAGCGATAGCCATCGACAAAGTCGACGCCGAGATCGCGCTCGACATGGCGCACGGCGGCGGACACCAGCGCATCGGCCGGGCGGTCGACACGCATCAGGCGGCCTTCGCCATCGAGCGCGACGTATTCCTCGTAGACCTCGCCCTGGCGCATCGCGAAGCGCGTGGCCGGCAGCGCGTCGATCACCTCGTTGGCGAACAGCACGCCGCGCCAGTCCTGCTCGGGCGGGCGATCCAGCCACTGCACGCGGGCGTTGAGCGCGGCCGGCAAGTGCGCCAGCAGGCGTTCGCGCTGGCGCTCGCGCAGGTCGGCGCTGGGCTCCAGGATCAGATACCGCCGCGGCAGCGTGCCGCTGGCGGCCAGTGCCTTCAGCGCCGCCTCGGCGAACGCGCCGCTGCCGCCGCCCAGTTCGAGGAAATCCGCCTGCTCGCCCAGCATCGCCAGCACCGGCTGCATCGCGTTGACCACACAGTCGGCGAACAGGCCGCCCAGTTCCGGCGCGGTGACGAAATCGCCGGCCGCGCCGAACTTGGTACGGCCGGCGCTGTAGTAGCCCAGCCCCGGCGCGTACAGGCAGCGCTCCATGTACTGCGAGAACGGCATCGGTCCATGCGAGGCGATCTGTTCGCGCAGCAGCTGCAGCAGGCGGTCGGAATGGGCGCGCTCGTCGGCCGTCGGTTCGGGGAGGCGGGAAGACATGTTGGCTGCCGGTCATGAAAAACGCCGCAAGCATAACGGATGGCGCCGCGCGCCCTTCACCGAGCACCTGTAGATCAACCCGACTTTGCAGGGCGGGCACTGCCCGCCGTTGTTGCTCCCTTACCGGGTTGCCAGATCAAATGCCGGCGGGCGGTGCCCGCCCTACAAAACCGTAGGAGCGCACCCTGTGCGCGATGGCTCTTCGCCACGTGACGGAAAGCATAACGCGGCTGCAATCAGCCAGAGGGGTGCATGACGAAGTGCGCGATGGCTCTTCGCCACGTGACGGAAAGCATCGCGCACAGGGTGCGCTCCTACGGCGAAAGGTCAGAAATCCTTCTGCAGGCTCAGGTAGACGCCGCGGCGCGGACCGAACTGCGGCGCACCGACGCCGATGCCGCTGCCGTCGCGCAACTCGTAAGTGCGGTCCAATGCGTTGAGCACGGCCAGTTGGGTGTGCAGTTGGCCGAAGCGTTCGAACGCGAAGTCATGCGAGACGTTGAGGTTGAGCTGGAAGTAGGCCGGCAGCGAGGCGCCGTTCGGCACGTTGCCGTCCTTGCGCAGGCCGCTGCCGAACAGGTAGTCGGCGCCGACCCGGGTGCTGTCGTTCAACGCGTAGTTGACGCCGCCGGACGAGGTGAGCTTCTGGTCGTGGTCGAGGAAGATCCAGTGGTTGTTGACCCAGGCCAGGTCGTCCGCTGCGAAGTTGTACTGGCTGGTGATGATGCGCTTGCCGATCGCCTTGCCGAGCGACGCGTTGAAGTAGGCGGACAACGGCCCCTGCTCGTAGTCGACGGTGAACTCCAGGCCCTTCACCCGGCCCGCGGCGTAGTTGAAGGTGGAGTAGACCAGCGCGGAGCCGAACTGGCCCTCGTCCTGCAGGCGCTGCACCTTGCGGTAGTAGGCGTCCACGCCGACGGTCCAGGCCGAGCCGATATTCTGCGAGACGCCGACGTCGAAATAGTCCGAGCGCTCGGCCAGCGGCGTGTTGTTGCCCATGTCCGACACGGCGTTGGTGGTGCCGTCGAACTTGGCGATGTTCGCGCTGGCGATCATCTCGGTCGCCGGCGGGGTGAAGTAGCGCGAGTAGCCGGCGTGCACGGTGGTGCTGCCGGTGGCCTGCCACACCAGGCCCAGGCGCGGACTCAGCTGGCTCTCCGTGCGCACCAGTTGGTAGCGGTCGCCGCGCAGGCCGTAGTTCAGCGTCCACGTGTCGCCGATGCTCCACTCGTCCTGCACGTAGGCCGACCAGGTTTTCGCGGTGAGGCGGCTGTTGTCGAGGATGTTGATCGGCGTGGTACTGACCTGGTTGCCGTCGGCGTCGGCCGGAAACACCCACGCGTCGTTGCCGCTGACCGCGCGCTCGAAGCTGCCGTAGATCCCGTAGCGCAGCGTGTGGCGGTTGCCCAGCGGCATGGCGAAGTCGGCCTGCAAGGTGCTGGCGCGATTGCTGCGGGTGACGTCGGAGGCGATGCCGTTGAACATCAGCTCGCCGATCCGGTCCGGTGCATAGGCGAGGCGGCTGTAGCGCTGGCCCACCGACACCTGGTAGTCGGTCGCGCCCAGCTTGCCCTGCAGCGCCAGCACGCCGAAGCGGGTGTTCTCGCGCTGGCGTTCGTCGAGGTTGGCGGAATTGAAGTCGACCGTGTCCAGATAGCCAAACTGCGGCGTCTGATTCGGGTTGTTCGGGATCTGGAAGCGGTTGTTGGCGACGCCGAACAGGAAGCTCAGGCGGGTGTCGTTGTCGATCAGGTAGCTGATGTCGCCGAAGCCCTTCGCCTGGTTGGTGTGGTCGTGGATCGGCTTCCTGCTCGACGTGGGATTCTCGATGCCGGCATCGTTCTCCATGTAATTGCCGGTGAAGAACCAGCTCCAGCGATCGTTGCTGCCCCAGACCGACGCGTTCGGATTCAGCGTGGCGTTGCTGCCGCCGGTGATGCCGACGCTGCCACCGTTGCCCAGGTCGTGGCCGCTCTTCGTGGTGATGTCGACCACGGCCGCCGTGCGCAGGCCGTACTGTGCCGGCAACGCGCCGTCGAGCAGCTTCACGGTGTCGATCGTGCGCGCATCGAGACTCTGGCCGAAGCCGCCGATCGATTCGGGGATGATCACGCCGTTGATGCGGTACTGCAGGTTCGCATGATCGCCGCGCACATGCAGGCCGCCGTAGGAATCCTGCACCACGCCGGGCGCCTGCAACAGCACCTGGTTCATCGGCGTGGAGGCGCCCAGCGGCAGTTGCGCGATCGCCTTGTGGTCGATCACGTACTGGCTGCTGCCGGTGTCCGGTGACAATGCATTGCGCGCCTGGTCCAGCACACCGGAGACCGAGACCGCGCCCAGATCCTGCACCTTGGCCGGCTGCTTGTTGCGGCCGCCGTCGTCGGCCGGGTCATCCCCATTCATGGTGACCGCGGAGGCGGCGGCATTCGTCGCCGGCGTCGTGTCGGTGGCGTGGACGGCGGCCGTACCCAGGGCAACGGCAAGGCTCAAGGCGAGCAGGGAAGGTTTCATCAGTAGTTCCGGCGGGGATGAAGAAGAATTCTTATTCTGTAATGTTATAACATTACTGAAAAATTTTCCGTCCCGCCTGCGCCAGAAGTCATGCCTGCCGACGAGACCATTGATCCCCGCTTCATGTGGCGTCCCTAGACTGCCAAGGACACATGCCGCGTCCAGCGCCCGATACACCCCACGGAGCCACGCATGACCCAGTCCAGCCAGCAGGTACCCGCCGTCATCGCACCGGTCGAGCACGGTCGGATCACCGAGGCGATCCTGGATTTCGTCAGCCAGGTGCCCGACAGCAAGGTCGGCAACAGCAAGGACCCCGCCAGCGAGGCGCGCCGGCTGGCCAACCGCGCCGCCCAG
>DATCUT010000150.1:0-7121 GCA_036561785.1 Rhodanobacter sp.
GGCCGCGCCGGCGGGTGTGGCCGCGGTGCTGGCGGCGGCTGGCGTGGCAGTCTCCGGTTGGGCGTCTTGTGCCATCACGGCGCCGGCGGACAGCGCCAGCACAAGGGCCAGGGCAGACCCGAGAACCGTGGGTCGAAAACCAGCGGACCGAAAACTCATACACTTGACTCCCGAGAGACTTGCGAACACTGCCAGGGATTGCGGCCATGCGGCCCGCGACAGGCAGAAACCGCAGAATTATCCCTGTGCCACCATAGCTTGGTCAAACCATCCCCATGTCGAATCCCCTGCAAGGCGCGCAATTCGTGCTCGCCGCCCACCGCATCAGCCAGCTTCCCGCCGACCAGGGCGCCGAGGTGGCGTTTGCCGGACGCTCGAATGCCGGCAAGTCCAGCGCGCTGAATGCGCTGACCGGGCACAAGGGGCTGGCACGCACCTCCAAGACCCCCGGCCGCACCCAGCAGATGGTCGCGTTCAGCCTGCCGCCGCCTACCCAGGTGGATGGCCAGCCGCCGCTGGACGTGCGCCTGATCGACCTGCCCGGCTACGGCTACGCGAAGGTGCCGCTGGAGATGCGAGAGCACTGGAAGCTGGAGATCGACGCCTACCTGCACCAGCGCCGCAGCCTGCGCGGACTCGTGCTGATCGTGGACATCCGCCATCCGCTGAAGGAGTTCGACCGGATGATGCTGGAGTTCTGCTTCGCCACCCAGCTGCCCTGCCACCTGCTGCTGACCAAGGCCGACAAGCTCTCCCGCGGCCAGGCCACCCAAGCGCTGGCGGCGCTGCGCAAGCAGTTCGCCGCCGAAGGCCTGCATGCCACCGCGCAGATCTTCTCGTCTTCCGCCGGCACCGGCGTGGACGAGGCGCGTCAGGCGGTGATGGCCTTGCTGCAGCAGCCGCGCGAAGGCGCGCACCAGACGCGCGAGCGCTGAAGTTCGTGCAGGCGCGACCTGAACTGCCTCGTCGGAGTCGGGGTGGTCAACCGTGCACGGATTCCATGAATACAGCGCACAGCGCCTGCATCCCGGCGCGGTCGTCTTCGTCGAAGCGGTCGGTGACCGGGCTGTCCACGTCCCACACGCCGAGCAGGCTGCCGTCGGGCTTGATCAGCGGCACCACGATTTCCGATTGCGAGGCGGCGTCGCAGGCGATGTGTCCGGCGAACGCATTGACGTCGCGCACCAGCTGGGTTTCGCGCATTTGCGCGGCGGTGCCGCAGACGCCGCGGCCGAGCGCGATGCGGATGCAGGCGGGCTTGCCCTGGAACGGGCCGACCACCAGCTCGGTGCCGTCGTACAGGTAGAAGCCGGCCCAGTTGAGCTGGGGCAGGCTGTGGTAGATCAGCGCGCCGAAATTCGCCGCGTTCGCGATCAGGTCGCGCTCGCCGGCGAGGATGCCGCGCGCCTGCTGCACCAGGTCTGCGTAGTGCTCGCGCTTGCTGGCATGGGTGTGGGATTTCAGTTCGAACATGCGGCGTGTCCGGCAGCAAAGCCCGTATTATGCGCCGAGCGATCATGACGGAGATGCGGTGTGAGCCTGGCCGAACAGCGCGAAGACCATCGAAGCGCCGTGGTGCTGAACCGTTTCGACCGGCGCGGCGCGCAGGCATGACGGCCGCGGTGTTCATCGCCGGCACCGACACCGGCGTCGGCAAGACCCATGCGGCGTGCACGCTGCTGCATGCGCTGCGTGCGGCGGGATACAGCGCCGGCGGCATGAAGCCGGTCGCCAGCGGCTGCGTGGAAACTCCGAACGGCTTGCGCAACGACGACGCGCTGGCGCTGCAGGCGGCGAGCAGCGACGCGAACCTGCCGTATGCGCTGATCAACCCGGTGGCGTTGCGCGATCCGCTGTCGCCGCATCTGGCGGCGGCGCATGACGGCGTGGCGATTTCTCTCGCGCCACTGCGCGCGGCGTTCGAGCGATTGAGTGACCGCCATCCGTGCGTGGTGGTCGAGGGCGTGGGCGGCTGGCTGGTGCCGCTGGCGCCGGGGCTGCTGGCGGCGGATATCGCAAAGCAGTGGCGGCTGCCGGTGATCCTGGTGGTCGGGCTGCGGCTGGGCTGCCTCAACCACGCCCTGCTCAGCGCACGCGCGATCGCGGCCGATGGCTGCCACCTGCTGGGCTGGATCGGCAACCGGGTCGATCCGGCGATGGACGCGCCGGAGGAAAACCTGGCCACGCTGCGCGAACTGCTGCCGGCGCCGTGCCTGGGCGTGCTGCCGCATGGAGTGGCACCGGCCGCGGCGGCCGGTGAATTGGCGGCAGCGGTGTCGGCCTTCACATCGGTCGTGCTTGGATAGGCACCGGTCCCCGCCACCGGAGGCAACATGGCCCGCAACCACTACTACCTTTCGATCGCCGACCTGGCTCACGCGCGCGGCGCCGATCCGCGTTTTGCGTACGACGGCGCCGGCCCGAACGATTTCGCCACGGCACTGCAGCAGGCCTTGCGCGACGACGGCCTGTTCCAGCGCTGGCGCGCGGTGCAACCCGATCCGGATGCGGTCGATACCAGTCTCGGCGCCACCGACCCGGCGGCGCAGGTGAACGCCCGGGTTGCCGACTTGCGTACCGACGTGGACCTGGTCACCGACCTGCCGATGAGTGTGGTGCGTCACCGGCTGTACCTGCTGATCGGTGCAGCGTGGCAGCTGCGCGACTTGCGCGCGGCTTGAGCGCAGGATTCTGCGCCGTTTGGAAAGTGCCCGTGCTGTCGGTACAGTCGGCGGCTACGACTTCCGTACCCGGCAACGGGCACACTACTTGGGAAACCCGATGTTTCGTCTGCGCATGATTGTGATCGCCACCACGATGGCCCTGGCTGCCTGCTCGCAGCCGCCGAACGAGGCCGCCAACCCACCTGCACCGGCGGCCTCGACCGCGTCAGCCAGCAATACTGCAACGGCCACCGCCGACATGACCAGCAACCCGTTCTACAACGCCAGCACGCTGCCGTTCCAGGCGCCGCCGTTCGACAAGATCCATGACGGCGACTACCAGAGCGCGATCGAGGAGGGCATGAAACAGCACCTGGCCGAGATCGAGAAGATCGCGGGCAACCCGGAGCCGGCCACGTTCGAGAACACCTACGTGGCGATGGAGAAATCCGGCGCCATGCTGCATCGCGTGATGGCCGCGTTCAACGCCGTCACCGGTGCGAACACCAACGACGTGCTGCAGAAGGTGCAGGAAGAGGAAGCGCCGAAGCTGGCCGCGCATCAGGATGCGATCCATCTCGACGGCAAGCTGTTCCAGCGCGTCGAGACCATCTACAACCAGCGCGACACGCTCAAGCTCGACGCGGAATCGGCGCGCCTGGTCGAGGTGGTCTACAAGAACTTCGTGCATGCCGGCGCGAAACTCTCCGACGCCGACAAGGCGAAGCTGAAGGACCTCAACAAGGAAGAGTCGACGCTGAGCACCGCGTTCACCAACAAGCTGCTGGCCGCCACCAAGGATGCCGCGCCGGTGATCGCCGACAAGGCGAAGCTGGCCGGCCTGTCCGACGCCGAATTGGCCGCGGCGGCCCAGGCCGGCAAGGACCGCAAGCAGGACGGCAAGTACGTGCTGTCGCTGCAGAACACCACCCAGCAGCCCGAGCTGCAGGACCTGAGCGATCGCGATACCCGCCAGGCGCTGTTCGAGGCCTCATGGAGCCGTGCCGAAAAGGGCGATGCGAACGACACCCGCAAGACGATCGAGCGGCTTGCGCAGATCCGCGCCGCGCAGGCGAAGCTGCTCGGCTTCCCGAACTACGCGGCATGGAAGCTGGACGACCAGATGGCGAAGACGCCGGAAACGGCGCTGAAATTCATGCAGGACCTGGTGCCCGCGGTCACCGCCCGCGCGAAGACCGAGGCGGGCGACATCCAGGCGCTGATCGACCGCCAGCACGGCGATTTCAAGCTGCAGCCGTGGGACTGGAACTTCTACGCCGAGCAGGTACGCAAGGCGAAATTCGACCTCGATGAAAACCAGATCAAGCCGTACTTCGAGCTGGACGACGTGCTGCAGAACGGCGTGTTCTACGCCGCCAACCAGCTGTACGGGCTGACCTTCAAGGAGCGCCACGACATTCCGGTGTACCAGCCGGACATGCGCGTGTTCGAGGTGTTCGACAAGGACGGCCGCTCGATGGCGCTGTTCTATACCGACTACTTCAAGCGCGACAACAAGGGCGGCGGCGCCTGGATGGACAACCTGGTCACGCAGTCGAAGCTGCTCGGCACCAGGCCCGTGATCTTCAACGTGTGCAACTTCAGCAAGCCGGCCGCGGGCCAGCCGGCGCTGCTCTCGTTCGACGACGTGATCACCATGTTCCACGAGTTCGGTCATGCGCTGCACGGCATCTTCGCCGACGAGCAGTACCCGACCCTGTCCGGCACCAACACGGCGCGCGACTTTGTCGAGTTCCCGTCGCAGTTCAACGAGCACTGGGCGACCGATCCGAAGGTGTTCGCCCACTACGCGAAACACTACAAGACCGGCGAGCCGATGCCGCAGGCACTGGTCGACAAGATGAAAAAGGCCGGCAAGTTCAACAAGGGCTACGAGATGACCGAGCTGGTCTCCGCCGCGTTGCTCGACATGAACTGGCACATGCTCGGTGCCGATGCACCGCTGCAGGACGCCCACCAGTTCGAGGCCGCCGCACTGAAGAAGGACGGCATTGACCTCGGCTACGTGCCGCCGCGCTATCGCTCCAGCTACTTCCAGCACATCTGGGGCAACGGCTACGCGGCCGGCTACTACGCCTACCTGTGGACGCAGATGCTGGCCGACGACGCCTTCGTGGGCTTCAAGGAACACGGCGGCCTGACCCGCGAGAACGGCGACCGCTTCCGCGCGATGGTGCTGTCGCGCGGCAACACCGAGGAGCTGGCGAAGATGTACAGGGACTGGCGCGGCCAGGATCCGCAGATCGAGCCGATGCTGGAGAACCGCGGGCTGAAGGACGCGCCGAAGCCGTAAGCGGCACGCCGTCCTTGCATGCAGATCAGGCCCGCCTCGTGCGGGCCTGATCTTTTTCGGCAACCGTGTCATGGAAACGATGCGGGAATGCCGTGCGGTCATCCTTCGCGTGGAATAATCGGGCATCGCCGACCGGAGTCGCCCAGCGCGTGGACAGCCATCATTTCCTGCAGACCGCGGTGGTGTTCCTGCTCGCCACCGTGATCGCGGTGCCTCTGACCAAGCGCTTCCGGCTGGGCGCGGTGCTCGGTTACCTGATCGCCGGCGTGGCGATCGGGCCGCAGCTGCTGGGTCTGGTCAACGACACCGAAGGGGTGGCGACGATCTCCGAGTTCGGCGTCGAGCTGATGCTGTTCGTGATCGGCCTGGAGCTGTCGCCGCAACGCCTGTGGGTGATGCGCCGCTCGGTGTTCGGCACCGGCCTGCTGCAGGTACTGGCGACCAGCGTGGCGATCGCGGCGGCGGGGTATTTCCTGTTCGGCCTCACCGGCAAGGGCGCGGCGATCGTGGGCGGCAGCCTGGCGCTGTCGTCGACCGCGTTCGGCCTGCAGATCCTGGCCGAGCGCAAGGAGGCCGGTTCCGCCTACGGCCGCCAGGTGTTTTCGATCCTGCTGTTCCAGGACCTGGCGGCGATCCCGCTGATCGCCGCGGTGCCGTTGCTGGCTTCCTCCACCGCGCAGGATTTCAACCTGTTCGCGGTGCTGCGCACGGTCGGGGTGATCGTGGCGGTGATCGTCGGCGGCCGCTACCTGTTGCGTCCGGTGTTCCGTTTCGTGGCGAAGGCCGATTCGGTGGAGGTGTTCACCGCCACCGCGCTGCTGGTGGTGATGGGCGTGGCCCTGCTGATGGAGCTGGCCGGCGTCTCCGCCACCCTGGGCGCGTTCCTGGCCGGCATGCTGCTGGCCGATTCGGAGTACCGGCACGAGCTGGAATCGAACATCGAGCCGTTCAAGGGCCTGCTGCTGGGGCTGTTCTTCATCAGCGTCGGCATGTCGATGGACCTGTCGCTGCTGTTGCATCGGCCCGGGCTGATGTTCGGCCTGGTCGGCGCCTTGCTGCTGCTGAAGAGCGTGCTGCTGTGGCCGCTGGGGCGGCTGCTGGGCGGGCTCAACCGGTCCGATACGCTGCGCCTGGTGGTGCTGCTGGCCTGCGGCGGCGAATTTGCGTTCGTGGTGTTGCGCCAGGCGGCCGAGCAACGCCTGATCGGCGTGGCCCAGCGCGACGCGCTGGTGCTGGCGATCACCTTGTCGATGGCGCTGACCCCGCTGCTGGTGGTGCTGGCGGCGAAGGCGCTGAACGTGAAGCCGAAGAAGCCGGCGCGCGAGTTCGACACGATCGAGGCCGACACGCCGCGGGTGATCATCGCCGGCTTCGGCCGGGTCGGCCAGATCATCGCCCGCGTGCTGCGCGCGCAGAACATCCCGTTTGTGGCGCTGGAGCATTCGGCCGACCAGGTGGACCAGTCGCGCCGCTTCGGCAGCATCAACCTGTTCTTCGGCGACCCGGCGCGGCCGGAACTGCTGCGCGCGGCGCAGGCCGACAAGGCCGAGGTGTTCGTGCTGGCCACCGACGACCCGGAGGCGAACCTGCGCACTGCGCGCCTGGTGCGGCGGCAGTACCCGCACCTGAAGATCATCGCCCGCGCGCGCAACCGCCAGCACGTGTTCCGGCTGATGGACATGGGCGTCGAGGAACCGATTCGCGAGACCTTCCACTCCAGCCTCAAGATGACCCGCAAGACGCTGGAGGCGCTGGGCCTGCCGCACGAGCTGGCGGCCGACCGGGTCGAGCGCTTCCGTCGTTACGACGAGGAACTGCTGAAGAAGCAGGCGCTGGTCTACGACGATGAGACCAAGCTGATCCAGAGCACGCGCGACGCGCTGGTCGATCTGCAGCGGCTGTTCGAGGCGGATGCCGAGCGCAGCGCGGAACGCGAACGCCAGCGCGATGCGGCCAGGCCGCTGACCAGCGAGGAAGAGGAATAGACCGGCGCTTCTGGGCGTCCCTAATCTGACGGCTGCGCCGGCTGGCGCAGGGTCTGCCGCACGCTGGGAATCGCGCTGCTGCGTGCGGCCAGTTCGTGGGCGATGTCGACGTAGCCCAGCTGCCGCGCCACGTCGGCCGCGGTGCGCCCGAACGCATCG
>DATCUT010000151.1:0-56835 GCA_036561785.1 Rhodanobacter sp.
AATCCCGAATCCCGAATCCCGAATCCCGAATCCCGAATCCCGAATCCCGAATCCCGAATCCCGAATCCCGAATCCCGAATCCCGAATCCCGGAGGGGCGCTTACGCGCCCCGCCTCAGTGATGCCCCGAGAACGGCACCATCTTGCGCAGCGTGGAAGGCGCATGTGGCCACTTGGCGTCGGTCAGATAGGGGTGGTTCGGGTAGTTCAGCGCCAGCACCTGGCGGCTCTGGTCGGCCAGGTTCTTCTGGTCCAGCGCGAGGTAGCTGCGGGTGAGGATGGCCAGCGCGTCGCCGGCCTGCGGGGCCTGCTGGTAGTGCTCGATCACGTACTGCGCGCGGTCGGCAGCGGCGATGTAGGCCTTGTTGCGCAGGTAGAATTCGGCCACGTTGATCTCGTACTGGGCCAGCACGTTGCGCAGGTAGATCATGCGCTGGCGCGCGTCGGCGGTGTAGGCGCTGTCGGGGAAGCGCCGCGACAGCTCGGAGAAGTCGTCGAACGACTGCAGGTTGTAGCCCTGGTCGCGGCGCGCCTGCGAGCCTTCGCGGTTGATGTAGCGATCGATCACGCCGCTGGTGCGATCGAAATTGATCAGGCCGCGCAGGTAATAGGCATAATCGACGTGCTTGTTGGTCGGATAGGTCTTGATGAAGCGGTTCACGGTCGACAAGGCATCATCCGGCTGGTTGTCCTTGTACTGTGCGTAGGCCAGTTCGAGTTGGGCCTGCTCGTTGTATTCGCCCGACGGGAAGCGCGCGATCAGGCGCTGGTAGGCCTTGGTGGCAGCCGCGTAGTCGGCGTTTTGCAGCGAGGCATGCGCGTTGTCGTACAGCGCGACCAGCGGCATCGTGTCGATGGACTCGCGTTTCGACTTGAACATCGAACATGCGCTCATCGATACGACGAGCGCGAGCACCACAAGCACTTTCAGAACGGGCAATTTGGACATCGGCAGCTTGGGCGAGTCGATTGTTGGGCGCATAAGGAAAGAATTCAGATGTTTGAGCGAAAAGGCATGATAGCCGAAACCGGCCACAGCCCGTGGAGGCCGGCATGACCACGATCCGGCACGAAGCGGAGGTACCGCGGGGTGCGGCGGGACGCAGGTTCGACCAGGCTCTGGCCGAGATGTTCCCCGATTATTCGCGTTCGCGGCTCAGCGGCTGGATCAAGTCCGGTGCGGTGACCCTGGACGGCGTGCAGGCGCCGCCGCGGCAGTTGCTGCGGGGCGGCGAGCAGGTATGCCTGCAGGTCGAGCTGGAAAACGAGGTGTCCAGCGCGCCGGAGGACATCGCGCTGACCATCGTGCACGAGGACGCGCACCTGCTGGTGCTGGACAAGCCGGCCGGGCTTGTCGTCCACCCCGGCGCCGGCAATCCTGCCGGCACCCTGCTGAACGCGCTGCTGCACCACGATCCGAAGCTGGCCGAACTGCCGCGGGCCGGCATCGTGCACCGGCTGGACAAGGACACTTCCGGCCTGATGGTGGTGGCGCGGACGCTGCCGACGTACACCGCGCTGGTCGACCTGCTGTCGCGGCACGAGGTGGAACGCCAGTACGAGGCGGTGGTGCTGGGCACGATGGTGGCCGGCGGCACGGTGGACGCGCCGATCGGCCGCAGCATGGGCGACCGCCTGCGCCAGGCGGTACGCGACGAGGAAGACGGCAAGCGCGCGGTGACCCATTACCGCCTGCGCGAGCGTTTCCGGGCGCACAGCCTGCTGCAGTGCCAGCTGGAGACCGGCCGCACCCACCAGATCCGCGTGCATCTGGCACATGCCGGCCACCCGCTGGTGGGCGACCCGCTGTACGGCGGCGGCCTGAAGTTGCCCAAGGGCGCCTCGGCGGCGTTGGTTGCCGTGCTGCGCGGTTTCCGCCGGCAGGCGCTGCATGCCGAGAAGCTGTCGTTCATCCATCCGGCCACCGGCGAGGCGCTGTCGTTCGGCGCCGAGCGGCCGGCCGATCAACTGGCGCTGATCGAGGCGCTGCGGGCGGATCTGGCCGAGCACGGCTCGGATCACTATTGAGGAAATCGGGGGAAGGAAACCGGAGCCGCGGGTGTGCGATGCTTGTCGACTCCCGCTCCCCGTTCCCCGGAAAAATGACCGAGACCTGGATTTTCCCCGACTGGCCAGCGCCACCGCAGGTACATGCGGCCATCACCACACGCCAGGGGCCGGGTATCTCCGCGCCGCCGTTCGATCGTTTCAACCTGGGCCTGCGCAGCGGCGATTCGGCCGACGCGGTCGACGCCAACCGCAGCGCGCTGCAGCAGGCGCTGGCCTTGCCGGCCGCACCGCGCTGGCTGCGCCAGGTGCATGGCGTCAACGTGGCCCAACTGGGGCCGTTGCCCAGCACGGACGAGCCGCAGGCGGACGCGGCGGTCTCGCACATTCCCGGCACCGTGCTTTCGATCCTCACCGCCGACTGCCTGCCGGTGCTGTTCTGCGCC
Source organism: Rhodanobacter sp. (assembly GCA_036561785.1). Taxonomy (GTDB): domain Bacteria; phylum Pseudomonadota; class Gammaproteobacteria; order Xanthomonadales; family Rhodanobacteraceae; genus Rhodanobacter. Next base: position 2,453 of record DATCUT010000151.1, read on the forward strand.
GACGACGGCAGCGAGATCGCCGCGGCACATGCCGGCTGGCGCGGTCTTGCCGGCGGCGTGCTGGAAGCTACCCTGAGCCAACTGCAGACACCCTCGTCGCGCTTGCTGGCATGGCTGGGGCCGTGCATCGGCGCCGCCTCGTACGAGGTGGGCGAGGAGGTGCGCAGCGCCTTCGTGGCGTCCGATGCCGGCGCCGCGGGCTGCTTCGTGGCGACCCGGGCCGGGCACTGGTCGTGTGACCTGGCCACCCTGGCGCGGCGCCGCCTGCAGGCGGCCGGCGTGCGACGCATCCATGGTGGCGGCTTCGATACGCTGGCCGACGCGCGTTTCTACTCCTATCGCCGCGACGGTGCCCGCAGCGGCCGTTTCGCCAGCCTGATCTGGCTGGCCGACAGCTGAGCGCCACCGCGGTCTTGACGCGTCGTCGTCATGCCGTTTGCTTGAATCGGCCCCCGTTGTCCGCATCTCACCGGACAGTGGCGGAGCTGTCCGCCAGAACCTTTCACCTCGTGCGGGGGATCATTCGATGCGGATGGACAAACTCACTTCGCGTTTCCAGCAGGCGCTGGCCGACGCACAGTCGCTGGCCGTGGGCCGCGACCACAACATGCTGGAGCCGGTGCACGTGATGGCCGCGCTGCTCGGCCAGCAGGGCGGCTCGACCGCGCCGATGCTGACCCAGGCCCAGGTCAACGTGCCGGCGCTGACCCAGCGCGTCAACGACGTGCTGGAACGGCTGCCCCGGGTCAGCGGACAGGAGGGCAACATCAACCTGGGCAACGACCTCAACCGCCTGCTCAACCTCACCGACAAGCTGGCGCAGCAGCGCGGCGACCAGTTCATCGCCAGCGAGCTGTTCGTGCTGGCGGCGCTGGACGACAAGGGCGAGCTGGGCGCGGCGCTGAAAGCTGCCGGTGCGACCAAGCCGCATCTCGAAGCGGCGATCGATAAGCTGCGCGGCGGCGAGAAGGTGCAGAGCGAGAATGCCGAGGAGCAGCGCCAGGCGCTGGAGAAATACTGCATCGACCTGACCGAGCGCGCCGAGCGCAACAAGCTCGATCCGGTGATCGGCCGCGACGAGGAGATCCGCCGCACCATCCAGGTGCTGCAGCGGCGCACCAAGAACAACCCGGTGCTGATCGGCGAGCCCGGCGTGGGCAAGACCGCGATCGTCGAGGGGCTGGCCCAGCGCATCATCAAGGGCGAAGTGCCCGAAGGCCTGCGCGATCGCCGCGTGCTGGCACTGGACATGGGCGCGCTGATCGCCGGCGCGAAATTCCGCGGCGAGTTCGAGGAGCGCCTGAAGGCGGTGCTCAGCGACCTGTCCAAGCAGGAAGGCCGGGTGATCCTGTTCATCGACGAACTGCACACCATGGTCGGCGCCGGCAAGGCCGACGGCGCGATGGACGCCGGCAACATGCTCAAGCCGGCGCTGGCGCGCGGCGAGCTGCACTGCATCGGCGCCACCACGCTGGACGAATACCGCAAGTACATCGAGAAGGACGCCGCGCTGGAACGGCGCTTCCAGAAAGTCTTCGTGGGCGAGCCCAGTGTCGAGGACACCATCGCGATCCTGCGCGGGCTGAAGGAACGCTACGCGGTGCACCACGGCGTCGAGATCACCGACCCGGCGATCGTTGCCGCGGCCACGCTGTCGCATCGCTACATCGCCGACCGCCAGCTGCCGGACAAGGCAATCGACCTGATGGACGAGGCAGCCTCGCGCATCCGCATGGAAATCGACTCCAAGCCGGAGGAGCTCGACCGGCTGGAGCGCCGGCTGATCCAGCTGAAGATCCAGCGCGAGATGCTGAAGAAGGAGAAGGACAGCGAATCGAAGCAGCGCCTCGCCGACCTGGAATCCGACATCGGCAAGCTGGAGCGCGAGTTCTCCGACCTCAACGAAATCTGGAAGTCCGAGAAGGCCGCGCTGCAGGGCACGACCCGGGTAAAGGAGCAGATCGAGCAGGCACGACAGGAGCTCGACGCCGCCCAGCGCGGGCAGGACTACGCGAAGATGAGCGAGATCCAGTACGGCAGGCTGCCGGCGCTGGAAAAGCAGCTCGCTGCAGCGCAGGCCGCCGAGACGCAGGACTTCAAGCTGGTGCAGACCCGCGTTACGGCGGAGGAAATCGCCGAGGTGGTCGCGCGCTGGACCGGCATTCCGGTCAGCAAGATGCTGGAAGGCGAGCGCGACAAACTGCTGAAGATGGAAGACCAGCTGCACAAGCGTGTGGTCGGCCAGGACGAAGCGGTGCACGCGGTGTCCGATGCGATCCGCCGCTCGCGCGCCGGCCTGTCCGATCCGAACCGGCCGAACGGCTCGTTCCTGTTCCTCGGCCCCACCGGCGTGGGCAAGACCGAGCTGTGCAAGGCGCTGGCCGAGTTCATGTTCGACACCACCGACGCGATGGTGCGCATCGACATGAGCGAGTTCATGGAGAAGCACTCGGTGAGCCGGCTGGTCGGCGCGCCGCCGGGCTATGTGGGATACGAGGAAGGCGGCTATCTGACCGAGGCGGTGCGGCGTCGGCCGTACAGCGTGATCCTGCTCGATGAAGTCGAGAAGGCGCACCCGGACGTGTTCAACATCCTGCTGCAGGTGCTCGACGACGGCCGCCTCACCGACGGCCAGGGCCGCACCGTGGACTTCCGCAATACCGTCATCGTGATGACCTCGAACCTCGGTTCGCAGATGATCCAGGATGCATCCGAGAACAGCGAAGGTGGCGACGAGGAGGAGCGGTACACCCAGATGAAGGCGTCGGTGATGGGCGTGGTGCAGGCGCACTTCCGCCCCGAGTTCATCAACCGGCTGGACGAGCTGGTGGTGTTCCGTCCGCTGGACAAGACGCAGATCCGCGCGATCGCCCGGATCCAGTTGACCTACCTGGAAAAGCGCCTCGCCGAGCGCCAGCTGAAGCTGGAGGTCAGCGACGCTGCGCTGGCCTTGCTCGGCAACGTCGGCTTCGATCCGGTGTACGGGGCGCGGCCGCTGAAGCGGGCGATCCAGCAGCAGTTGGAGAACCCGCTGGCCAGGCAGATTCTCGAAGGCCGTTTCCAGCCGGGCGACACGGTCGAGGTCGCCGCCGAGGGCGGGCACCTGGTGTTCCGCAAGGGCTGAGGCGGGCCGGTCGGGGCGGCGTAGAGCTGCTGCCCTCGCGGCCTGCGAGAAAGACAAGGGACGTCGCGCCCACCACGCTGTGCGGCGCCGGGGGCCGCCCCCGGTTCGCCGCACGGCTTCGTCGCAAGCCGTCAGTCGAGGTCGAGGGTGTCCTTGCTGCTCTGGCGCCGACGCTGCTCCTTCTGCTCGTAGCGGGTCTCGCAGCCGTCGCGCTTGACCATCGTGCAATCGAGGTAGTCGGTGGCCTCGATCAGCGCCGCGCGCACCGCCTTGCTGGCCGGGGTCTTCTTCGCATGGGCGAAGTCGCCGCCGACCCCGCTGACGTAGCCGCGCAGGTTCACGCCGCCGCTGGAACTGCGGCCCTCGACGGTGCGCGAATACACCACTTCGGACGTCTCCGCGTCGACTACCCGCAAGTCGATCGCGATATAGGCCTCCGACTTGCCGCCGCCCACCCGGAAGCCCGCGATATTGAGGCCGCCGCCGGTATTGGAGGTGTCCTCGGTATACGCGCTGACACTGCCGGTGATCAGGTACTGGGCACCGGTGATGTTGCCGGTGTGCGGAGTGCTGCCCGGGCGCATGCGGGAAGAGGCGGCCAGGTCCTGCTCGGCCAGTATGGCGTCGATTTTCTGCCGTTCGATCACCTTGAAGTCGCCGGTGGCGCTCAACTCGTTGCTGAGCACGTCGGCGAGCTGGTTGCCGACATCGCCGTTCCACCAGTTGGCGGAGCTGGTCTCGTTGGTGAAGTTGATCACGGCGACGGTCATCGTCGGCGCCTCGCGGGCCATGGCGGCACCGCTTGCGGTCAGTGCCAGGGCCAGTGCCGCGCCCAGCATGCTTGTACGGTTCACAGGTTTCATGAATTCCCCTCCAGTTGATGGCGTGATGCGGTCCCCAATCAATTGCCGATCCTGCGCTGGACGCCGGCGCTGCTGCGTCGTGCCAAGTCGTTTCCCCCTGGATCCCCTGGTGCCGGATGGCGAGTGTTCGCGCAGGCGGCGAGGGCGAGGATGCCGTCGCGCGAACACGGGGGATGCTGTCCGTGCTGGATTGGCGTTGTCAAGTGACGCGCCGTCAGGGTCGGGTCGTCACTTGACGTTGGGCGGGGTGATTATCCGGGGCTGCCGTCCTTCCGGCTGTCAGCGCGGGCCACATAAGCTGTCAGCGAAATCCGTCAATGGCTGGCGGCGGGGATGACAAGGGGCGGCTGGAGCCGGTGTTTGCGGCACCGCCGGCGCCTGCCGATGGCGCCGGCACTGAAAAGCCCGCGCAGGGCCTAATGCCAGTCAGTTAAGCCGACTGGCATTTTTCGTGGGGTACTTGCGGGGATGGCGTTTGACTTCACGCGGACACGATCGCCGCCGCCGTGGCGGCAACAGATGGACCCGGGCTTGCGGTCGGAGCCGGGCAAGTCGTTTGGGAAAGGCACCGGGGGTTTCCAGCGGGGCATGGCGCAGTTCGGCGACGATGGCACGGGTGAATCCCTGGAAGCTGAGCCGGGTCGGCGGCACGCCCAGTTCATCCGCGGCTTGGTGCATCTCCCAGCGCAGCAGGTTGTAGGCAATCAGCAGGCCCCAGATTTCCTGCCGCACCCGCTCGGGTCGCTTGCTGCGCAAGACGGTGTCGTTGGCTTGCATGAGCGCTGGCGCTCGGTACGGGCACGACTTGCTCCTCGGTACCCCATGCCAGCCCCAGCTGACGAACGATGTGCCAGATCGGTTCGTTGCGAAACAGCGCCAGCCCGATGACCAGCCAGATCAACCGCTCGGCCGGCAGACGGCGGCGGCGCAGTGACGCCGTGCCGGTCGCTTGCAAGGCCTGCTCGACCCACGCGGCAGGAATGAGTTGGTTGAAACGATCGAACGCGTCGGGAGACAGGTCGCCTACCGCATCAAGGTGGGCTTGCAGGGTTGACATCAAAGCCAGAGGCTCATGGAAACCATGAGCCTCTGGGGTCGTCTTCGCCGCGTCAATACCTTAATTGACTGGCATTACGGTCTGGCCGGGGCTTTTCTCTTTCCTGCCGCAGGGGCTTACCAGCGGTACGCCACCTTGCCGTAGACATAGGCGCCGTTGAAGCCGAACGGTGAGAACACCGAGTAGGGGAAGGTGCCGTTGTTGTCGTTGTTGAGCGCGGCGGAAGCCTTGTCCGGATGGGTGTTGAACACGTTGTCGGCACCGAGGCCGAAGGTCCAGCGGTCGAGGCTGTAGTTCAGCGCCAGGTCGAGCAGCCACTTGCTGCCGTAGGTCTGGTCGAAGGTGGGATTGGAGGAATTGTAGGCGGTGAACTTGTCGTAGCGGGTCAGCGTGCCGTTGAGGCCCCAGTTGCCGACGCTGTACAGGCCGTTGAGGATCAGCTTGCTGCGTGGCGTGGTATCGGCGAGCAGGCCGTACTGGTCGCGGCGGTCGATGCGCTTGAGGTTCAGGCCCAGCGAATCCAGGATCGCGGGATTCGGCTTGACGTCGGTGACCTTGTTCTTGTTGTAGTTGTAGCTCAGCGTGGTCTGCAGCGTGCCGGCATGGCCGAAGTCGAACAGGTAGCTGCCGACCAGGTCGACGCCGCGCGTGCGCGTGTCCACCGCGTTGGTGAAGTAGGCGATGCTGCTGTAGTTGGTGTTGGTGATGCCATTCGCCGCCAGGTAGGCCTGCACGGCCGGTGCGGTGATCGCCAGGTTGCTGGACAGGGTCACCCGGTTGTCGATGGTGATCTGGTAGACGTCCACGCTGAGGGTCAGCGGATCGACCGGGTTCCACACCAGGCCGGCGGTGTAGTTGCGCGACTTCTCCGGCTTCAGCGGTTGCCCGCCCAGCAACAGCGCGATCGGACTGGTGGCGCCGACCAGGCCGGTGTTGTAGATGCCCGGGGCCAGGCCGGGAGGCGCATTGCCCGGGCCGTAGTACAGCGATTGCGTATATGCATAGAACTGCTGTGCCAGCGAAGGCGCGCGGAAGCCAGTGGAGGCGCTGGCGCGCAAGGCGAAGCGGTCGGTGAAGTCGAAGCGGCCGGCCAGCGAACCGGACGTGGTGGTGCCGAAGTCCGAGTAATCCTCGTGCCGCACGGCCAGCGACGTGCCCAGGCGGTCGGTGAGGTTGGTTTCCAGGCTCAGGTATTCGGCCACGCTGTGTCTGGCGTGCGAACCGGCGTTGGCCGGCTGGTAACCGCCGAAGCCCTGCGCGCCGCCGGATACGCCGGACGTGCCCACGTAGTAGGAGGCCGGGTCGCCGGCGGTGATGCTGTAGCTCTGGCGCAGGTACTCGGTGCCGAATGCCAGGGTGACCGGGTTGGGCAGCCAGCCCACGGACAGTTCCTTGGCGAGGTCGATGTCGAACGACTGCTGGGTGGCTTTCAGGATGCCGTCGTGGAAACGGGTGGGGCTGCTGCCGAAATCATTGAGGAAGGCGCGGTTCACGCTGTTTTCGGTGGCGTACGAGACCCGGTTGGCGCCGTAGTTGCCGCTGATGTCCCAGCGCCAGCCGCCGGTGGTCTTGCCGCGCAGGCCAAGCACCAGCGACTGGTCGGTCGATACCGCGTTTTCCAGCGGCAGGTAGCCGTCGGGGTAAATGGTGGGCGCCGAGTTGCTGTTGTCCACGCTGCGGAAGAATGCGGTCGAGGTGCTGTCGCGCTTGCCGTAGTGGCCGAACGCGTACAGCTGCACGCCTGGCGCGAGGTCGTACTGGCTGTTGAGGAACAGGTTGTGGTCGCGCACGGCCGGGTCGCCGAAGCGCTGGCGCACGCCGTCCTGCGGCCGCCGGCGATCCACGCCGGCACGGTTGGTGATGTTCTGGTTGCCCTCCTGCAGGCTGAAGCGCAGCCAGCCCTTGTCATTGTTCAACGGCAGGCCGAAGTTGGCCGAGCCCTGCCAGATCTGGCCGTCGCCGGCGGAGTACTGGCCGCCGCTGAGTTCCACGTCGCCGCCGGTGGCGCCCTTCTTCAGCACCACGTTGATCACGCCGGCGATCGCATCGGAACCGTACTGGGCCGAGGCGCCGTCGCGCAGCACTTCGATGTGGTCGATCGCCGCCATCGGGATGGTGTTGAGGTCCACCGCCTGCGAGCCGCGCCCGAGCACGCCGTTGGTGAGGATGATGGCGCCCGGATGCCAGCGCTTGCCATCCACCAGCACCAGCACCTGGTCCGGCGACAAGCCGCGCAATTGCGCCGGGCGCTGCGAATCGGCGGTGTCCGCGGCCGACGGGCGCGGGAAGGTCAGCGACGGGATGATGCGTGCCAGCGCGGTGGACAGCTCGCTGGTGCCGGTCTGCTGCAGCACCTTGGCCGAGACCACGTCGATCGGGGTCAGCGAGCTGCTCTCGGTACGGTTGTCGGCGCGCGTGCCGGTGACGATCACCGTGCTGAGGTTCTTGGCCTTGGCCGGGATGGGCTGGGTGGCATCTTGTGCGGCGACATTCCCGGCCAGGGCCAGCAGCACCGCAGCGGGAAGCCATGCCGAGGCGATCGGGTTGGAACGTTTGCTCATGGGAACTCTCCAGGTTCGTGGATTGCTGCGGCGCAGCAACTGCAGACTAGCGATGCGCCAATGCTTCGTCAATAGACGTATAGACGTCTATCAGTCCAAATGCATGGTCATTGCTTTTTGGCCGTGCAGGAGGGCCGTACATGAGGCCGGAAGTCTGCCTCGTGTTTGTCCGGTTCACAGGCTACTGCCGTGGCATGGTCGTCACCATGCGCCGCCTGGCACGTTGAAATCCGTCCGCGCGGGCCGATAATGGCCTGTTGCCGGCCCATGATGACCGGCGTGTACGGAGTTTCCATGCCCATCTACGAATTCGAATGCGGCAGTTGCGGCCATCGCTTCGACCGCCTGCAGAAGTTGTCCGATACCGACCCCACCGTTTGCCCCGCCTGTGATGCGCCGCACTTGCGGCGGATGGTCAGCGCGCCCTCGTTCCGCCTTGCCGGCAGCGGCTGGTACGAAACCGACTTCAAGAAGAACGGCGAGAAGAAGCACAACCTGGCCGATGGCGGCGGTGCCGACGCCAAGCCCGCCGCAAGCGTGCCGGCGGTACCGCCGGCGCCCACGGCCAAGCCCGCCAGCGGCGACTGACCATCGGCGCAAGCCGCCGCATGGGCGATGTTCAAGCAAGGTTTGGTTTGCCTGCGATAGCGTTGGCGGCAACTTCCCGGGGGACAGGCACATGCATCTTTCATCCAGACTTCTGCTCGGCGTCGCGGTGGCCCTGCTCGGCGTGCTGTCGTTGCCGACGGCATCCCATGCCCAGTCCCGGCAGGGTGATGCGTCGATCCGCTGCGAAAGCACCAATGGCAAGTTCAACCGTTGTGCCATGCCATGGCGTGATGCCCGGCTGGTCCGGCAGGAATCGAAAGGCGCCTGCATCCGCGGGGAAAGCTGGGGCGTGGATCGCCAGGGCCTGTGGGTCGATCGCGGCTGCCGCGGCCAGTTCGCGGCCTCGTCCGGCCGTGGTGACTATCGCGACGAACGCCCGGGTTACGACGATGGCAGCCGCTACGGCGATCGCGACGATGGCGATCGGCGTGGCGGCTGGCAACCGGGCCCGGGCTGGGATCGGCAGATCCGCCTGCAGTGCGACAGCAACAAGAAGCGCTACCAGATGTGCCAGGTCGACGTCGGTCGCCGCGGGCGCGTGCAGCTGGTGCGGCAGATGTCCGATGCCCGTTGCAGCGAAGGCTACAGCTGGGGCTGGAACCGTGCCGGCGTGTGGGTGAGCCATGGCTGCCGCGGCCAGTTCGTGGTCGACCGCCGCTGGTGAGTGGTTCCGGGCCGGCCGGCCCGGAGCTCCGCCTGCCGCCGCAGTGGTAACATTCCGGGTCTTTTCCATCTGTTTCGGCCGCCCTGCGGCCCGCCCGGAGTTTCAATCGCATGCGCACGCATTACTGCGGCCTCATCGATGAGTCGCTGATCGGCCAGACCGTCACCTTGTGCGGCTGGGTCAACAAGATCCGCCTGCAGGCCCACGTCGCCTTCGTCGACCTGCGCGACCACGAGGGCCTGGCCCAGGTGGTGATCGAGCGGGAGAACGCCGCGGCGTTCGCCGTCGCCAACGAGATCGGCAACGAGTACTGCCTGCGCGTCACCGGCACGATCCGCCCGCGCGTGTCGGTCAACGACAAGCTGAAGACCGGCACGATCGAGCTGGTGGCCGACACGGTGGAGGTGCTCAACGCCGCGAAGGACCTGCCGTTCGCGCTGCACGAGAATCCGAACGAGGACATGCGGATGACCTACCGCTACCTCGACCTGCGTCGCCCCGAGATGCAGGCGATGATGCGCAAGCGCATCCGGCTGGTGCAGGCGCTGCGCCGTTACCTGGACGAGCGCGGTTTCCAGGATGTGGAGACGCCGATCCTGACCAAGGCCACCCCCGAGGGCGCGCGCGACTACCTGGTGCCGAGCCGCGTGCATCCTGGCCAGTTTTACGCGCTGCCGCAGTCGCCGCAGCTGTTCAAGCAGATCCTGATGGTGGCCGGCTTCGACCGCTACTACCAGATCGCGCGCTGCTTCCGCGACGAGGACCTGCGCGCCGACCGCCAGCCGGAGTTCACCCAGCTCGACCTGGAGTTCGCCTTCGTCGAGGAAAAGGACGTGCAGGACTTCGTGGAGGAACTGATCCGCCACGTGTTCAAGGAAGTGCAGGGCGTCGAACTCGATGCCACGTTCCCGCGCATGACCTGGGCCGAGGCGATGCGCCGCTTCGGTTCCGACAAGCCGGACCTGCGCATCGCGCTGGAACTGGTCGACGTCGCCGACGCGGTGAAGCACGTCGAGTTCAAGGTGTTCGCCGAGCCAGCCAATGCCGCGGACGGTCGCGTCGCTGCGCTGCGCGTGCCGGGCGGCAGCACGCTGTCACGCAAGGACATCGACGGCCTGGCCGAATACGCCTCGCGCTACGGCGCGAAGGGCCTGGCCTGGCTGAAGGTCGAGGATCTGGCAAAAGGCCGCGAGGGAATCAACTCGCCGGTGGCGAAGTTCCTCGACGACGCGGCGCTGGACGGCGTGCTCAAGGCCACCGCTGCGCAGAGCGGCGACATCGTGTTCTTCGGCGCCGGTGCGTGGAAGACCGTCACCGACTTCATGGGCGCGCTGCGGCTGAAGGTCGGCAAGGAGCGCGGCCTGGTCGAGGACAGTTGGAAACCGCTGTGGGTCACCGACTTCCCGATGTTCGAATACGACGGCGAGGCGCAGCGCTTCGTGGCCCTGCATCATCCGTTCACCGCGCCGAAGGTGGATGACGCCGCGCAGCTGCGCGCCGATCCGCACAACGCGGTGAGCCGCGGTTACGACATGGTGTTGAACGGCAACGAGATCGGCGGCGGTTCGATCCGCATCCATCGGCCGGAGATGCAGAGCACGGTGTTCGAGCTGCTTGGCATCGGCGCGGAAGAGGCCGAGATGAAATTCGGCTTCCTGCTGAAGGCGCTGAAGTTCGGCGCGCCGCCGCATGGCGGCCTGGCGTTCGGCATCGACCGCATCGCCGCGCTGATGGCCGGTACCGAGTCGATCCGCGACGTGATCGCGTTCCCCAAGACCACCAGCGCGCAGGATCTGATGACCGACGCGCCGTCGTTGGTGAGCGACGCGCAGCTGAAAGAACTGCACGTGCGCGTGGCGGCCGGCAAGGAGACTGTCGGCTGATCCGCCGACAGTTCCCCGTGCGACCTTCCGGCGACACGCCATGAGCGAGCACGTGATCCTGCTGCACGGCCTGTGGATGCGCGGTTTCGCGCTGTCCATGCTGCACCGGCGGCTGATCGAGGCGGGTTTCCGCGTGCACCGCTTCGATTACCTGAGCGTGGCGGCGACCCAGCAGCGCATCCTGGATCGCTTGCAGGCACGCATGGCCGCGCTGGCCGGGGAGGCCGATGCGGTGCACCTGGTCGGCCACAGTCTCGGCGGCTTGCTGGCCTTGCGCGCTTGCCTCGATGCCGAGCTGCCGCCTGGCCGCATCGTTTGCCTGGGGTCGCCACTGAAAGGCAGCGCCGCCGCGCGCGGCTTCGCCGCCTGGGGGCGTGGCGGCGAGGTGCTGCTGGGGCATAACCGCGAATTGCTGCAACAGGGTTTCGAACGCTGGGACGGGCCGCGCGAGGTCGGCGTGATCGCCGGGCGCATGCCGCTCGGTCTCGGCGCCATGCTCGGCCATTTTGCCGGGGAGCACGACGGCACCGTGGCGGTCGAGGAAACCCGCCTGGCCGGGCTGGCCGCGCATTGCGTGGTCGAGGCGAACCATACCGGCCTGCTGTTCTCGCAGGAGGTGGCGCGGCTGGTGGCGGAATTCCTGCGGAATGGGCAGTTCACGGGGGCTCCCGACTGAGTCGTCATGTCGCGGTACGGCGATGGCGGTGCGGCCGGCACGACGGCCGAATTCAGGTAAAATTGGTCGCTTGTCCAATCGCTTCGTGCAGGAATCGTCATGGGTAGAGGCCCGTCCATCGAAGGTCGCAAGAACGCCGAAGACGCCAAGCGCGCCAAGGTGTTCACCAAGCTGATCCGCGAGATCACCGTCGCCACGCGCGCCGGGGTGGCTGACCCTGGCGGCAACCCGCGCCTGCGCGCGGCGATCGACAAGGCGTTGTCGGCGAACATGACCCGCGACACCATCGATCGCGCGGTCAAGCGCGGCTCCGGTGTCGACGGCGGTGCCGACATGCAGGAGCTGCGCTACGAGGGCTACGGCCCGGCCGGCATTGCGCTGATCATCGAAAGCTTCACCGACAATCCCACCCGCACCGTGGCCGACGTGCGCTACGCGCTGGCCAAGCACGGCGGCAACCTCGGCACCTCGGGTTCGGTGGCATTCCAGTTCACCCGTTGCGGCGAACTGGTGTTCGCCACCGGCGGCGACGCCGCGGCCGAGGAAAAGGTGCTGGAAGCGGCGCTGGAAGCCGGTGCCGACGACGTGCTCAACGAGCACGGCGAGAGCATCGTGCTGTGCACGCCGGAAAACTTCGAGGCGGTGCAGCAGGGGCTGATCGCGGCCGGGCTGAGCGCCCAGCACGCCGGCGTGGTGATGCGCCCGAACAACCGTGTCGAGGTGCCGGAGGAAGCGCTGGAGCAGCTGCTCGACCTGCTCGAGAAGCTCGACGCACTGGATGACGTGAGCGAGGTGTCGCACAACGCCTTGCTGCCCTCCGGGACTGCCGGATAAGTCGGAGGCCACGCGCCTTCGCATCGCATCGTGATGACCCGCATTATCGGTATCGATCCCGGCAGCCAGCGCACCGGCGTGGGCATCATCGACGTGGACGAGGTGGGCAAGCTCACGCATGTTTTCCATGGCGCCCTGGTGGTGGCCGGCGAGGCCACGTTCCCGCTGCGCCTGAAACGCATCTTTGACGAACTGTGTGACATCATCGCCGCGCATCAGCCCGCCGAGTGCGGGATCGAGCGCGTATTCATGGCGCGCAATCCGGATTCGGCGCTGAAGCTGGGGCAGGCGCGTGGCGCCGCGATTTGTGCGGTGGTCAGTCGGGGGATCGTGGTGCACGAATACGCAGCAACCGAAGTGAAGCAATCCGTGGTCGGCAGCGGTCGCAGCGACAAGACCCAGGTGCAGCACATGATCGGCATACTGCTCGGCCTCAAGGGGCCGCTACAGGCCGATGCCGCCGATGCGTTGGCGATCGCGGTGACGCATGCGCACACCCGCGCCAGCCTGGTTCGCGTCGGCATTCCTCGTACGGCCTGGAGGAGACGCCGGTGATCGGACGTCTGCGTGGCATCCTGATAAGCAAGCAGCCGCCATCGCTGCTGGTCGAGGTCGGCGGCGTCGGTTACGAGGTCGAAGCGCCGATGTCGACGATCTACGACCTGCCGGGTATCGGCAAGGAAGTGGTCCTGCTCATCCATCACGCGGTGAAGGAAGACAGCGACACGCTGTACGGCTTCCTGCACGAAAGCGAACGCACGCTGTTCCGCAACCTGCTCAAGGTCAGCGGGATCGGCGCGAAGATCGCGCTGGCGGTGCTGTCCGGCGTGTCCACCGATCACTTCGCGCGGCTGGTGCATGCCGGCGACGTGGTCGCGCTGACCAAGATTCCCGGCATCGGCAAGAAGACCGCCGAGCGCATCGTGGTGGAACTGCGCGATCGCCTCGATGGCATGTCCGGCACTTCGGGCGCCACGCTGCATGCGACCGGCGCGCCGCTGGATGCCGCCGGCGAGGCGACCGTGGCGCTGCAGCAGCTGGGCTACAAGCCGGTCGAGGTGAGCCGGCTGGTGCAGAAGGTCGCCGCCGAGGGCGACGACGCCGAAGCGATCATCCGCAAGGCCCTGCGCGCGGCGCTCGGGAGCTGATCGTGGGACAGCACGCCATGCAGGGCGAATCGCCGGCCGAGACCCGGCGCCGGTTGCGGACGCTGGCGCTGGGTGCGATCGGCGTGGTGTTCGGTGACATCGGTACCAGCCCGCTGTACACCATGAAGGAAACCCTCGGCACGCACGGCATGACGCCGACCGAGCCGGCGGTGCTGGGCGTGCTGTCGCTGGTGTTCTGGTCGTTGATCATGGTGGTGTCGCTGAAGTACGTCACCTTCGTGATGCGCGCGGACAACAAGGGCGAGGGCGGCATCATGGCGCTGATGGCGCTGGCGCAGCGCTCGATGAGCGGCTCGGCGCGCTCGCGCTGGGTACTGGCCGGCTTCGGCATCTTCGGTGCGGCGCTGTTCTACGGCGACGGCGTGATCACCCCGGCGATCTCGGTGCTCGGCGCGGTCGAGGGCCTGCAGGTCGCCGCGCCCGGCCTGGGCAAGTACGTGGTGTGGATCGCGCTGGTGATCCTGCTCGGCATGTTCGCGGTGCAGCGGCATGGCACGCACAAGGTCGGCAAGGCGTTCGCGCCGGTGATGACGCTGTGGTTCGTGGTGCTGGCGGTGCTCGGCGCGCGCCAGATCATCGCCAACCCGCAGGTGCTGTACGCGGTCAATCCGCTGCATGCGGTGCGCTTCTTCCTCAGCCACGGCGATACTTCGTTCATCGCGCTCGGCGGCGTGGTGCTGGCGCTGACCGGCGCCGAGGCGCTGTACGCCGACATGGGCCACTTCGGCAAGAAACCCATCCGGCTGGCCTGGTTCGGCTTCGTGCTGCCGGCTTTGCTGCTCAACTATTTCGGCCAGGGCGCGCTGCTGCTGGGCGACCCGCTGGCGATCTCCAGCCCGTTCTACCTGATGGTGCCCGCGCCGCTGCTGTACCCGATGATCGTGTTGTCGGCCGCGGCGGCGGTGATCGCGTCGCAGGCGGTGATCTCCGGCGCGTTCTCGATGACCCGCGAGGCGATGTCGCTGGGCTATTCGCCGCGGCTGGCGGTGGTGCATACCTCGCGCGAGATGTCCGGGCAGATTTTCGTGCCGTGGGTCAACCGCATGCTGATGGTGCTGGTGATCCTGGCGGTGCTCGGCTTCCGCAGCTCCGACAACCTGGGCGCCGCCTACGGCATCGCGGTGACCGGCACCATGACCATGACCACCTTGCTGGCGCTGGTGGTGGCACGCAAGCGTTGGCACTGGAGCTGGCTGACGGTGCTGCTGGTCGGCGTGCTGTTCCTGATCATCGACCTGTCGTTCTTCGGCGCGAACCTGCTGAAAGTGGCGCACGGCGGCTGGTTCCCGCTGGTGCTTGGCGTGGTGCTGTTCAGCGTGATGACGACCTGGCGCCGCGGCCGCGAGCTGGTGGTGCGCGAGATCAAGCAGGGCGGGCTGGCGCTGGCGCCATTCATCGAGAACATCGCCGAGCACCCGCCGCTGCGCGTGCCGGGCACGGCGATCTTCCTCACCGCGAACCAGCACGCCGTGCCGCACGCGCTGCTGCACAACCTCAAGCACAACAAGGTGCTGCACGAACGCAACGTGCTGCTGACGGTGGAAACGCTGGAAACGCCGGTGGCCGAGGCCGACGAGCGCATCGCGATCACCCCGATGGCCGGCAATTTCTTCGGGCTGGAGCTGCGCTTCGGTTTCGCCGAGGATCCGAACATCCCGCTGGCGCTCACCCAGTGCACGCGCGAGGGTCTCGGCTTCGACATGATGGACACCACCTTCTTCCTGTCGCGCGAAACCATCGTGGCAGACGCGCGCCGCCCCGGCATGGCGCTGTGGCGCGACAAGCTGTTCGCGTTCCTGTCGCGCAACGCGATGCCGGCCACTGCGTTCTTCCAGATCCCGGGCAACCGGCTGATCGAGCTGGGCGCGCAGGTGGAGATCTGAGCTTGTAGGAGCGCACCCTGTGCGCGATGGCTCTTCGCCACGTAACGGAAAGCATCGCGCACAGGGTGCGCTCCTACATGTGCCGCGTGGCCTGCCATAATGGCGGCATGACCGAAGCCCGCATCATCACCGCCGCCGCCCAGCTCGACGACGAGGCGCTGGAAGCCACCATCCGGCCGAAGCGGCTGGCCGAATACCTCGGCCAGCAGGCGGTGCGCGAGCAGCTGTCGATCTACATCGAGGCGGCGCGCAAACGCGGCGGCGCGTTGGACCACGTACTGATCTTCGGCCCGCCGGGCCTGGGCAAGACCACGCTCAGCCATGTCATCGCGAACGAGCTGGGGGTCAACCTGCGCTCCACCTCCGGCCCCGTGCTGGAGCGCGCCGGCGACCTGGCCGCGCTGCTGACCAACCTGGAGGCGAACGACGTGCTGTTCGTCGACGAGATCCACCGCCTGTCGCCGATCGTCGAGGAGGTGCTGTACCCGGCGATGGAGGACTTCCAGATCGACATCATGATCGGCGAAGGTCCGGCCGCGCGCTCGATCAAGCTGGACCTGCCGCCGTTCACCCTGATCGGCGCGACCACCCGCGCCGGCATGCTCACCGCGCCGTTGCGCGACCGCTTCGGCATCGTGCAGCGGCTGGAGTTCTATACCGCCGACGAGCTCACCGCGATCGTGCGCCGCGCGGCGAAGATCCTCGGCATCGTCTGCGCGCCGGAAGGGGCGCAGGAAATCGCCCGCCGCTCGCGCGGCACGCCGCGCATCGCCAACCGCCTGCTGCGCCGGGTGCGCGATTACGCCGAGGTACGCGCCGGCGGCGAGATCACCCTGGCCGCGGCGCAGGCCGCGCTGGACATGCTGAAGATCGACCCGGAAGGTTTCGACGAGCTGGACCGGCGCCTGCTCGGCCTGATCATCGAGAACTTCGACGGCGGCCCGGTCGGGGTGGAATCGCTGGCCGCCGCGCTGAGCGAGGATCGCGGCACGCTGGAGGACGTGGTCGAACCGTACCTGATCCAGCAGGGTTACCTGGTGCGCACCGCCCGCGGCCGCATGGTCAGCGCCAGGGGCTGGCGCCACCTGGGGCTGACCCCGCCGCCACGGCAGGCGCAGCCCGCCGACCTGTTCGATGCCGGAACCGACGATGCCTGAATCCGCTCCCAAGCCGCCCTTCAGCTGGAAGGTACGGGTCTACTGGGAAGACACCGACGCCGGCGGGGTGGTCTACCACGCCGGCTACCTGCGTTTCATGGAGCGTGCCCGCAGCGAGTGGATGCGCGCGCTCGGCGTCGACCAGATGGCGTTCAAGCAGGCCACCGGACTGGCCTTCATGGTGCGCGACATGCACATCGACTTCCTCAAGCCCGCCCTGCTGGATGATGAACTGTCGGTAACGGTCGAGGTCAAAGAACGGCGCGCAGCCAGTATCCTGTTCACCCAGACGATCACGAAGACGGACGGCAGCTGCCTGATCCGCGCAAGCGTCCGGGTTGCCTGCGTGGACCTCGGGCGCATGCGGCCGGCCCCGATTCCGGCCGACCTGATCCCGCAACCCGCACCCTAGACAACCAAGCCGACTGGCGGAGAACCTGCAAGCAATGAACGGTGGACTGAATGTATTTTCGCTGGTCGCGGAATCGAGCGTGCCGGTAAAGCTGGTGCTGCTGATCCTGCTGGTGTTCTCGTTCCTGTCGTGGGTGATCATCATCCGCAAGTACTCGCAGACCAAGGCGGCGATGGAAAACGCCGAGGAGTTCGAGGAGCGCTTCTGGTCCGGCGGCGACCTGGCCCAGCTGTTCCGCGAGGTCAGCAACCGCAACGGCGGTACCGGCGGCATCGAGAACATCTTCGAGTCGGGCTTCCGCGAGTTCGCGCGCCAGCGCCAGCGCAAGACCCACGACACGCGCAGCGTGATCGAGGGCTCCGAGCGCGCCATGCAGGTGGCCGGCACGCGCGAGATCGGCCTGCTCGAGCGCAACCTGGAATTCCTCGCCAACGTCGGCTCGATCAGCCCGTACGTGGGCCTGTTCGGCACCGTGTGGGGCATCATGGGCGCGTTCCAGGGCCTGGGCGAGATGAAGGACGTGACCATCGCGGTGGTCGCGCCGCACATCTCCGAGGCGCTGATCGCCACCGCGATGGGCCTGTTCGCGGCGATCCCGGCGCAGTGGGCGTACAACCGCTACGCCACCAAGGTCGAGCGGATCGCCTCGCGTTACGACGTGTTCCAGGAAGAGTTCTCCTCGGTGCTGCAGCGGCAGATCCAGACCGACGACGTCGCCTGAGCGGAGAGCAGCCATGCGAACCTCCGGGCGCCAGCGGCGCTACAAGCTCAAATCCGAAATCAACGTGGTGCCGTACATCGACGTGATGCTGGTGCTGCTGATCATCTTCATGGTCACCACGCCGATGATGAACTCCAGCGTCGACGTGCAGCTGCCGCAGGCGAATGCCAAGTCGCTGCAGCAGAAGAAAGACCCGGTACTGGTCTCGGTGCTGCAGGACGGCCAGCTCTACCTGACCCTCAGCGGGGCCAAGAAGGAGCTGGTCGACGCCGACACGCTCAAGCTCAAGGTGGGCGCCTTCGTGCGCGAGAACCCCGAGGTCAGCGTGCTGGTCGGCGGCGACGAACGGGGTGCCTACGGCGGCGTGTTCAAGGTGCTGGCCGACCTGCAGCAGGCCGGCGTGGCCAAGGTGGGTTTGATGGGCCAGCCAGAGCAAGGCAAGAGCACGTCCAATGGACGAAAGTAAGGCGACGCCGAAGGCGGTCGTACTTTCCGCCATCCTGCACATCGGCATCGTGGGGTTTTTGTTCCTCGCGGTGCTGCCGTGTTCGACCTACGAGAACGTATTCAACGCGCTGCACCTGCCGGCGTGGATGAATCCGATCACCTGTTCGAAGCCGCTGGAACTGCAGGGCCAGATCATCGAGGCGACCCTGATCGGCCCCACCGGCAGCCCGCCGCCGAAGGCGGTGAAGGTCAAGCCGGTACCTGACTCCACCCCGCCGCCGCCGACCGTGCCGCCGCCGACCCCGCCCAAGATCGAGGCGCCGGAGGTGAAGACCCTGCCGCCGCCGCCCAAGCAGCCCGACCTCAAGGACCAGGAGCGGGTGGTGGAGGAGGCTGCGCTGAAGGCCGAGGAAGCGAAACAGCTGCAGGAGGAAAAACAGCGTCAGCGGCAGGCCGAGCTGGATGCGCAGGCGGTCAAGCAGAAGCAGGAAAAGCAGAAGCAGATCGACGACCTGTTGGCCAAGATGGACGCGGCGGCGCAGCAGACCCGCAAGCTCGACAGCCGGGCCAAGCAGGCCAAGCAGCAGTTGGAGGATCTGAAGAACGCCCAGGACAACGGTGCCCCCGACCTGCCCAACGCGGCGCAGCGCCAGACCGGCAACAACAGCCAGAACAGCAGTCTCGCCGACGAATATGCAGCGGCCATTCAGAATGCGGTCACGCCGAACTGGTTAAGGCCGGATAACATACCGGCAGTTCCGTGCCAGGTTCATATCGTGCAGTCGCCCGGCGGTGACGTGATGAGTGCCACCGTCGATTCCAGCTGCCCGTATGACGATGCTGGCCGGCGTTCGGTCGAGAATGCGGTACTGCGCACCAAGACCTTGCCCTACAAGGGCTTTGAAAGCGTGTTCCAGCGCAACCTCACCTTCACATTCAGGCCGCAATGATCAAGCCCATGCGCAAATTCAGCTCAAGCTTCGCCGTCATCCTGCTGGCCGCGGTGGCGTTGTTCGCCGGCCCGGCCGCCGCCCAATCGCTGAATGTCGACATCGTCGGCGGCGTCAAGACCGCCACCCCGATCGTGGTGGTGCCGTTCGCGCAGGCCGGCGGTGCGCCGTTGTCGACCGACATCGCCGACGTGATGCGCAACGATTTCAACCGTTCCGGCAAGTTCCGTTCGCTGGCCAAGAGCGACATCGTGGAGTTCCCGTCCAAGGGATCGGACATCAAGTTCGCCACCTGGCGCCTGCTGAAGCAGGACTACATCGTCGTCGGCAACGTCCAGGACGCCGGCAACGGCATGGTGCAGGTCGAATACGAGCTGTGGGACGTCAACAAGCAGCAGAGCCTGCTGCACCAGCAGATGCCGCCGGCACCGGTGGGCGACCTGCGCGGCGTGGCGCACCAGATCGCAGACATCGTCTACGAGAAGATCACCGGCGTGCGCGGCGCCTTCTGGACCCGCATCGCCTACATCACCGCGGTCGGCCTCGGCAACAACACCACCTATTCGCTGATCGTGGCCGATTCGGATGGCTACAACCCGCAGGTGGTGGCGCGCTCGAAGGAGTCGCTGCTGTCGCCGGCGTGGTCGCCGGACGGTCGCAAGATCGCCTATGTCTCGTTCGAGAGCGGCAACTCGTCGATCTACGTGCAGGACATCACCACCGGTTCGCGCCAACTGGTGGCCGCCCATGCCAGGGGCATCAATGGCGCACCGGCATGGTCGCCGGACGGCAGCAAGCTGGCGGTGGCGCTGTCCTACGTCGGTAATCTCGAATTGTTCGTGCTGGACCTCGCCAGCCGCCACGAAACCCGGCTGACCAACAGCCTGGCGATCGACACCGAGCCGGTCTGGGCGCCGGACGGGCAGAGCATCTTTTTCACCTCCGACCGTTCCGGCCGGCCGCAGATCTACCAGGTCCCGGCCAGCGGCGGCACGCCGCAGCGGATCAGCTTCCAGGGCCAGAACAACGCGAACGCCTCGGTGAGCTACGACGGCAAGCAGATCGCGATGGTGCAGGGCAACGGGAACGTGTATCGTATTGTCATCATGGATCGCAGCTTGGGTGACCAGGTGCGCTCCCTCTCGCCGGGCCCGATCGACGAGTCCCCGAGTTTTGCTCCGAATGCCAGCATGCTGCTGTATGCCGCTACCGAAGGACGTCGCGGCGTGTTGTACGCCGTATCGGCTGACGGTCTGGTTCGCCAGCGCCTCGTACTTTCCGATGGCGACGTGCGCGAACCCGCCTGGGGGCCATACCGGCAACGTTGAATTTTTCATGCTGCTGCACGCAAGTGCGGCAACGTGATGCCCAGGGAATGGGCCCGGACAGCGCCCTCGCGGCGCGTTTCGGTTTCCGGTTGTGGCGCCTTGCCGCGTCATGGCCAGTCAGGGCGACCGTGCAGAATCACGCACTGTCGATCTTTCAGTGTCAAAATAACAGCCGGTCAACCGGCGTCAGCTGTCCCGTAACCTCAGTCGTCATCGTTTGTCGGAACTCAACCCGTAAGGAACGTCACCATGAATAAGACCGTTCGCGTCGCCCTGGTTGCCCTGCTCTGCGTAGGCGCGGCCGCTTGCTCCAAGAAGCAGGAAGTCAAACCGCAGCCCGCTCCGGAGCAGGCTGCTCCGACCCAGGCCCCCGTGTCTGATGGCAAGTACACCCCTGCCGACCTCGATACCGATGCCTGCCTGCGTCAGCGCGTCGTGTACTTCGATTTCGACAAGACCGAAATCAAGCCGGAGTTCCAGCAGATCATGGCGTGCCACGCCAAGTACCTGCAGGACCGCCCGACCTCGCACATCCGTCTCGAAGGCAACACCGACGAGCGCGGCACCCGCGAGTACAACCTCGGCCTCGGCGAGCGTCGTGGCAATGCCGTCTCCGACGCGCTGCAGGCCAACGGTGGTTCGGCCAGCCAGCTCGAAGTGATCAGCTACGGCAAAGAGAAGCCGGTGTGCCGTGAGCACAACGAGGATTGCTGGAGCAAGAACCGCCGCGTCGAGATCGTCTACACGGCGCAGTAATGATGAAGCGACTGGCTAACAGCTTTGCAGCCAGGTTCAGCATGGCGGGCGCCATCGCGTCCGCCATGCTGTTCGCGTTCCCGGTATTCGCGCAGGACTCGCGGCTGAGTCTCGCCGATCGCGTCACGCGGCTGGAACAGCAGGCACAGAACAAGGACCAGTCCGGTACCGGCATGGTCAATCAGATGCAGCAGCTGCAGTCACAGGTGCAGCAGTTGCAGGGACAGATCGAGGAACTGCAGCACCAGTTGCAGACGCTCGATGACAAGAACAAGGCCCAGTACACCGATCTCGACGCCCGCATGGGGCGTCTCGAGGGAGGCAGTGCGGGCGGTGCCGCCGCGACAGGCAACAACCCGCAGACGCAGGCCGGCAACCCGGTCGCCGCGGGCAGTGCCGCCGCTACCGCCAGCAACACGACGAGCCAGCCGGCCACGGGCGGCAGCGCCGCCGCCGGCGATCCGGCCGCAGCTCAGGCTGCCTATGACGTGGCCTTCAAGGCGATTCGTGCGGGCAATTACGCGGAAGCCTCGCGCGAGTTCCGCAGCTTCATCCAGCAGTACCCGAATCATGCGCTGGCGCCGAATGCCTGGTACTGGCTCGGCGAGTCGTATTACGCCACCACCAATTACCCGGTCGCGCTGGAGTCGTTCCAGCAGTTGCTCAGCCAGTTTCCGCAGAGCGACAAGGCACCCGACGCGCTGCTCAAGGTCGGCTACAGCCAGCTCGAGCTCAAGCAGACCGCGGCGGCCAAGGCCACGCTGACCCAGGTCACCACCAAGTACCCGGGTTCCAAGGTGGCCAGCCTGGCCCAGGAACGCCTGCAGCGCCTGCAACTGCAGTCGGGCAACTGAGCGATAGCGATATGAGCGGCAATGACGTGCGCGAGGCGTCCGGCACGCCCGCAGCGGCCGTTGCCGAGCGCCTGCGCATCACCGAGATCTTCCACTCGATCCAGGGCGAGGCCGATGCTATCGGCTGGCGCACCGTGTTCGTGCGCCTCACCGGCTGCCCGCTGCGCTGTGTCTGGTGCGATACCGAGTATTCGTTCTACGGCGGCAATTGGCACGCGATCGACGACATCCTTGCGGAGGTCGCCTCGCATGGTGCCAGGCACGTCTGCGTGACCGGCGGCGAGCCGCTGGCGCAGAAGCGCTGCCTTATCCTGCTGCGCAAGCTGTGCGACGCCGGCTACGAAGTGTCGCTGGAAACCTCCGGTGCGCTGGACGTCTCCATGGTCGATCCGCGCGTGCGCAAGGTGATGGACCTGAAGGCACCGGACTCGGGCGAGAGCCGGCGCAACCTGTGGTCGAACCTCGACCACCTGCTGCCGCACGACCAGATCAAGATCGTCATCGCCAGCCGTGCCGATTACGAATGGGCGCGCGCGATGCTGGCCGAGCATGCGCTGGCGGGTCGCTGCATGGTGCTGTTCTCGCCGGTGCACGGTGCGATCGAGCCACGCGATCTGGCCGAGTGGATCATCGCCGACAAGCTGGATGTGCGCTTCCAGTTGCAGTTGCACAAGCTGCTGTGGAACGACGCAGCCGGAAAGTGACAGACGGCCATATCGCCGCAAGCGACAAAAAAAGCCCGCGCGCCGGCCTGTGTTGCCGGTGGCGTTCGCGACCGGTGACCGGTCACTCCAGGTGGAATACATCATGTCTCAAAGCACATTGCGCAAAGCCGTCGTTCTGGTCTCCGGCGGCATGGATTCGGCCGTCACCATCGCGCTGGCGCGCGAGCAGGGCTACCAGGTGCATGCGCTGAGCGTGGCCTACGGCCAGCGTCACAACTCGGAGCTGGCCGCCTCCGATCGCGTGGCGAAGATGCTCGGTGCGGTCGAGCACAAGACCGTCGGCATCGACCTGCGCAGCATCGGCGGCTCCGCGCTGACCGCCGACATCGACGTGCCGCTGGATACCGTCGACAGCGGCGACATTCCGGTGACCTACGTGCCGGCGCGCAACACCATCATGCTGTCGATCGCGCTGGGCTGGGCCGAGGTGCTCGGTTCCAGCGACATCTGGTGCGGGGTCAACGCAGTCGACTACTCGGGCTACCCGGATTGCCGTCCCGCCTTCATCGAGGCGTTCGAGGCCCTGGCGAACGTCGCCACCAAGGCCGGCGTCGAAGGCGCCGGCATCCGTATCCATGCGCCGCTGATGCGCATGAGCAAGGCTGACATCGCGCGCGAGGGCCAGCGCCTTGGCGTGGATTTCTCGGCCACGGTCAGCTGCTATCAGGCCGACAGTGACGGCCGCGCCTGTGGTCATTGCGACGCCTGCCGGCTGCGCGCGCAGGGTTTCCGCGAGGCGGGGCTGGCTGATCCCACGCGCTACGCCTGAGCGTCGCGGTGCGCTTGCTTGTGCCGCTGCCGCCCAGCCCGTAAAATTGTTCGCTTGAGTTTTGCAATGATGGGTCGTTAGCTCAGTTGGTAGAGCAGTAGACTTTTAATCTATTGGTCCCGGGTTCGAATCCCGGACGACCCACCAGCAGTCCCCGGGCGAGTTTTTCAATGGCTCGCCTTTCTTCGCCGATCGTCCGTTCGGCCAGGACCATCATCGCCCATGCGGCGGGGTCCTCTTTAAGCTCTTTCGCCATCCTCTCGATCAAGGGGATTTCGGCGTTCCTCCCGTTCTTCCATGCGCTCGCCGCCATCCGGGTCACCCCGAGCGCCAGCGCGCCCTGGTTGTCGCTGGTGAGGCCCTTCTTGGCTTTCCACGCGGTGAACAGTTCGTAGGTCGCGCTCATTTGTAAGCATCCTGTTGACATTGCTGTAAGCACGCACTATACAGTCCAGCCTGTAAGCAGGTGGCTTACATCGACAGGGGCTTACCGATGTACATTCTCGTCGCAATACCGTTCCTCCTTGCCGCGTTCTGGCTCGTAGTCGTGGTCTACCGACTCGCCAAGCTCAATGCTCGCCTTCGGGCCAATTTGGCCGGTTGTGCTGGCTATCCCGTTTCCCCGAGTTCCCGCCGCTCTGTCGCAATGCCGTCACCCCTGTCGGTGGTTGAGGGCAGGGCGGCGGAACGTTCCTGGGGCATGTCATGAGCGCGGTTATGGCTGCGCTGGCGGCTTGGGCAAACGATACGTCTTGCTCACTGCCCGAGGCGAACTGTCGAGCCGGGGTGTATGCCGCCGTTGCCGAACTGATCGGTGCTGCTGACGAGATTTCGCGCACCGGGGAGGGCATGTTTCGGCTTCGCCGCGCGCTTGGGAACGTCGGTGGGGGTGCGAAGTGAGGCATACCCAGCCCATGTCCGCTGAGGAACAACGGATTGATCAGGCCATGCGCAAAGAGCATCGCTCGCACGCGCAGCAGGATGCGGCCTTGTCGGCTTACCGGCTCGGTCGGCGCGTCTCGGTCGTTGAGATGCATAAGGACGGGTCTGCGACGAAACACGTTGTCGAGCGTGGTGTTCTCACGTCTCGCGGTTTGCGGCCATGAACACCGTGACGGTTGATCAGGTTGTCCAGATCATCAACGCGCTTTGGCTTGCCGGGTTCGTCGGCGCGTTCGTGGCCTGCTACATCGGCGGCTGTGTGGGTGTTCTGTCCGGTCGCGGAATCCTTCTTTTCCTTCGTCGTCGCTGCCCCACCTGGCGGCGCTTTTCGCGTGCGTTTGATCGCATCGTGTGGGGGCAGTAATGGGCACGCTTGCTGAGTGCAATGTTTGTGGTTCGCAGATGGACAAGTCGCTGATTGATGACCTTGACGAGGATGAATGCCCGGAGTGCGGAGTCGTGACCGCTTTCGATCTGGTTTGGGTTGATGAGTGCGCTGAGGGTTCCTCGTATCAGGGTGACGATGAGGATGCCGACGAAAGCGAATCCGACCACGTTGACCGTTGCACGGAGTGTGGCTCGCTTTTTGAAAACGGCGAGGTCGATCAAGGCCACGATATTTGCTTCTACTGCCAAACCGGCGAGGAGCGCGAACCGTGAATGTCGCTCTTTCACTGCTGGCCGTTTACGTGTTCTTTCTCGGCCTGGCTGAGTTTGGCCGCAAGGTCGGGCGCGCTGTCTCCTGGCTCATGCATCGGGGTGATCTATGACCGCGCGCCAGTCGACAATTGTCGAAGCGGACGCGGGCATGGTCTACGCCGAAGGCATGCGCAACGGCATTCGGACGGCTATATCGCTGATCTGCAAAGCGGGTGTGGAAGTGCCGCTTCCGCTGCGTCGTGAGCTGACGAAGTGGGATGCCCATTCGATCCATCGTGAATGGCTCGCTCAGCAGGGCAGGCCGGTTCCGTTCGCCCAGTCCGAACAATCGTATTCATTTATTCATCTGGCGCTTCAACGCGTCGGCTTGGAGTGTGCGCATGTCGAGGGATGAGGAAAATTCGCCGGTTGCCATGGCCGAAACCAGCGCGTTGTTGGCGTGCTGTCGGCGTCTTGCGGATCGCGCCCAGGTGAACAATCAGCAGACGTTGCATTTCGTACTTGCGCTGACGGCGGACTCGCTCGCCGACAACCTTGCTACGGCGTCGGACATGGACGATGGCGATGCGTGACCACTACCTGCTCGCCAAGTATCAGCCGCCTGTCTGTCCGCCGTCCTCGTCTCCGGTGTCGGGGATGGGGGTCGAACCGTTCGATCTATACCCGCCCGGCTTCCAAAACGGGCCTGTTTGCAATGACGAAGTGTTCCCCATGCTGGATGGTGCGGACAGGCTCGCCGTGCGTAGGACGCGCCTGTATTGGGCGACTCGTAATCAGCAGGACGCCGCGATCAATGCGCCGTTTCTGGATATCGCTCGGAGCAAATGGAATGGGTGATATTTGCCAGTTCAGCAGGGCCAACGCCTGCGCGGAGCGAAGCGACGCGCAGCCGTTGGCCCTGGGGTTTATCACTAATGCAACAAGTGTGTCTGAGGCACACGAGGTGCAGGAAAACCGGCCGGTTCGCGAACGATTGGCGGTCAACCGGGAAGCCTCACGTCTCAAGCGCATGCGTACCTCGGTCGGCCATGCCGCTCGGCTGCTTCACTTCGATGCCCACGGTGAGCGCAATGCGCAGCTGTGGAACAAAAAGTTTCTGACCCTGACCTATGCCGATGGCGAGGCATGGGAAGCCGGGCATCTGGCGAAGTTTCGCAACGCGATGATGATGTGGTGCCGCTCGCGGAATATCCGTTTCCGCTACGTGTGGGTTGCGGAATTGCAGAAGCGCGGCGCGATTCATTATCACGTCGTGGTGTGGCTTCCGAAGGGCAAATATCTGCCGTTCGTGGATACGGCTAGGTGGTGGCCGCACGGGCAGGCCAACGTGATTACGGCGCAGTCGCCCATCGGCTATGTCATGAAGTACGCCAGCAAGACCACGGCGGACCAAGCGCGAAATTACCCTCGCGGTGCGCGCATGTCCGGTCACGGTGGCTT
Source organism: Rhodanobacter sp. (assembly GCA_036561785.1). Classification (GTDB taxonomy): domain Bacteria; phylum Pseudomonadota; class Gammaproteobacteria; order Xanthomonadales; family Rhodanobacteraceae; genus Rhodanobacter. The sequence goes on from DATCUT010000151.1 coordinate 28,937, forward strand.
GTTGCCTGAGGGGCGGCGGCATGTTCGTTACTGGCAAGCGCCGATGTGGGTTCGCGATGCACTGACGGGCCGGGCGGACATTCGCAAGGTGTCGGGCGGATATATGGACAAATTCACGGGGGAATTCTTGCCGTCTCCGTGGCGCGTGGTGGTAGGCGCTGGCGGGCAAGTGTGGGCTTATCGGATCGACCAACAACCAACGGAGTTAGCAGCATGAAAATCAACGTACTGAACAAGGCCGTGGAGCCGTTCGAATCCACCTGGGAAGGCGTTACGCGCCAGCGCATCAAGCAGTGGGCCGTGTTGGAAATCGACGGTCTGCCCACGGCGTTTCAGCTGACGCTGGACCCCGGCAAGCAGCTCGCGCCGGGCGAATACACCCTGGCGCCGGAATCCTTCGCGGTCGCCAATGGTCGTCTGACCATGAGTCGTGCCGTCCTGGTGCCGCTGCCGCAGATCAAGGCGCAGCCCGCTGCGTCCGTTCAGAAGTAATAGCCGTCTAGACGGCTAAAAGGATTCGCTCTCATGGCTCAATGCGTGACTCTCAATGCTGACGGAACCCTGACCCCGACGGGTCAGACCGTGGGCGAGTGCACGGGTTACGTGCTGGTCTCTGGAAGCGAATACGGCGTTTATCAGGTAGTTCAGGACGCGTTTGCGGCCCCGACGTCCGATCAAGCGCTGGGGTGGTTCTTCGGGGCGTGGGGCTTGGTGATGGTGATGTATCTGGGCGCGCGCTGCGTGGGGGCCGTTGTTTCGATGTTCGATGACAAATGACCAATTTCGGTCGATCAATCAAAGGGTGATTTTATGAAAGAGGCAAAGACCTTGGGTGTTGCTGCCGCTGCCGGCTCGGCCGTGGCTTCGGTGAACGCGTTCGCTGTTGGCCCGGACTTCTCCTCGATCCTGACGGGTCTGGACAGTTCCACCGCCATCACGGCGCTCGTCGGTGCCGGTGTGATCCTGGCCGGCGTCGGCTTCGCCAAGTGGGCGACCAAGAAGGTGGCTCGCTTCTTCGGCTAAGCCGTGTGACACCAACGGGCGGGGGATTCCTCGCCCGTTACTTTTCTCGACCTGGACGGATACGGTATGCCCGATCAATTACCACCTTGCGGCATCGGCGGCGCCTCTGTTTCGGGCGGTCCGTGTTCGGGCACCTATACGGCCAGTCAAGCGGGTCAGGACGCGTTTTCGCTGGTTGACAATGCGCCGGTGATTTCCGCGTTGATTGGTGCCGGTTTGGTCATCGCGGGTGTGCTGTTCGTTGCGTACATGGTGCGCAAGGTCGCCGGGTTCTTCGGTGGTTCTCCTGTCTATGTCGGGGGCGAACCGGGCACGATGGAATATGACGATAATTTCTGGGCGGCGCGTGGTCGCGAGGCCAATAACGCGCGACCGGATGCGGATTTTTCCGACGTTTCCGACGACGTGCGCGAGCTGGATACCGAAGACGATTCGCCTGCCGATGAATCCAGTGAACCGCTTCTCCTGGAAGCGCCTGACCCCGAAGAAAAGCCCATGTCGGAATGGACGGAAGATGAGTGGGATGATTTTGAGTGGGCTGAGGAACGTCGTCGCGAGGATGAGGGCAGGCCGTGATTATGAATCTCTTCTGCGGTTTTCTCGGTGCGCTGTGCGCCTGGGCGGCTGCTTCTGGCTTTAGTCATGATTAACTTTTTTCGCTTCCTTCTTTGTGTTGTGTTCGTCGGGTTCGCCATGGTTTTTCCGCGTCCCGTTCGCGCCTCTGAGAATCCGTCTTATGACGCGGCCATGGCTTCGTGTGAGACGTACCGCGCTAGTGCTTCTTGGCTTAATTTCAAGAATTCCCCGTCTAATTCTGGGCGTATCGGCAATGATCACTGTGCTGCTGGGCCTTCTCCCAGTAATGCGGCGTGCGGCATCCATCTTGTTTGCGTTCATTGGACGTTTGACGGTGCTGGCGATTATTCGACTAATCAATATGTTTTTACCGGTGCGGTTCCTGCGAGCGCCTTTTGTACTGCTGGGTCTATTGTCCCGGCCGGTACCAACTACACGCAGTCCTCTGTGACTGGTGAGGCGTGTACGTCTGGCACCAATATGTGCGAAATGTCGTTTGTCCTTGGTGGTCCGAATTCCGGCGCGCAGATGTTGACCGGCAACGCGTGCCCTTCGCTTGGCACTCCGAAGCTTGGTGTCGTTCCATCGAAGTCTTCTGACACTGTCAACGCCGATGGGTCGAAGACCTTTTGCGATCCGATCAGCGGTAAGTGCGTGACGTCCAGTGCTGGTCCTGCTGCTGCTCCTGCGTCGTCGTCTTCCTCGGCCAACAATTCGACCGAGACCGCCAGCACGACCAGCACGCCCGCATCTTCCAGCAGCAGCACCACGACCAGCAGCAGTACCACGACCACGACGGGCGATGGTTCGGGCACGGGGTCGGGTAACTCTACGGGTGTCACTACCGGTGTCTCTGTCACGAAGACGGACGTTCCTGCCTCGTCGTCATCGACTGCCGCGAAGTGCACGACGGGTGCTTGCGACGTGGGTAACGCGGACGGCAACATGGGGCAGCTTTACACGCCCGGGACGGATACGCCTGCCAGTGTCTACGGCGATTTCAAGGCGCAGGTTTCTAGCTCTCCCATCATGTCCTCCGCCTCGGGTTTCTTTGCCGTGTCTCTGGGTGGTTCCACGTGTCCGACGTGGCAAATTCCCGGCAACAAGTATTGGGGCCCTTCGGGTTTCTCGTTCGATTTCTTCTGCAGCTCGGGCATGCTCGCGTTGCTCGCGCTGGCTGGGTACATGGTGCTTGCCGTGGGGGCGTTCAGTGCGTTTCGTATTGCCATCTATTAAGGCCGCGGCGCTCGTCTTGCTGCTGGGCCTGCTCGGGGTAGGGGCCATGCTCGTGCCGTCGACTGCGCGTGCCAATGGCACGCTCCCGGCAGGCTGTTCGCTGGTGTCCGGGGTCATTGTTTGTTCGGATGGCTCCCTCGGCCCGAACGGCTCGACCTGCGTTACGGTCCAGGGCAGTGATCAGCAGACGTGCTTGACCAGTGGTGGCACGCTTACCTCGGGTCCGATTGGTTCGCTCGGTCGCGGCTTTGGCAAGGTCACGGGGCTTCCGGCGCAGACGACGGGCACCGGCTGGCTCTCGCGCATCACTGGCTGGCTGGCGTATGCATTCAACGTTTTTTTCGCGGCCATCGCGCAGTTTTTCAAAGACCTGGTGACGTATGTCTTGGCGGCTGTGCTCGGCGTCGTGGCCCTGGCTATCGCGTCGATTCCGGTTCCCGATTGGATCGCGAATAACTCGATGGGCAACCTGCTCGGGCAGGCGGGTCCGATTGCCGGGTTCTTCATGGTGAAGTTGCAGATTCCGGCCGCGTTGGCGTTGATCGGTGCCGGCTACGCGTTCCGCCTGCTGCGCAAATTCCTCACGCTCTTCCAGTGGTGACACATGATCGTTTTTAACGAAGGGATTCCGCGCTCGGGTAAGTCTTACGACGTGATGAAGTTTCACATTCTGCCCGCGCTGTTGGCGGGTCGTGTGGTGTACGCGAGGCTCAACGGTCTAGACGAGCCTGCTAGGCGGCAAGCTGTTGCGGATTACTTGAAGATGGACATGGCGACGCTTGATGCTCGCCTGATTCATCTGACCAGCAACGAAGTTCGCGGTAAGTTTCTGGCTGTCAAGAACGAAGAGGGTGATTGGAAGATTCCGCCGCATTTGCAAGATTCGCTTTGTGTGATCGATGAATGTCACGGGTTTTATGTGGCGTCGCGTGAGGCGATCAATCCGGCTGTCGAAGAGTTTTTCGCACTGATTGGCCAGAATGGCGGCGATGTGGTGCTGATGACTCAGTTTTACCGGCGCCTTCACTCGTCGGTGCGCGGTCGCATCGAACGGAAAAACCTTTTCCAGAAGTTGACCGCTGTCGGCATGGATGGTCGATACAACGTGACGCGTTATCACGCGCTCGGGCCTGAGAGGTTCGAGAAGATTGGTGTGGAGACTTTCGCTTACGATCCTGCGATGTTCCCGCTTTATCGCGGTTATGCTGAGGGTTCCAACAATCGCGACGTGTACAAGGCAGGCGGCTCCACGGTCTTGAAAAAGATCGGCAAATACGCGTTGTTTGTCGTGCCGGTGGTCGGGTTCGGCGTTTACACGCTGACCTCGTTTTTTAGCGGTCATTCGGGCTTGGCCAAGTCCGTGCCGCATCCCGTGCCTGCCGCATCCGCGCCTGCGGTTGGCGTGCTGGATACCGGGCAAGTCCTGCCGCGTGCTGGTTCCTCGGTGGCCGTCGCGCATGAGTCGCATGCGGAGTTGAAAGACGGGCAAGCCTACGTTTTTGACCTGTCTGACAAGGCGCGCGCACGCCTGGCCGGTACTGTGTCGGTGCCGGGTCGTCCCGTTGCCGGCGTGATCGAGTGGCGTCAGGATCAGGGCATGATTCTGGACCGTCTCACGCTCGACCAGGTGCGCGAGCTGGGCGTGTCGGTGGAGGTTTACGGCTACGGCGTGAAGCTGTCGGCCGGCAAGTCCTCCATGATCGTCACGGCGTGGCCTCTCGTCGCTGTGGAGTCCGCGCCTTCGTCTTTGGCGCCTGGGGCTGTGGTCGATCAGGGGCAGGGGGCTTCCGGCGCCCCTGACGATACGCAATGGCACAAGCGCACGATTTCCAAGCCCTACACGCCGCCTGAGCTGGTCCAGGGGCCTGGACTCTCGTCCTATTCCGGTAAGTAGTCTTGTGCGCGCTGGTGGTCCTGCCGGCCGAAGGCGAGCCCGGGAGGGCGTCTCTAAGGGCCGGTGCGTCCTCCACCTGGAACGCATGATCCATCCGGCCCGCACCTCTTCGGTGGTGATTCGGCAGCATCAACCTTCTCCCGCAAAACCCGCTTTTCGGCTCTTTGGGGTAGCATCGATGCGGAAATCTCAGGGGTGTGCGATGAGGGCAGGGACGTATTACGTGATTGCTGCGGTCTTGGTTCTGGCGACGCTGCCCATGTACCGCTATATTTTTCAGCGTGCGCTTGAGCTTGACAGACCACCTCTTGCCGCTGTGCCGGTGTCTACCCCTGCCTTGCGTGCTGTTGCCTCTGTGGATGCTCCTGCGGCCGTTCTGGCGGCTCCTCGTGCACCATCTTCGGGTGTTCCGACCCTTCTTCCCGGCGAAGAGTGTCACGGTGGCTATGTTTTCCTGGTCGATGGTTCTTCGTATCGGCAGGCCGTGGGGACTGGGGGCCGTCCTGTGCGTTGCGATTCCCGGGGTCTCCTGTTGGATCAGTAGGCGGCATGCATACCTGGAATGATGCCGCGGCCGCGTGGCTTCTCGACAAGCATTACAAATCGTCGCTGTATCAGGATGAGGCGAAGATTGCTTGGTTGCGGCCTGGCTGGGGTCGCCTGCGCCTGTCCAGCATCGACCGGCCGCGCATCATGGCGGTGGCCCGTCTGAAAGCCACTGAGGCGTCGCCGGCTACGGCGAACCGCTACCTCGCGCTGATTCGTTCGATTCTCCGCCGTGCCATGCATGTGTGGCGCTGGATCGACACCGTGCCGCATATCGAACTCTTTCCGGAGTCTGGCCGGCGCATCCGTTGGCTGCGTCCTGGCCAGGTCACCATGCTGTTACAGCACCTTCCAGATCATCAGAGGCTCACTGTACTTTTTGCCCTCGCCACGGGCCTTCGGCAATCTAACGTGGTCCGGCTTGAATGGCCGCAGGTTGATCTGCGCCGCCGCATGCTGTGGGTGCATGCCGACGAAGCGAAGGGGCGGCGCGACTTCTCTATCCCGCTGAATCAGGCGGCGGTCGATGTGCTGAAGCTGTGCAAGAAAAAACACCCGTTGAGGGTGTTCACGTATCAGGGTCGGCCGTTCGTTTCAGCGAACACGCGGGCGTGGCGTCGGGCTTTGGAGCGAGCCGGAATCAGGGATTTCCGATGGCATGATCTTCGGCACACTTGGGCGAGCTGGCATGTTCAGCACGGCACGCCTCTGTTCGTAGTCCAGGACTTGGGCGCGTGGTCAAGCGAGCAGATGGTTAGGCGCTACGCGCATCTTGCGCCCTCGCAGTATGCGGAACATGCGACCGCGATTGATGAGATTTTGGCAGGCATTTAGACGGCTAAACGTCTGGATGAACTGCATGAATGCGACTTTTAATCTATTGGTCCCGGGTTCGAATCCCGGACGACCCACCAGTTTTCGGAGCGTCCTGACGGGCGCTCTTTTTTTTGTCCTTGCCAGCGGTCGTGCGCGGCTTCAGTCGTCGCCGCGGGTGACGGCCCACACCGACATCATCGCGCTGCGCAGCTGTTGCGGCGAAACCGGCTTGTACAGCAGCGGAATCTTCGCGGCGATGATCTCGCGCAGGCGCTCGATGCGGGTCTCGCCGGTGACCAGCAGGCGCGCGAACGGCGCCCCGCCATCGCGCTGGTAGTGCTGGTCGAGCGCGGCGAAGACGTCGAGGCCGCGTTCGCCGCCGCGCAGGTGCAGGTCGGAGATCACGATGTCGGGTGGTCCGGGCCAGTTCTCGATGGCTTCCAGTGCCTGCCGCCGATCCTCGGCCACTTCCACGTCGCAGCCCCAACTGCGCAGGAGGAAGCGGATGCCGGAAAGGATGGCCGGGTCGTCATCCACGACCAGCACGCGTTTGTCGGCCAGGTCGGCGAATACGTCGTCGTCGGGTACGGGCGATTCCGAGCGTGCGGTGGCGATCGGCAGCTGGAAGTGGAACACGCTGCCACGGCCGAGCCGGGATTTCACCCGGACCTCGGTATCGAGCAACTCCGCCAGCCGCTGCACGGTGGCCAGACCCAGGCCCAGACCCGAGTGCGAGCCGTCCTGGAGCCCGGTGTCGGGACGGTCGTCGATGCGGTAGAACTCGTCGAACACGCTGGCCAGATGCTCCGGCGCGATGCCGCTGCCGGTATCCCATACCTCGACGCGTATCCGCCCATCGCCGGCGCGCCGGGTGCCGATCAGCGCGCCGCCATGGCGGGTGAAGCGCAGGGCGTTGCTGACCAGGTTGTTGAGGATGCGGGTCAGCATGGTGCGGTCACTGCGTACCCACAACCGGGTAGGGTGGATCGTCAGCTGCAGCCCGCGCTGCTCCGCGACCATGTCGAAATTGCGGCTGACTTCGGCGAGAACATGATCGAGCGGGAACTCGCCGATCTCGACCTGCACCGCGCCGGTTTCCAGCCGCGACAGGTCGAGCAGTTCACTGAACAGGTGGTCGAGCGACTGCACGCATTCCTGGATGTGGGCGATCCGGTCCAGCCGCTGCGGGTCGTGTTCGTCCACGGCCAGTGCCGAGGAGAACAGGGTCAGCGCGTACAACGGCTGGCGCAGGTCGTGCGAGGCGGCCGCCAGGAAGCGCGACCTGGCCAGGCTGGCCGCTTCCAGTGCGGCGTTCTTGTGGGCCAGTTCCTGCGTGGCTTGTTCGATCTGCTGCTCCATGCCGCGCTGCACGTCGTACAGCGCCGCCGCCGCATGGTTGAAACCCTGCTGCAGCTCGCCGATCTCGGTGCGGTCGGTCACCGCCACCGCCACCTGGCGATGGCCCTGGCCAAGCTGGCGCACGGCACCGGCCAGATGGCACAACGGCGCACTGATCCAGCTTGCCGCCTGCCAGCCGATCACGCCGGCGACGAGCAGACTCAACAGCAGGACAGCCAGGGCGTAGCGCAGGCTTGCGTGCTGGGCGGCGATCGCGTCGTGCAGGCTCACGTCCACCAGCACCGAACCCAGCACAGTTTTCCCGGACTGGTCGCGATCGAACACGTCGCGCACCACGGTCAGGGTCTCCTGTGGGTCACGGCTGTCGTCGGGCTCGTGATGATCGGCCAGGATCTGGCCGGCGGTGGTGCGGATCTGCACGCGCGTCACGTGCGGCAGGTCACCGATCGAGTCGGTGATCCGCACCAGCTCGCGCAGTTGCATCGTGCGCAGTGGCTGCAGGCTGATCGAGGCCGCCTGCGTGGCGATCGCCTCGGCGTTGCTGCGCGCCATCTGGCGCAGGTTGAACAGCTGGCGCTGGGTCAGGAAGGTCACCAGCAGTGCGGCGGTGATCAGGGCAGGTACCAGTGCCACGAAGGCCAGCCGCTGCATCAGCGACGTGCGCTGCCACAGGCGTGCGGGCCAGGAGTTGGTCGCCATGTCCATCCGCCCCCACCTCCCCTGCATTACTCCGCGCCAGCGCGCCGGGCCGGGTCCGGTCCTTGCCCATGCATCCGGATGATCCGGACCCGACGCAACACTAGCGCGAAATGGGCAGATTGACAGCCGTACTGGAACGCGTGAGGCGAACTGCCTGCTGGTCCCCGGTGAAGCAGGAACTGGCGGCGGCACCTTGCGGCATACGAGTGGCGGAGCCTACATCCGTCGTGGTTTCGAATAGGGTGGCGCCGGTTGCGAGGGCAACGGCCATCGCGAGCGATCCGCCTCGCCAGAGGCCGTGGCGCAGGCGCGACTGGATGGTCGCGCCTGCTGAGTTCGGCGGCTATTTCAGACCTTCGGTGAACCAGTAGGTACGCTTGCGCTTGCCGGTATTGGGCGGGGTGACTTTGTTGGCACCCAGCGCCGAGGTGTTGTTGCCGCCTACCGCTGATCCGGTCTGGTTGCCGCCACCGATCAGGACTGGGGTGTACACGCCGCTGCCGGGATTGATTTCGACCAGGCCGAATACCGGTGAGGGCGGCAGGCCGCCACCGTCGAAGGTGATGTAGCCCTTGTTGTTCAGGCCCGCACCGGTCAGGAAGTTGATCGCGTATCCGCGGGCGATACCCAGGTTCGGGTAGCACATGTCGGGGTTCCTTTTGGGGTCAAACGGTGTGTTGGTGCCGAAGTAGGTATAGCCCGCGACCGTCAAAGGCGCATTCACAGCCTTTTCGCCGTCACCGGATGTGCCCAAGGTGACATAGAAGCCCGACGTGGTGCTGGTGGAGGAATAGGGCGGTGTCGTTCCTGCGGCAGCACCGGTTTCGTCGGTCAGCAAGGACTCGGTAATCGTGGTCCAGCCGGTGGCCACGCTGGTGCCGGTGTTGGTGTCCTTCAGCATGTAGAAACGGTTGACCACGGTGGACGACGCATTCGCCAGCAGCGGATGCTCGCGGTCACCGCTGGCGGCCACAACCGCGTCGAAGCTGGTGGTCGGGGTGACATCGGGCGGATAGAAGAACTTGCGGGCAGTGGTGCTGGTTCCACCACTGAGGCTGGCGATCTTGGTCACCGTCCAGTTTGTCGGCGCGGAGTCGTTGATGTCGGCACGCCAGATGTTGCCACCCAGATCGCCGGTGTAAAGGCGGTCGGTATAACCATCGCCATCGCGATCAAGCAAAGTGATGTCAGCAGGGATCGCATAGGTCATGCCGGCGACCGTCGTCGTGCAGCCGCTCTTGCAGGCGGTCCAAACCGTATTGCCGTTGAAAGCGTCCAGCACCACGATCGCGCGCCCCATGGTATCGGCAACGGCTACCGGGTCGGTGTCCTCGGCAGGGTCATAGCCACCGCCCATGATGACGACGGGAATGGGATTGCCGCTGACATCGGTGTGACCCTTGACCAGGGCCAGCTTGGGCTGTGACCAGGTCTGGCCGAGTTCGGCGATGTCGGCGTTCGTCTTGCTCCACAGGAATACTGGTGGCTTGGTCGGGTCGCTCACGTCGAACGCGTAGATCAGGCGGCCGCCACGACGCGTCGTGAGGTAGAGGTAGGTCTTCGGGCTGGCGGCGACACGCAGGTCCTGGTAGACCGTGGTGGTACCGTCGAAGAAGTAGTCCTTGCCGCTGCTGGTGGCGGGGTAATCCAGCGTGAGCCCTGGGGTGTTGTTGCGCAGGCGCTGGAATTTGCCGAAAAAGTCCGGGGCGATGAACGACCACAACTCGCCGCCGGGGCGCACCAGGCGTCCGGTGGTTGCCGGGGCTATTGGGGACATGGTGATGACGCCGGGAGCGGTCGCATCCTTGTTGCCGTTGACGGCACGGAAGATGCCGTCATTGGAACCGTAGAACACCACAATGCCGATGGAGCCACCGTAATTGACGACTGCCGGTCGCGAGTGCAGCACGTCGCCGTGGATGGACGGACGCACGGTGACCGGAGCACCGGGCCCTTTCTGGGTCTCGGCGCCGGTGCCGGTGTTATTGTCCGTGCCGCGGACCCAGTTGATCAGGGTCGTCGTATCGGTGGTCGTAGTAGTGCCGAAAGCGGTGCTGCTGCCCAGTGTGGCGGCATCGAATTTGGGCAGCGTACCTGTGGTGGGACAGCCGCCCACCGTGGTGCAGGTATAGATCACGCGGCTCGTCTGATCGGTGAGGTAGTCCGCGCGTGTCATCTCGGCGACGCCGCCCTTGTCGACGATCTGGCCGTCGGGGGCGTCGAATGCCCCACCGGCACCGGTCGCATTGTTGATCCAGAAGCCGTTGGGCGGCCAGTTGGTGACGAGGGTGCTGGTGTAGCCGGTGCCATCGGTCTTGAGGGCGAACGGACCGTTGCGCGTACCGGTGCCGGTACCGGTGCCGGTGGTGGTGCCAGTGGTGCCGGTCTGCCGGTCCGCCGTCCAGAAGCTGAGCGCGTAGGGAGTAATGAAGCCGGTGCCGCTGTTGGTAATCGCCGGCTGACTCAGCGAGTCTTCAAGCTGAACGTTGTTGTTTGAGTCAAAGCCAAGCTGGTACTGCTTGAGGTTGCCTGCCCAGCGTGGGGCGGCGGTGGCATCCGGGCGGAACATGCCGACGTACACCTGGTTCAGCGAGGTGCCCTGGGCATTCACACTGACCGGCAGGCTCACCGAAGCGAACACGCTGTTGGTCGCTTGTACTTCAGTCAGGATCGTGGTCAGCGCTTTGATCAGGCCAGCCACATCACCCCCACTTACATAGAAATATTTGCCGCCACCGTTCCCGGCCATGCTTTTGATCAGGTTGATGTGATCGATGCATTTCTGATCCGCCTTTTGATTGCCCGATGGTTGATCGCAGCCATCTGAAACGGCGATGGTGTAGGTAATGATGTTCTGGTTGTTATGCGCGACCGAGGAGGAGATGCCGGAAAGATCGGCGTTGTACATGAAGCGCGTCCACTCATCGCCCCAATTTTGCTGGTCGCCTGAGGGATTCAACGGGATGATCGGTGGGGTGGTTCCACCATTGGCTGTCGTCAGAGATGATTGTGCGAGCGAGGCACTGCTTGGTGTTTTGGGTGAATTGCTGCCGGTCACGTTGGCCAGATAGATGATGAAGAGCTTTTGGCACTTGTCCGAGATCGACTTGCTGTATCTGGTTAGGGACAGACCCGTGCTGGCGGTGTAGTAGGCCCACGCCTCCTCCATGGATTCATCCAGGTTGTTCGAGTTGGTGTAAACAGCAGCCGTGCCGGGGCCGATTCCCGTCGCCCCTCCAGGGGTTCCCATGATCCAGTTCTGAAAAGTGACTGCGCCAGCGGTGTCCAGCAGGGGAAGGGGGCCGGGTGCGGTTGGCGTGGGGCTCGGATAGTAGAACAGTCCGCCATTGGCCGGATTGAACATCATCAAGCCCATGTTGACCTGGCCGTTCAACGCGCTAGTCGACGAGCCAATCGAGCCGATCAGGTTGTACAGCGCGCATTGTTCGAAGTCGTGTGCCTTTGGCTTGGCGGCTATCCAGGAAGGACAGTTGCTGCCGGGCGCTATCGTGGTGGCCGAATTGCCATTCGCGGCGTTGTCCAGGACAAGCAGGACGTTCGGCTTGCCGCCGCCGGTCGGCGTGCCGGTATACAGGGAGATATCCTCGCCGCTGGCTATGCCCGGCAGCGCCAACGCCGCGGCGATCAGAGCGAAGATACGCAGCCGGTGGTTCGAGACAATGCGCGCGTGTGGCATGACGATTCCTCCGCGGGAGCGGATGCGAGGTTGATTAATTGGGGCAGGGCGTGCCGATCGGCACCTGCACGGAGGCACCCTGGTGCACGGTGACCGCGACGGCAGTGTTGTTCGGATCGGTGACGGCGGACTGGATGTCCCATTGCGTCGCGGAGCACATCGAGGGTGCCGCCGGCGGCGGAGATACCGAGGAGGCCGGACCGGGCAGGATCAGGTTGCCGTTGGGGTTGTTTGGCACCTTGCACACGTCGCCCACAGGCAGGACCGCGTTCGGGATCACCTTGCTGTCGAGGCAGACGGGAGGCGCGACCTGTGCGGTGAAATCCGTAATGCTGTCGCCGTTGACGTCGACCGCCACGGGGGTGATGGCGGTGATCGGCACCCGGATGAACGGCTGACTGATCACCTGCTCGATACCCTGCTGCGCCACGGCGCCGGCTTCCAGCCGGTACTGCTGGTTGGCCGCGACCTTGGTGTTGATCATGCTTGAGCTGACCATGGAAATGGCGAACAGCATGAAGATGACCAGGAAGATCAGCGTCATCACCAGGGTGAAGCCGCGCTGCGGGGCGTGGGCCGAGGGAGTCTTCATCATTGGTTCTCCCTCAGGCCGCCCGTGTTCCAGATGCGTGCGACGGTGCCGTAGACATGCCGCTTGTAGTGGTCGCCATATGCGGGGGTCGGCGCGGCGCGGCCCAGGTCGTAGGTGCGGGTGTCGGTCCAACTGGCGGTGTTGTCGAGATTGCGCGAAAGCAGGTTGACGCGCACGGCGGTGACGTTGGCCCAGTTGGCGGTGGCCGACGCGGTCCATGCGTAGCCGGTCGGTGCGCAAGCCGGCACGCCGCTGTTGTCCACGGACGGGTTGTCGACGTAGCAATCCGGCGAACCGTTGTTGTCGGTGTCCACGCCGTAGCTGTAATGCACGTCCTCGATGCCGGTAACCAGCGAGGAGACCTGGATCGCGCCATTCACGAATTCGGCCATCTTCAGTGTCGGCGTGGTATCGGCGCCGGTGCCGCTGCACACATCGCAGGTGGCCACGTAGTAGCTGCGCTCGACGTACTGGCGCAGTTCGGCCGTGGTCCCGGTGGTGCTGCAGGCGTTGCCGGCAATGGGCGCCTTGGTGTGCAGGGTGAAGGCGCCGGCGGTCTTGCTGTAGACCATCGATACGCTGTCGGTCTCGCAACTGGATCGCTGCAGGTAGTAATTGGTGCCGTCAGCCGTGGCGGTGGTGCTGCCGGCGACATAGCTGACCGTGAGGACTTCCGCGCCGGTCTGCATGTTCGGAAGGGTGGTCGCCAGGCACGGGGGAACGGTGGCGGCCAGCGATGGCCCGTAAACCGGGAGCGGTACGGTGAGTGGGCTGGTGCTGAAACCCATCGACGCCGGCGCCGTGGCGCAGGGATCCGGCAGCGCGTAGCTGGCGGTGGTGACCGGCAGGCTGGAGCGGCCGTAGAAGCCGGCCATCTCGATATCGCGCATGATGGACTGCAGGGCGTAGCGGCCGTTCTCGACCTGCTCGGAAGTTTTGTTGAACTCCGTGCGTGCCTTGCTGGTGGAGACGTACAGCGAACTGAGCCCGGCCAGCAGCGCCAGGCCGATGGCGACGGCGATCATCAGCTCGATCAGGGACATGCCCGCCTGGTGGCGGGCATGCGACAGGGGCTGGCCGTGGGCGCGAGGAGTCATCATGTCGTCGTGAGGTTGGCGATCTGGATTTCGACACTGATCACGCGCCGCAGGTTGGTATCGCCGATCGCGGCCTGCCCGCACGTCAGGCTTGGTTTGGCGGTGGGCATCAGGCCCTGCCAGGCGACGCTGACGCGATAAATCTGATTGGTCGGGTCGGTCTGAGTGATGCAGCCCACGGCACCGATCATGGCGCCGACCTTGGAGCCGCCGGAAACTTCGCTGGAACCGAGCAGCGCGCTTTTCCATGCGGCGAGATCGGCGTTGGCGGTGGCAGCCTGGTTGGCCGTGGGCGTCGGCGCACCCGTGGCGCAGACAGGCAGGGGGGCGGTGGTCGTGCTGAGGCCGGTGGCGCCGTTGGAATAGCACGCGGCGACCTGCCGGTTGGCGTTGATGCGCGAGACCATGTCCTGCACCAGGGTCAACGCCTGCACCCGCTGGTACGACTCCATCTCGCTGCGCGTGGATTTCGCCATCAGGGTGACGGTGCCGAGCAGGGCGATGGCCGCGATGACCAGCGACACCAGCGCCTCGATCAGCATCATGCCGGTCTGGTTTTTCATGTGCAGGTGACCTTGGTGGACTCGACGCGGCCGGTGGCGCCCACCGTGACGGTGAGGCAGAGCGGCTGCGAGCCGGTCTTGTTGAGGGGCGCGATCGTGAACGTGGAACCCGTGGTGGTCATCCGGCCGTTGCCGTCGAAGCTGAAGCTTGGGTCGGACGGCGTGATGACGATGTTGTTGAGGGCAGGCTGCTTGCGGATGGTCGCGGCGGGGGTGGTCTGGCTGACTGCCCAGCCCCGGCTCCAGTCGGTCGCGAGGGTGGCCGTTACGTTGACCGTGGTATTGCGCTTGATCGCCTCGCTGCGCGCCAGCGCCACGGTGGAGCTGATGTCCATCGAGGCGTTCTTGACGCTTTGCGATTGCAGGAACGGCCGCATCGAGGGGACGGCGATCATCAGCAGCACGGCGAAGATGGCCAGGGTGACCAGCATCTCGATCAGGGTGAAGCCGCGGCTACGTGATGTGCGCATGGCTCATTTCCAGCAGTTCGTGGCGCCGGTACTGGCCGTTTTGCTGCCGTAGCCGTCGAGCGTGAGCGTTTTGCAGCCCGTGTCGCGGACCTGGTTGTTGATCGGCGTGGCGGTGACCGTGTAACCGCCGGAGGCAGCCGAGGCGAGCCCCGTCACGACGCTGTAGTTGGACGACACCGTGTTCGGCGCGTTGTAGCCGAGCGTGGTCAAGGCACCAGCGAACTGCCGGCTGTCGACCATGTAGCGCTCCTGCGCGCCGGCGACTTCCTGCATGAAGCTCTCGGCCGCCGAGCGGTTCGAGCGCAGGGTGTATTGGTAGTAGCTGGGAACGGCGATGGCAGCGAGGATGGCGATGACCGCCACCGTGATCATCAGCTCAATCAGGGTGAAACCGCGCGCGCGCGCTGCGACCTGCGTCTGCCGCAAGCGCGTGTGCGCCGGTGACATGGACCGCCGACCGGAGTGGATCGAAACTGGCATATTCCCCCCTAGGGTTGCCGGTATTATTTCGGTTGACCGACAAGCTTGTCCGTGTGCTGTGTCACGGGCTGACGCCATGCCTGGCGGGGAATATGGGATGTTCCCGAATCAAAGTCAATTTACGGATTTGGGACGTTTGGCGGTGCCGTTGAACCTTGGGCAGGATCTTTCGACTTGGCCTGGGAAGCGGTTCATCCAGCCCCCCGACGTACCCCGTTCGGAACGGACAGAAGCCTGAGCCGTCGCCGGGGGCGCTGATCGACCCACGTCGGGGCTGAGTCCAGGCGTTCAGTCGACGTGCCTGGTCCCCTGACGGTGGCGTCGGGTAAGGCGCTCGATCAGCAGCGGCAGCAGGGCGAGCAGGGCGATCGCGCCCAGTGGCAGCAGCACTTCGCGGTGCATGAACAGGCCGATGCCGAAGCTGTCGCTCCGGCTCATGGCCATGGCGTCGCCGAGGCCGGCGCCGATCGAGGTTTCGAAGATCAGCGAGACGGTGCCGCCGAGCCAACTGGCGCCGAGGAACAGCCACAGCGGGCAGCGCAGCCACGCCAGCGCCATGGTCACCCCGCCGAACGGCACGACCGGCACGAAGCGCAGGAACAAGGTGTAGCTCACCGGGTGCCGCTCGAAGCCGTGGTGCAGTCGCGCCACGAAGGCGGGCGGCTGGCGGCTGCCGGGGCCGAACGCGTAACGGCTGGCCAGGTACAGGATCAGCGAGCCGAGGGTGAGTCCGACCGACGAGCACAGCGTGGCGTCGACCACGCCGAACGCGAAGCCGCCGGCCAGGATCACCACGATGGTGCCGGGAATCCCGGTGGCCACGGTCAGCGTCAGCAGCCCGATGAAGGCCAGCCGGGTCAGCCACGGGTGCCCGGCGATCTGCGCGTGCAACTCGGCCTGGTGCGCCACCAGCTGGTGCGGGCTCAACTGGTCCAGCGAGCCGGAGGCAAACAGGACGATGCCTGCCAGCACCAGCAGGACCAGCGGCAGCGCGGCGCGCCAGCGGCTCAATAGGGTGTGCCGGTGGCGCCGTAAGTGGCCAGTACCTCGCGGGCCTGGTCGCGCAGGATGTCGCGGCGCACGGCGATGTTGCGGCGGGCCAGCTCGCCGATCCAGTCGACCGGCAACGGGCCCTCGTCGAATTCGGTGAGTTCCTCGACATCCTCGGCGCGGGCGCCGATCAGCAGCTCGTCGATGCCGGCCCACACGCTGGCGCCGTAGCACTGGCAGCAGGGCTGCGAACTGGTGGCCAGCACGTAGTGGCCGCCATCCTCGTTCAGCCGGTGCCGGCTGAGCCGTTGCTGCGCGATCATGATCACCATCATTTCCGCGTGTGCGACCGAGCAGCTTTGTGGCACCACGCGGTTGACGCCGACGGCAACCAGCCGGCCGCTGTGGCTGTTGAACACGGCCGCACCGAACGGGCCGCCGCCGCCGCGATCCACATTCTGCCGCGACAGCTCGATCGCCAGGCCCACGCGCTCCTCGTCGCTCTGGTAACGCCGGTTGGTGTCGGCAACGTCACCGATCCACGGCGGCAATGTGAGATGGATTTGCAGCGGCAGCATGCCTTCGCTCCGTTTACTGGCCGACCGGCCTGGCCCAGACGTCGCGCAAGGTCACCGTGCGGTTGAACACCGGCGCGTCGGCGCGGTGGTCGGCGCGGTCGGCCACGAAGTAGCCGAGCCGTTCGAACTGGAAGCGCTGCTCCGGCTCGACGCGGGCGGCGGCCGGCTCAAGCCACGCCTGCACCACGCGCTTGGCCTCGGGGTTGACGTGGTCGAGCCAGCTTTTGCCGTCCTCCTCGCTGTCCGGTGCGGGCACGCTGAACAGGCGGTCGTACAGGCGCACCTCGGTGGCCACCGCGTGCTTCGCGCTGACCCAGTGGATCGTGCCCTTCACCTTGCGGTCGGCGCCGGGCAGGCCGTGGCGGGTTTCCGGATCGAGCGTGCAGTGCAGCTCGATCACGTGGCCGTCGGCGTCCTTGATGATCTGTTCGCACTTGATGATGCCGACGCCGCGCAGGCGCACTTCGCCCTCCGGCTTCAGCCGATGGAAACCCTTCGGCGGCACTTCGGCGAAGTCGTCACGCTCGATCCACACCTCGCGCGCGAACGGCACCTCGCGCGTGCCGAAGCTCTCGTCCTTCGGGTGGTTCGGGAAGACCAGTGTTTCCTCATGGCTTTCCGGCAGGTTGGTCAGCACCAGCTTCAGCGGGTCGAGCACGGCCATGCGGCGCGCCGCGGTGGCGTCCAGATCCTCGCGGATGCAGTTCTCCAGGATCGCGTAGTCGATCACGCTGTTCTGCTTGCTCACGCCCACGCGCTCGATCAGCAGGCGCAGCCCGGCCGGGGTGAAGCCGCGCCGGCGCAGGCCGCGCAGCGTGTTCATGCGCGGGTCGTCCCAGCCGTCCACGAAGTTCTCGCTCACCAGCTGCGCCAGCTTGCGCTTGCTGGTGATGCAGTAGCTCAGGTTGAGCCGCGAGAACTCGATCTGGCGCGGCTTGGCCGGCACCGTCGGCAGACCGGCGTCGAGCAGCGGCTGCCACAGCTCGGGATGGTTCGGCAGGTCGACCTGGTCGACGAACCAGTCGTACAGCGGCCGGTGATCCTCGAACTCCAGCGTGCACAGCGAGTGCGTGATGCCTTCCAGCGCGTCGGACAGGCAGTGCGCGTAGTCGTACATCGGGTAGATCGGCCAGGCGTCGCCGGTGTTCTGGTGGGCGATCTTGCGCACCCGGTAGATCGCCGGGTCGCGCATGTTGATGTTGCCCGCGGCCATGTCGATCTTCGCGCGCAGCGTCTTGCTGCCGTCGGCGAACTCGCCGGCGCGCATGCGGTGGAACAGGTCGAGGTTCTCCTCGACGGAACGCTCGCGCCAGGGCGAGTGGCGGCCCGGTTCGGTCAGCGTGCCGCGGTACTGGCGCATTTCCTCGGCGCTGAGGTCGTCGACGTAGGCCACGCCGTCCTCGATCAGCTTGCAGGCGCTGCGGTAGAACACCTCGAAGTAGTCCGAGGCGTGGCGCAGCTCATGCCATTCGAAGCCGAGCCAGCGCACGTCGTCCTTGATACCCTGGACGAATTCGGGGTCTTCCTTGCCCGGGTTGGTGTCGTCCAGGCGCAGGTTGCACCAGCCGCTGAATTCCTTCGCGATGCCGAAGCTCAGGCAGATCGCCTTGGCGTGACCGATGTGCAGGTAGCCGTTCGGCTCCGGCGGGAAGCGGGTGTGGATCGCGCTGTGCCTGCCCGCGGCGAGGTCGTCGCGCACGATCTGCCGGATGAAATCCTGCAGTGGGGCCGCCTGATGTGGAGCCGCGCTGGCGGATGCAGTGGCGGGATTCTCGGTCGGCATCGGGTTGGACTCGCAAGCGGTAGCGGAAACGCCCAAGTTTACCTTGTCGCCGCCACCGGGCGCAGGACGGCCGTGCTCGGCCGGGCAGCTTGCCCCGCGTCGCCGTGCGGGTTAGCGTGCAGGCATGCACACCGTCTACCGCGCCGAAAACCTGTTCGATGCCCATCTGGTCAAGGATGCGCTGGAGGCCGAAGGCATTCCGGCGTTCATTGCCGGCGAGTACCTCACCGGCGCGGTGGGCCAGCTGCCGGCGATGGATTACATCGCGGTGATGGTGCCCGAATCGAGCCTGGCCGCCGCCAACGGCATCGTGGGCGAGGTCGAGGCCCGGCTCAACGAGGCGCGGCAGGCGATCGTGGACGATGACCTGCCGGACGATCCGCTGACCGCGCCCTGCTGAGTCGCGTGGCCGGCGCGCATTCCCGAGGAAGCCCCATGCAGGACCTCGCCGCACTGATCCGCGCCGTGCCCGACTTTCCCCGCCCCGGCGTGATGTTCCGCGACGTCACCCCGCTGCTCGCCGATGCCGGCAGCTTCGCCCGCTGCATCGACGCGCTGGCCGAGCCGTGGCAGGGCAGCGGCGTGCAGGCGGTGTGCGGCATCGAGGCGCGCGGCTTCATTTTCGGCGCCGCGCTGGCGCAGAAACTGCACGCCGGCTTCGTGCCATTGCGCAAACCCGGCAAGCTGCCGCCGCCGGTGGTGACGGTGGACTACCAGCTGGAATACGGCAGCGACCAGCTGCAGGTGCAGCGCGATGCGTTCAGGCCCGGCGAGCGCGTGCTGCTGGCCGATGACGTGCTGGCCACCGGCGGCACCCTGGCGGCGGCCGCGGCCCTGGTCGGCAAACTGGGTGCCGAACTGCTTGGCGCCAGCGTGGTGATCGAGCTGCCCGTGCTGCAGGGACGCAGCCGCTGGCAAGCCGGCAAGCCGCTGCACAGCCTGCTGCGTTACTGAGCTCCGCCTGTCGTCGCCGGTCGGCAGCGCTCACGGCGCCGCGGCATCGACCCTTTCGACATAGATCAGCTCGCACGCACCCGCACCGATATCGTCGCGGGTCAGCGAGGTGTTCCAGTGCCAGCCGCCGGCGCGGCTGGCGTCGACCAGGAAGCCCTCGATGTGCACCAGCTGGCCGGGGCGCACCTGGTCGAGCTGGCGTTTGACGTCCGCGTCGGCGGGGATCAGGTGCATGTTCGCGCTGGAGGTCTCGATCTCGCGGCGCGGGATCGGGAACGCCTTGACGTGCCAGTAGTAGAAGCGGCCGGACTGGCTGATGTCGATGGTTGCCAGCACCGCGCTGTCGGACATGCGGCCCCAGCCGAGCGCGAGGTCGAGCGGGATCAGTTCGGCGTCGGCGCCGGAGGAATACCCCTTGCGCGACAGCACGCGGGCGGTGATGTCGAAGTGGGCGCGGGTGGTCAACGTGGTGTCGCCGCGCTGCAGTTGCGCGCCGTGGTCGAGGTCGACCTGCACCGGCACCTCGGCGGCGAGCACGCCGGGTTCGGGTTGCAACGGTGCGTGATGCCTGCGCGAGAACACGCCCAGCAGCACCAGCAGCAGGGCGGCGGCGATCAGGAGTTTGCGCATGCTCAGGTGAAATCCGCCGCCAGGGCGCGCGACTGCCCGGGGGTGAGGGTGGTGCCGACCGGCATCGCCGGCAGGGTCGAGGCCAGTGCGACTGCGGCGCCGGCGCGCCAGTCCGCGATCATCGCGGGGCTGAGTTCGAAACGCAGGAAGTGCACGGCGGCGGTCTTCTCGTCGTTGCTGCGCTCCATGTCCTCGTCGGCGATGGCGGTGACCGCGGCGTGGCCGTGCACGCCCAGCGCGATCGCGTGCTCGATATGGCGCAGGCGCACCAGCTCGCGCTTGCGCTGTTCGACATCGGCATACTCGATGAACATCGTGGCCTTGAGGTTGCTGCCGTCGGGGACCAGCGGATTGTAGGCGTCCAGCTCGTCCTGGATGCCGTCGGCCTCGAAGATGCGTTCGATGCGCAGCATCTCCTGCACCTGGTACTGGATGCTCAGGCGGTCCTCGAAGATCAGCGTGAGGTGCTCGCCGAGATGCACCGTGCGCTGCTTCTTGTGCGCCATCACGCGGGCACGGAAGGCGTCGCGCTGCTGCGCGTAGGTTTCCAGGCTGAGCAGGTCGGCGCGGGTGAGTTTGTGCATGGGAGTTCAGAGGTGAGTGGCGAGAGGCAACGTAGGGCGGGCACTGCCCGCCGGCTTTTCGATCCGCCGATGAGCCGGGGAAGAGCGGCGGGCAGTGCCCGCCCTACGCGGGTGGTTCATTTCCCCGTCCGCCGTTCAAATGTCGTAAGCCTTGCGCAGCAGACTCAACGGATGTTCCGCCGCCGGCTTGTCGTCGAGGCCGTGGGCGATGTGGCCGCCGGCCATCGGGCAGTCGCTGGTGAAGTGGTCGGGCTCGGCCTGGCTCACCCGATTCTCCACCGGTTTGGCCAGTTTGCGCGAGAGCGCATAGGTCTTGTGCTTGACGCCATAAGTGCCGTCGTGGCCGGAGCAGCGCTCGATGGTGACGATTTCGGTGCCCGGCACCAGCTGCAGGATGTCGCGCGTCTTCGGGCCGATCTTCTGCACGCGCTGGTGGCACGGTACCTGCCAGGCGACCTTGCCCAGCGACTGCCTGAAGTCGGTCCGCAGCAGGCTGGCCTTGTGCCGTTCGGCCAGGTATTCGAACGGATCGAAGAAGCGCTCGCGCACCAGCGCCACCTCGGCATCGTCGGGAAACATCAGCGGCAGTTCCTGCTTGAACATCAGCACGCAGGACGGGATCGCCGCGGTGAAGTCCCAGCCTTCACGCGCCATCTTCGCCAGTACCGGGATGTTGCGCTCCTTGTACTTCTTCACCGTCTGCAGGTCGCCCAGTTCCAGCTTGGGCATGCCGCAGCAGCTTTCCTGTTCGACCAGTCTGGTCGGGATCGCGTTGTGCTGCAGCACCGCGGCGAGATCCTCGACCACCACTGGGTCGGAGTGGTCGCAATAGCAGGTGGCGAACAGCGCCAGCTTGCCGCGCGTGCGGCCGGCGGGAACCGCTTCGCCGCTGCCGTCGAGGTCGCGCAGGCGTTTGCGCGCAGTGGGCGAGTGGTATTCGGGCACGCGCGCCTTCGCGTCGACGCCCATGGTCTTTTCCAGCAGTTGGCGCGCGGCCGGGTTGCGGTTGGCGGCGTTGATCACCTGCACCACCACCGGAATCGAGGCGAGCTTGCCCACGGTGCGCGTGCTGGACAGGATTTTCGACGACAGTGGCACGCCGTCACGCTCGAACGCCACCGCCTTGGCACGCAGCATCAGGTGCGGGAAATCCACGTTCCACGGGTGCGGCGGCGTGTACGGGCACTTGGTCTGGTAGCACAGGTCGCACAGGTAGCACTGCTCGGTGACCTTGGGGTAGTCGGCCTTGTCGACGCCATCGATCTCCATCGTCGCCGACGCGTCGACCAGGTCGAACAGGGTGGGGAAGGCATGGCACAGGCTGACGCAGCGGCGGCAGCCGTGGCAGATGTTGAACACGCGCTCGAGTTCGGCGTCCAGCAATTGCTGGTCCATGAACTCGGGGTTGGTCCAGTCCAGCGGGTGCCGGGTGGGCGCGTCCAGGTTGCCTTCGCGCGTGTCATGGATGGGATCGGCCATCGTCGTCTCCCTGATCCGGTTGGGATTTGCTTAAGCGCCGTCATCCCCGCGGAAGCGGGGATCCCGTGTCTTCCACACTACCCACCACTCTTGAAGTCACTGGATTCCCGCTTTCGCGGGAATGACGAGCTTGAGTGCCATTCCCTCAGCCCAGTTCGCCCAGCGCCTTGGTGAAGCGGTTCGCGTGCGAGCGTTCGGCCTTGGCCAGGGTCTCGAACCAGTCGGCGATCTCGTCGAAGCCTTCCTCGCGCGCGGCCTTGCTCATGCCCGGGTACATGTCGGTGTACTCATGGGTTTCGCCGGCGATGGCGCTCTTCAGGTTCAGCTGGGTGCCGCCGAACGGCAGGCCGGTGGCGGGGTCGCCCACCGCTTCGAGATATTCCAGGTGGCCGTGGGCGTGGCCGGTCTCGCCTTCGGCGGTGGAGCGGAACACCGCGGAGACGTCGTTGTAGCCCTCGACGTCGGCCTTGGCGGCGAAGTACAGGTAGCGGCGGTTCGCCATCGATTCGCCGGCAAAGGCGTCTTTCAGGTTCTGCTCGGTCTTGGAGCCTTTCAGGTTGCTCATGACATCACCTCGTGGCGTTGGGCTGGGAGGGGTTGCGAGTGCGGCCTTCATGGTCGTGACCTGCCGAGCCTAGCGCCCGGCGGGCCAATGCTGAAATTGATTGTCTGGATCGGGCAAATAGCCTGCAGCTATCGGCGCGCGGCCTTGCGCGCGGGGCGGACGGGTTCCGCCGGTACGGCGGGCGAGGCCGCCGTATGCGGGTTCAGCAAATCGGCTGGCAGCTGCCGGAACACCGCCGCCATCCGCTTCAGGAATCCAGCCATCGCCGAGCTCTTGCGCCAGACCATCGCGACACGCCGGCTCGGCGGCTGGCCCTTGAACTCGATCAGGTGCAGGTTCTCCACCGGCGCCACCGGCGGCTTCACCGCGGTGACAGGCAGCAGGGTGATGCCGACGTTTGCGGCCACCATCTGCCGCAGTGTTTCCAAACTGGTGGCGCGGAAGCCGCTGCGTTCGACGGCGCCGGCGAGGTGGCACACCTCCAGCGCCTGGTCGCGCAGGCAGTGGCCGTCTTCGAGCAGCAGCAGGTTCTGGTTGGACAGGTCGGCCAGTTTCAACTGGCCTTGCTTGTGCGCCAGCGGATGGGCTTCCGACACGGCCAGCAGGAAGGGCTCTTCGAACAGGAACTCGGCATGCAGGCTGTCCTCGTGCAGCGGCAGGGCGAGGATGCCGGCGTCCAGCTTGCCCTCGCGCAGCAGGCGCAGCACCGCCTCGGTCTTTTCCTCGACCAGCAGCAGTTCCAGCTGGGGGAACGCCTTGCGCACCAGCGGCAACGCATGCGGCAGCAGGTACGGACCCAGGGTGGGGAAGATGCCCAGCCGCACCGTGCCGGATTCGGGGTCCAGCGTGCGCCGGGCCACGCTGCGGATCTGTTCGATGCCGTTGAGCACGTCGCGTGCGCGAATGGCGATGTCGCGGCCGACCTCGGTCAGCAGCACCTTGCGCGGGGTGCGTTCGACCAGCGGCACGCCCAGTTCCTCCTCCAGCTTCTTGATCTGGGTGGACAGGGTGGGCTGGCTGACGAAGCAGGCCTCGGCCGCGCGGCCGAAGTGTCGGTGCTCGGCCAGGGCCACCAGGTACTGGAGATCGCGCAGGTTCATGGATCGTCCCGGCTTGGCAATAGCCATACGCTATGGCTGGGATGGTAACAATCAATTGGAGCAATGCAAGCGAGCGTCCTATCCTGTGCCCACGTTGTGCTCGTGACACCCCGCGCGCTGGAGCTCCCCCCTCCCTCTCCCCCGCAGGCGCGCGGGCTTCCCCGGCCGGTGATGAAGCTTGCTTCGTCGCCGGTTTTTTTTGGCTTTCTCCGCAGGCGGCCCCGGGTCACGCCTGCCGCGCGGCGGGCATGCCTTCTGGCACTGGGTCGGAAGTCATGCCGCCTCTAGCTTGGGGTTTTCCCCCACGCCAGAGAAAGTTCTCATGCGCCGACTCGTCCGTCCTCTTCTGCTCACCGCGCTGGCCGCCTGCTGTGGTGCGGCGTTCGCCGCCACCGCCGACCAGGCGCCGCAGGGCCGCCTGCCCGGCTGGGCCGTGCCGCAGTCGTACCAGCTGGCGTTCAAGGTCGATCCGGCGCAGCAGGATTTCTCCGGCACCACCACGATCAAGGTCAAGCTGACCCAGGCGTCCGATCACCTGTGGCTGGACGGTGCCGAGCTGAAGGTGTCGAAGGTGACGATCACCGACGCTGCCGGCAAGGCGCATGCCGGCAAGTACGTCAGCGTGGACCCGAAAGCCGGCGTGGTGCGGGTGGATTTCGGCGGCACGCTCAAGCCGCAGCAGCTGACCGTGAAGTTCGAGTACACCGCGCCGCTCAACGCGCAGCTGCAGGGCCTGTACAAGGTCAACGCGAAGGGCCAGCCGTACGCGATGACGCAGATGGAACCGATCAGCGCGCGCTTCGCCTTCCCCGGCTTCGACGAGCCCGGCTTCAAGACCCCGTTCGACATCAGCATCACCGTGCCCGACCACGAAAACGTAGTGGCGAACACCCAGCAGGTGAAACAGGCGCCGGCCGGCAAGGGCTGGAAAACCGTGACCTTCGCGCAGACGCTGCCGCTGCCGACCTATCTGGTCGCGTTCGCGGTCGGCCCGTGGGACATCGTCGCCGGCCCGGACATCTCGCCGACCGCTTATCGCGTCAAGCCGCTGCAACTGCGCGGCATCGCCGCCAAGGGCGAGGGGCAGCGCATGCAGCACGTGCTGGGCGAGACGCCGAGCATCATCCACGCGCTGGAGAACTACTACGGCTTCGGCTATCCGTTCGACAAGCTCGACCTGCTGGCCGCGCCGGATTTCGAGGCCGGCGCGATGGAGAACCCGGGCCTGGTCACCTTCCGCGACTGGCTGCTGCTGATCGACAAGGATTCGCCGGCGCGCAACGTGCAGGGCTCGTTCAACGTCAACGCGCATGAGCTGGCGCACCAGTGGACCGGCGACACGGTGACCACCGAATGGTGGAACGACATCTGGCTCAACGAGGCGTTCGCCACCTGGATGCAGCAGAAGGTGACCATGCAGGTGCACCCGGAATACCGCGCCGACCTCGACCGCGTGCGCGGCGGCCAGGGCGCGATGAACAACGACAGCCTGGTCAGCGCGCGCAGCATCCGCCAGCCGATCACCGGCAACGGCGACATCATGACCGCGTTCGACGGCATCACCTACCAGAAGGGCGCCAGCGTCATCGGCATGTTCGAGAACTACGTGGGCGAGCAGACCTACCAGAAGGGCATGCGCGCGTACATCCAGAAACAGAAGTACGGCAACGCCACCGCTGACGACCTGGTCTCGGCGATCGCCACCGCGGCCGACAAGGGTGATGCGTTCAAGCACGCATTCAAGAGCTTCCTCGACCAGTCCGGCGTGCCGTACGTGGCGACGAAGCTGGAACAGAAAAGCGGCCAGACCGTGCTGCAGCTGAGCCAGAGCCGCTACCTGCCGCTCGGCAGCCGCGGCGACGCGCAGCGCATCTGGGGCGTACCGGTGTGCGTGCGCTACGGCACCGCCGACGGCAGCAGGGTCGCTTGCGAAATGCTCGACAAGGCGACCGGCTCGATGGTGCTGGCCGGTGCCAGCAAGCCGACCTGGATCATGCCGAACGCGAACGCCAGCGGCTACTACCGCTTCAGCCTCGACAAGTCGGAATTGGGTGGGCTGGTCAAGCAGGTCGGCAAGCTCAGCGATGCCGAGCAACTCGCCTACGCCGACGCGATCGGCGCCAGCTTCCGCCATGGCGACCTCGATGCCGGCGACATGCTGGCTGCACTGCAGCCGTTGACCGCTTCGAAAATCCGCGAAGTGGCCACCGTGCCGCTAGGCCAGGCGGCGCAGCTCTACCACCGCATCGCCGTCACCGATGCGCAGCGTGCCCGCCTGGCCGAATGGGCGAAGGCGGCCTACCTGCCGCGCCTGGAACAGCTCGGTTACCAGCGCAAGGCGAACGAGCCGGAAGACGATGCGCTGATGCGCAGCAGCCTGGCCAGCTCGCTGGCGTTCGACTTCAAGCTGCCGGAAGTGCGTGCGGCCCTGCTCAAGCAGGGTGAGGCTGCGCTCAAGCCCGGCGCCGATGGCCGTCTGAACCTGGCCGCCGCCGATCCCGACCTGCTCGGCGATGCGCTGGGCGTGGCGGTGCAGGAACACGGCAAGAGCGCGGTCGATGCGTTGATCGCCGAACTGCCCAAGACCAGCGATCCGGCCCTGCGCAACGGCATCCTCGGCGGCCTGGCCAGCGTGGAGGATCCGGCGCTGACCGAGCAGGTGCGCAACTTCGCCCTGACCAAGCCGGTGAAGGTCGGCGAGATGGGCATGCTGCTGCGCGCCGGCCGCGACACCCTGGCCCAGCGCGACGCGATGTGGACCTGGTTCACCGCCCACTACCAGCAGATCCTCGATCGCACCGGCAGCTTCTCCGGCGGCCGGCTGCCGTCGCTGGCCGGTGGCGGCGGCTGCACCACGGCCGAGTACGACCGCCTGCAGGCGTTCTTCAAGGCGCGCGAGAAAGATGCCGCCGGCATCGGCCGCGGCCTGGCGCAGACGGGCGAATCGATCCAGCTGTGCAGCGCGCTGAAGGCGAAGCAGGATCCGGCCGCGATCCTGCGCTGAACGGCAAGGTGGAACCGAAACAGCCGGCACGCAAACGTGCCGGCTGTTTCATTTGCATGGATCGAAGAGCTTCGGCCAGCCGCTGTCAGGTCGCGGCGACGACATCCTTCGGTACGTGGGCCTCGATCCAGCCGGTGACGAAGACCTCGAGCGTCACCCGCGGCGGCACTTCGATTCTGGTCTCCCGCACGAACGCGGCGGCCGCTTTGATGAATGATTGCCTCGACTGATTCGATGCCTGTCGCGCGGCAGCCTGCTGCTGCCGCAACTGGACGATATGCGGCGATGGCTGGCCCGGCCGCGCGAACTTCTGGTACCGCCGCAATTCATCGGCAACCACGTCGGTATCGAACGACGCCTGCAGCACGGCCTTGCGCGCCTTCAGCAGTTGGGTCAGATGAGTAGCGGCTGGCGTCGGTCGGCCGGAGTCCTCCAGAAGGACGCGGACGAGTGGTAGCGGCAGCGTGGCCGCAGACAGGGGCGCGGATGCGTTGATGTGCTCCAGCTGGCTCAGGAAGCCGGCGTGGGGGAAGGGCTTCGGGGGTGCCATGGGGAGCCTGATTCTGGAGAGCTTGGACGATACGTCCTTCGCTGGCGGGATGCCATGGCGACGGTCGAAAGCCGCCGGGGGTAACGGTAAAAGCGGGGCATGCGAGACGCTCAAGTGTGGCCCCGGTATCGCCCGTTCCTTCTGGTTGGCCCTAGAATCTCCACGTATCGCGGGCGTATTCCGCTGCAGCGCATGGCCTGCACACGGCGACGTCGTTCCACACAACGTGTTCCATCGGCATCGCCTACAGGGGGCTTGATGATCGAGCTGGAAATCCAGGGCCTCTCGGAAAGCCGGAAGGGGCTGCTGATGGAGGTCGGGCGGCTCGTGCTGGCCAGTGGCTTCGCGCTGCAGCGGCAACGCCTGGTGCAAGGCGAACACGGCATCCTGCTCAGCGTGATCGTGCGGGGACCGTCCCGCGCCAGACGCACGCTCGAGGCGGCGCTGGATGGCTGCGATCGTTTCATCAGCGTCAAAGTGTTTCCCTACACCGAGGACGAGCCGAGGCCGCATTTCGCGATCTCGCACAAGCGCACGCGGCCAGCGGTCATGGCGCCGCCGGCGCCGGTCGGGCCCGCGTTCACGCCGGTCGTACCGGTGGCCACTCCGTCGCCTGGCGTGGCGTTGCCGGTAG
>DATCUT010000152.1:0-38947 GCA_036561785.1 Rhodanobacter sp.
GCGGCGACGATCCTGCCCAGCACCGCGCCGCCGCGCGCCAGTGAGCAGCTGCGCATCGCGTTCGACGGCGACGCGGTGATCTTCGGCGACGAAGGCGAACGCGTGTCGCGCGAGGAGGGCCTCGCAGCGTTCCATCGCAGCGAAACCGAACATGCCGCCGAGCCGTTGTCGGTCGGCCCGTTCCGCGGCTTCCTCACTGCCCTGCATCGCCTGCAGGCGGCATTCCCGGCCGAGAACTCGCCGATCCGCACTGCCCTGGTTACCGCGCGTTCCGCGCCCGCGCACAAACGCGTGATCCTCACCCTGCGCAAGTGGGGAGTGCGCATCGATGAGGCGCTGTTCCTCGGCGGCCGCGACAAGGGCCCGTTCCTCGACGCGTTCGGTGCCGACATCTTCTTCGACGACTCGCCGGCCAACGTGGAGTCCGCGCGCAAGCACGTGGCGACCGGGCACGTGCCGCATGGGGTGAGCAACCGCTGACACTCGGCGAATGAGACGTGGCCTGAATGTCTGCCAGTTGCGTCAGCGCACTTCGACCCGTACGTCCGCACGTACACTCTGGCCCGCGCCGCAGGCGAAGGCGGGTGCGATGCCAAGTACTGAGCGCGTGGGGATGTGGGTGCCGGTGACTACGGTGGCAGGGCTCAGTACATCGAGCCGGTAACGTTGACCATGGGTGTCCACGGGCAGATCGGCGAATGCGAATGTGGCGCCCGCATCGGCTGCGCGATAGGCGGTCTGATGTGTTTGTTGGTCGATCAGACGGATTACTGCCGTAGGCAGTGGATGTCCGGTGTAGTCGTAAGCGGTGCCGCTGATGCGGCAGGTGTCGGACGCCGCCTGCGCGTCGAGTGCCAGGGTTGCGAGCAGGGCAATCAGAACTGGGCGGATCATGGTGATACCTCCGGCTGAGAGGAGGGCATCCCTGCGCGGTGGATTCCGTGCCTGATTTTAGCGCTTGAACCGCCGCCCGGCACGGATTGCCATTGCCCGTGACGTGTTTGCGCGTATTGGTCAAGGTGGACGGCAAATGAAAGCGCGGAAGCCTGGTTCACTAAGCCGTGAAGGGTATGTATGCAACCGGGCTTCAAGCGGTTCAGGCGACGCTGGACTGCATACGCAGTGTGCGGGTGCAGCTGCAGAAGCCGGGCGACTCCGGTTCCGTTGAATACGGCATGTCGCTGCTCCTTGCCCAGGGCCACCGCTGCCGAGCAGTTGGAGGGATCGTGCCGGATGGGCAGTGAGTGCCTCCGAATGGGTTCCCGTCGTTGTCTGATTGACTGCGTGCGGGAGGGTCAGATCATCCGGATCTTTTGCCACCAGCGGGTGACCTGCTCCTCGCGCACGAAGGTGAACAGGCCGGCGCCGAGGATGATCGCGATGCCGATCGCCATCGGCCAGTCCAGCTTGTCGTGGAACAACACGTAGCCCAGCAGCACGGCCCACAGCATCTGGCTGTACTGGGTTGGCGCGACGTGGTTGGCGGGCGCGCGCTGCGTGGCCAGCATCAGCAGCACCGAGGCCAATGCGGCAAGCAGGCCGTAGCCGAGCAGGAGCAGCCATTGGTGCAGGGACGGCCAGACGAAGGCCGGCAGCATCAGCGCACCGGCCAGCAGGATCGAGCCGACCACGCCGGCGCCGTACAGGGTGACGCGCTTTTCGTGCGAGCCGGACAGGCGCAGGGCGATCATCGAGATGGCGCCGCAAAGGCCGCAGACGATCGCCGCCAGATGACCGACGCCGAGCACCCGAAAGCCCGGCCGCAGCACCACCAGCACGCCGATGAAACCGGCCACCACCGCCGACCAGCGGCGCCAGCCCACGTGCTCCCCGAGCACCAACACCGACAGGATGGTGACGAAGATCGGAAGCAGGAAGATCAGCGCGAACGCCTCGGCCATCGGCAGCGCGGTGAAGGCGATCACCGCCGCCGTGCTGCCCACCGCGCTGGCGAGCGCGCGCACCAGCCACAGCCCCTGGCGTTGCGCGACCAGCACCTCGTGCCAGCGGTCGTCGCGCTTGCGGATGAAGGGCAGGGCGCTCAGGCCCAGCACGGCGCCGAAGAACACCGCCTCATAGGCCGGCAGCGAGCCGTGCAGCGATTTCACGAACGCGTCGCTGATGGCGTAGGCGGCAAACGCCGCGAAACCGAGCAGTACACCTTTGAACATGGGTTTCCGTCGCGGAAAGTGGCGTGGGGCGGGAGTCGTAGGGCCATCGCCGGCCGCGCTACAATACCGGTTTTTAAGCGCCCTCTCCGGAGCTCCCATGGCTGTCAGTCTGAATCCGCTCGATCTGTACGATGTCCGTTCGCTGCTCACCGATGAGGAACGCATGGTGCAGGACACCGTCGGCCGCTTCGTCGACGAGCGCGTGCTGCCGATCATCGGCGACTGCTTCGACCAGGCGCGTTTCCCGAAGGAACTGATCCCGGAGATCGCCGCGCTTGGCCTGCTCGGCGCCACGATTCCCGAGACCTACGGCGGCGCCGGCATGAACGGCGTGAGCTACGGCCTGATCTGCCAGGAACTGGAGCGCGGCGATTCGGGTCTGCGCAGCTTTGCCTCGGTGCAGAGTTCGCTGTGCATGTACCCGATTTACGCCTACGGCAGCGAAGAGCAGAAAAAACACTACCTGCCGCGGATGTCGGCCGGCGAGGTGATCGGCTGCTTCGGCCTGACCGAGCCGCACGGCGGCTCCGATCCGGCGAACATGAAGACCCACGCGAAGAAGGATGGCGGCGACTGGGTCATCAACGGCGCCAAGATGTGGATCACCAACGGCAACCTGGCGCACATCGCGATCGTGTGGGCGCAAACCGACGACGGTATCCAGGGCTTCGTGGTGCCGACCGACACGGCCGGCTTCAAGGCGCAGGAAATCCACAAGAAGATGAGCCTGCGCGCCTCGGTCACCAGCGCGCTGTTCTTCGACAACGTGCGCGTGCCGGACAGCGCGCGGCTGCCGAACGTGAAGGGCCTGAAGGGGCCGCTGGGCTGCCTGACCCAGGCGCGCTACGGCATCACCTGGGGCCCGATCGGCGCCGCCCAGGCTTGCCTGAAGGAAGTGCTGGATTACACCAAGGAGCGCATCCTGTTCGGCCGTCCGCTCGCCTCCAACCAGGCGGTGCAGCTGAAGATGGCCGACATGGCCCGCCGCATCACCACCGCGCAGCTGCTGTCGCTGCAGCTCGGGCGGCTGAAGGATGCCGGCAAGATGCAGCCCACCCAGGTCTCGCTGGCGAAGTGGAACAACTGCCGCATGGCGATCGACATCGCACGGCAGTGCCGCGACATCCTCGGCGGCGCCGGCATCACCACCGAGCACGGCGCGATCCGCCATGCGCTGAACCTGGAATCGGTGATCACCTATGAAGGCACGGAGACCGTGCACGAGCTGGTGGTGGGTCGCGAGCTGACTGGTATCAACGCATTCTGAGCGGAGTGTGGCGCGCATGGACTTCGATTCGCTGCGCATCGAAACCGATCGGCTGATCCTGCGTCCGCCGCGGGCGGAGGATTTCGACGCCTACGCGGCGAACATGGCCGACGCCGAGGCGGCGCAGTTCATCGGTGGCCAACAATCGCGCGCCGCCGCCTGGCGCGGTTTCCTGACCCTGGCGGGTGCCTGGTCGATCCAGGGTTTTGCGATGTTCTCGGTGATCGAGAAAAGCAGCGGCCAGTGGGTCGGCCGGCTCGGGCCGTGGCATCCGGCCGATTGGCCCGGCACGGAAGTGGGCTGGGGTCTGGCGCGCGCCGCCTGGGGCAAGGGCTACGCGCTGGAAGGCTGCACCGCGGCGATCGACTGGACGTTCGATCGATTGGGTTGGAGCGAGATGATCCATTCGATCCATCCGGACAATCGCGCCTCGCAGGCGCTGGCGCAGCGGCTCGGTTCGACCTGCCGCGGCGCGGGCAAGCTGCCCGCGCCGTACGAGAATTCACCGACCGAGATCTGGGCGCAGACGCGCGAGCAATGGCGCCGGCGCCGCGCGCAGCCATGAATGCAGCCGTCCCTGTCGATCCGGTGGCGGCATTGCACGAGGCACTCGCCGCGGCGATACCGGACCTGCATCGCCTTTGCCGCGATCCGTGGACCCTGATCGGCAGTGCCGCGGCACGCCTGGCCGGCGCCGAGGTGGCGGTGGCCGATCTCGATGTGCTGACCAGCGTGCGCGACGCGGATACCCTGATCGGCCACTGGCAGGCGCGGCGCGACGAGACCTATGTGCCGTGCGGCGAAGATCGCTTCCGCTCATGTTTCGCCCGCTTCCGTTTCCCCGGGTTGCCGGTGGAAGTCATGGGTGGCCTCGAACTCTGTGGCGAACGCGGCTGGGAACCGGTGCGGGTCGACCGAATCGTCACACTGGACGCAGGCGGCCTCGCGGTCCCGATTCCCGCGGTGATGGAACAGATCCGCGTGCTGGAAAGTTTCGGACGTCCCAAGGACCTGCAGCGCGCGGCGTTGCTGAGGCGCTTGAGCGAGGAGCGGCGATGATCACGATCTACGGCATGCGTGCCTCCGGCAACTGCTACAAGCTGCAGCTGCTGCTGGACCAACTGGGCCGCGACTACCGCTGGGTCGACGTGGACAGCGCGCATGGCGGGACGCGCACGCCGGGCTACCTGGCGAAGAACCCGAACGGCAAGGTGCCGCTGCTGGAGCTGGACGGCGGCCGCCGGCTGGCCGAATCCGACGCGATTCTCTGTTACCTCGCCGAAGGTACGCCGTTCCTGCCGGACGACCGCTGGCTGCGCGCACAGACGTTGCAGTGGCTGTTCTTCGAGCAATACAGCCACGAGCCGTGCATCGCGGTGGCGCGCTTCATCCGCGGCTGGCTGCCGCCCGACCACCCGCGCCAGGCCGAGATTCCGGCGCTGCTGCAGAAGGGCGCGCAGGTGCTGGCGGTGATGGAGCAGCACCTGGCCGGGCGCGAGTGGTTCGTGGGCGACAGCTACGGCATCGCCGACATCGCGCTGTACGCGTATACCCATTGCGCCGGCGACGGCGGGTTCGATCTGTCCGTGTTCCCGAATATCTGCGCGTGGCTCGGTCGCGTGCAGGCGCAGCCCGGCCACACCCCGATGCAGCATTGACCTTCCGTTGTAGGAGCCCACCCTGTGGGCGATGCCTTTGAAAAGCATCGCCCACAGGGTGGGCTCCTACAAAAACATCCCCCTACCTTGCCGATAACCGCCATGTCCCTACCGTTCACCATCAGCGCTCGCCACAAGGGTTTCAACCGTGCCGAGATCGTCGACCAGAACTTCATCGAGTTCGTGCAGCTGTGGCAGGGCGACGTGCGCGCCGCGCCGCGCGACAGCGAGGCGGTGCTGCCGGGCAGCGCGCTGGATGCACGGGGTTTTCGCGAGCTGCTGGAATCGCAGCTGATCTCGCGCCACCTCGACCTGATGGCGCGCGTGCTGCGTGTGCAGAACAAGGTGTTCTACACGATCGGTTCCAGCGGCCACGAGGGCAACGCGATGGTGGCGCGGCTGGCCCGGCATACCGATCCGGCGTTCCTGCATTACCGTTCGGGCGGCTTCATGGCCGAGCGCTTCCGCAAGATTCCGGGCATGGACCCGGTGATGGATTCGGCGCTGAGCTTCGCCGCCAGCAAGGACGATCCGGCCTCCGGCGGCCGCCACAAGGTATGGGGCAGCAAGCCGTTGTGGGTGCTGCCGCAGACCTCGACGATCGCCTCGCACCTGCCCAAGGCGCTGGGCACCGCGGTGGCGATCGAGCAGGCGCGCCGCATCGGCCACCAGCTGCCGATTCCCGACGACAGCATCACGATCTGCTCGTTCGGCGACGCCTCCAGCAACCACGCCACCGCACAGACCGCGTTCAACACCGCGGCGTGGACGGCGTACCAGAAGCTGCCGGCGCCGGTGCTGTTCGTGTGCGAGGACAACGGCATCGGCATCTCGGTGAAGACACCGAGCGGCTGGATCGCGAACAACTACCAGCATCGTTCCAACCTCGATTATTTCTTTGCCGACGGCCTCGACCTGGCCGAAGGCTACGCCCAGGTGCAGCGCGCGGTGGAGCATTGCCGCAGCACGCGCCGGCCGACCTTCCTGCACCTCAAGACCACCCGCGTGATGGGCCACGCCGGCACCGACTTCGAGATCGAGTGGCGCTCGATCGAGGAGCTGTTCGCGGTGGAGGCGACCGATCCGCTGCTGCGCTCGGCCGGCATCGCGCTGGAGTCGGGCCTGTATTCGAAGGATGCGTTGCTGAACCTGTACGAGGCCACCCGCAAGCGTTGCTTCGCCGCCGCCGAGGATGCGGATTCGCGCCATCGGCTGACCTCGCTCGAAGACGTGATGAAGCCGCTGGCGCCGTACACGCCGGCCGCGGTGAAGGCCGAGGCCACGCGCGCCGACTACGCGGAGAAGCGCCTGGCCGTGTTCGGCGGCGAGGCCAAGCTGCCGGAAAACCTGCCGCCGCGGCACCTGGCGATCCAGATCGGGCAGGCCCTGCACGACCTGCTGGCGAAGTATCCCGAGGCGCTGCTGTTCGGCGAGGACGTGGCGCAGAAGGGTGGCGTGTACACCGTCACCAAGGGCCTCAACAAGACCTTCAAGGGCAGCCGCGTGTTCAACACGCTGCTGGACGAGACGATGATCCTGGGCCTGGCCCAGGGCTACGCCAACATGGGCATGCTGCCGATCCCGGAGATCCAGTACCTGGCGTACTTCCACAACGCCTGCGACCAGATCCGCGGCGAGGCGGCGTCGCTGCAGTTCTTCTCCAACGGCCAGTACCGCAACCCGATGGTGATGCGGGTGGCATCGCTTGGTTATCAGAAAGGCTTCGGCGGCCACTTCCACAACGACAACTCGATCACCGCACTGCGCGACATTCCCGGTCTGGTGGTGGGTTGCCCCAGCCGTGGCGACGACGCGGCGATGATGCTGCGCACGCTGATGGCGCTGGCGAAAGTGGACGGCCGCGTGTGCGCCTTCCTCGAACCGATCGCGCTGTACATGACCAAGGACCTGTACGAAGCGGGCGATGGCCAGTGGCAGTTCGACTATCCGGCACTGGACCAGGCGATGACGCTGGGCGAAGGCCGCATCTACAACGAGGCGGCGAACGACCTGGTGGTGTTCACCTTCGGCAACGGCGTGCCGATGGCGCTGCGCGCCGCCCGCACGATCGGGAAGGAACTGGGCTGGCAGGTGCGCGTGGTCGACCTGCGCTGGCTGGCGCCGCTCAACGACGCCTTCATCGCCGCGCAGGCGAAGACGGCCAAACGCATCCTGGTGCTGGACGAAGGCCGCAAGAGCGCCGGCGTGGGCGAGGGCGTGATCACTGCGATCGTCGAAGGTGGCTGCGGCGCCACGCCGATGCAGCGGGTGGTCGGCGCCGACACCTTCACCCCGTTGGCTGGGGCGGCGCTGCTGGTGTTGCCGGGCGAGGCCGAGGTCGTGGCGGCGGCGCAGGAGCTGGCAAAGCGCTGACGGCAGCGGTCAACGCTCGCGCGTTTCCACCACGTGCAGGCGCGGGCCAGCCGGCGCCGACATGCTGCCGGCGTGCAGCGAGACCCGGTTGCGGCCGCCCAGCTTGGCGTCGTACATGGCCTGGTCGGCGCGATCGACCAGTGACTCCACGTCGTCGCCTTCCCGGCGTACGGCAACGCCGATGCTGACGCTGAGCAGCAGCGAATCCTCGCTGACGGGTATTTCCAGCCGGTGCACGCGCCGGCACAGGCGAGTCGCCACCTGCATGGCCTGTTGCGCCGGGATGCCGTCGAGCAGGGCGACGAACTCCTCGCCGCCGTAGCGGCCGAGCAGGTCGGCGGGTCGCAGTTCGGTGACCAGCGCCTTCGCCACGGCGACCAGTGCGCGGTCGCCGGCGTTGTGGCCCTGGCGATCGTTCAGCAGCTTGAAATGATCCAGGTCGAGGAACAGCAGCGCGATCGGCCGCGGCGGCCCGCTGGACAACAGGGCGCTGGCGCGCTCGGTCCAGGCGCGGCGGTTGAGCACGTTGGTGAGCGCGTCGTGGTCGGCCAGCACCCGCACGATGTCGCGGTCGTGGCGCAGCCTGAGTGCGCGGTCGGCCAGGCCGATCGACAGCACGACCGCCTCGAACGCACCGCCGGCCAGGCTGGCGTCGTTGAGCCAGTCCAGTTGCGGCAGCGCGCCGCCGACCTGGGCGCTGGTCAGCGCGGTGAGCAGCAGCAGCGGCGTCCAGCCGGCCAGGAAGAACCACGCCTGGCGCGAACCGCGCGCCGCGGCGACGATGGCGGCCACCAGCAGCAAGGCGGCGCCGATCATCAGCAAGGGGTTGAGCAGGATCTGCGCCACCTCGACCAGCAACGGGATCCGGCTGCTGCGCATCAGCACCAGCTGGATCATGCCCACCGCCAGTGCCATGATCGGCACCCGCAGCAGCGGCGCGTAACTCTGCAGTTCGCAGAACCGCATCATGAACAGCGAGGCGAACGCGACCGACAGCGCCACGGCGGCGGAGCCGGCCAGCAAGGCTGTGCCCGACAGCAACTCCCATTCCATCGGATGGAATACGAAGCCGGTCTGGATGCCCTGGATCAGCGCGTAGCAGAGGACGTAGCCGGCGTACCAGGCGTAGGTGACGTCGTGCAGCATCAGCGCAAAGCACAGCGCCATCAGCACCATGGTCAGCATCACCGCGAAACAGGCACTGGCGAAGACCAGCCACTGCGCGTCGGCGCGCGCGTACTCGGTCCAGGATTCCAGGTGGAAGCGTACCGGTGCGCTCAGCGTCTGCGACGGTTCGAACTTCAGCAGGATCGGCGCCGAGGCGGCCAGGTTGGCGGGCAGTTGCCAGGCCAGCCGGCCGTGGCCGTGGGTCGATGCGTTGAAGTCGTCCAGCGCCAGTGTCTGCGGCTGGTCGCTGCCGAACACGGTGACCGTGCCCAGTGTGGGCGGGTAGATCGTCAGCACCCGTGCCGTGTTGTCCCAGGGCGGCTGTGGCGTGATCACCACCCAGTTGCCGGTGCCGTTCTGCGGGAAGCGCTGCAGCAGGGACGGATCGAAACTCTTCAGCAGGCCGGCATGGTATTCGCCCAGCACGGATTGCGGCGTGTCGCCGGTGCGTGCCTCGCGCCAGGCACCGTTCAGCGGAATGGAGGCGTGGGCCACGCCCAGCCCGAACCAGAACAGGCCCAGCACGAAGCCGCACCATGATCGCCTTGAGCGGATCGATGTCGGCATTGTGATCAGCCTCTCCATTTGCCTCTCTCCGCTGTGCGAGCATCTTGCAGGACTGCGGGCGGACGGTGCCCGTACCGACCGCTCGGCGGCATCACGCCCCGGCCTGTTCCAGGGCACAGGGCCGCCTGTCTCCTTGCCCGCCGGATCCCCACTCCGTGACCTGCCATGGAGCGAGTGACAACACCCGAACGTGCATCATCTTTCATCCTTGTGTCAAGCACGGGCCGTGCCAGTGCCACGGCCCGTACTGCACAACCAGGCCACGCGCCGTTTGCGAGCCCCCGGGTGGCCGGTAGCTGGCATGGGGCGGCCGAAGTGGTTCAATCCGGACGCGGAGGGTCATCCGTGGCGGAAATCGGGGTGCATTGTGCGGAGCAGGGGTGTCGACGGCCAGTGACTATCGTCCTATCGGCACGAAGTCGCTCAGCCAACCAGCCAGCCTGCAAAAGCCATCCAGGCCGGGGTGCCGGCCAGCCACAGGCGCAGCGGTTGCGACACGATGATCACGGCGGCTCCCCAGCCGAACGCCGGATGCAGGCGGCGCTGCCGGATCGTGTCGATGGCGATGCAGGCGAGGATGAGCAGGTCGGCAAGGCCGAAGAACACGAGCGGCCCGCCGTGGCGGATGAAATCCAGCGGCAGCCGGGCGATCGCCGCCGTGAGGATGCCGAGCGTGGCCAGCAGCATCAGCCGCCGGTGGAAGTCGCTGCGCCGGCGCAGCAGCAGGCCGCTGCCGGCAATGCCGGCGAATACCAGGATGTCGAAGATCGGCACGCTGAGGAAGATCAGCGGCGGAATCCCCGGCGGTCCGGCATGGCGCCGTGCGCCTTCGATCGCGGTGGCGATGCCGAGGATCGGGATCAGCATCACCAGCGCGGCGCCGAACAGGCCGAGCCGCCGGTGCAGGCGGATGCGATGCGATTCGACCAGCCAGACCTGGGTCGCGAACACGACGAACCATGCGCTCATCACCAGGCCGTGCACATGCACCAGCGTGGGCAGCGTCGGCGTGCCGAACCATGCCTTCAGGTAATAGGTCTGCGCGAAGCCGGCGAACACCACCAGCGCGGCGACGATGGCCGCCCACCGGTACAGGCGTTGCAGGGTACCGGGACGGCGGCTTTCAGGAACGGCGACCATGGCATCACTCTCCAGCCGGACAATGGATGGCCGGCATCGAAGGACCGATTCGGGATGGATGCGCGCCCCCGTCGCACGGCCGCGATGCTAGGCCGATTGCCGATGGCAGGCAAGCCGCGACCACTCACGCAGGCCGGCGCGCACCCAGCGTCACCAGCAGTTCCTGCGCGCTGCGGATGCGCTCGCTGGCGCCGGGCAGGTCGAGGATCACCTTCAGCTTGTCCTGGCCGTCCAGCTTGTACACGCGCGGCTGGCGCTGGATCAGCTGGATGATGGTCATCGGGTTCACCTCGGGCTTCTCGCGGAACACGATGCGGCCGCCGTTCGCGCCGAAGTCGAGCTTGCGGATGCCGAGCGGGGTGGCCATCAGTTTCAGGCTGGCCACTGCGAACAACTGCTTGGCGGGACCGGGCAGCAGGCCGAAGCGGTCGATCATCTCCACCTGCAGGTCGCGCAGGTCGTCCTCGCTGCGCGCGCTGGCGATGCGCTTGTACAAAGTGAGGCGGTGGTGCACGTCTGGCAGGTAGTCGTCGGGGATCAGTGCGGGCAGGTGCAGCTCCACTTCGGTTTCGTGTTCGCTGCTGAGGTCGAAGTCCGGCACCTTGCCCGACTTCAGCGCGCGCACCGCGCGATCGAGCAGCTCGGTGTACAGGCCGAAGCCGATCTCCTGGATCTGGCCGGACTGCTCGTCGCCCAGCAGCTCGCCGGCGCCGCGGATTTCCAGGTCGTGCGTGGCCAGGGTGAAGCCGGCGCCGAGTTCTTCCAGCGAGGCGAGGGCTTCCAGCCGCTTCTGCGCATCGGCGGTGATCGAACGGCGGTCGGGCACCACCAGGTACGCGTACGCGCGGTGGTGCGAACGCCCGACGCGGCCGCGCAACTGGTGCAGCTGGGCCAGGCCGAAGCGGTCGGCGCGGTCGATGATGATGGTGTTGGCGGTGGGGATGTCGATGCCGGTTTCGATGATGGTGGTGCACACCAGCACGTTGAAGCGCTGGCGGTGGAAATCCGCCATCACGCCTTCCAGTTCGCGTTCGGGCATCTGGCCGTGGGCGATGCGGATGCGCGCGTCCGGCACCAGTTCCTCCAGTTCGCGCACGGTGCGCTCGATGCTCTGCACCTCGTTGTGCAGGAAGTACACCTGGCCGCCGCGCGACAGCTCGCGCTGCAGCGCCTCGCGGATCGTCGCCGGATCCCATGCGGAAATGAACGTGCGCACGGCGGTGCGGTGTGCCGGCGGCGTGGCGATCAGCGACAGGTCGCGCAGGCCGGCCATCGCCATGTTCAGCGTGCGCGGGATCGGCGTGGCGGTCATCGTCAGCAGATCCACTTCGGCGCGCAGCTTCTTCAGTTGCTCCTTCTGGCGCACGCCGAAGCGCTGCTCCTCGTCGACGATGACCAGGCCGAGATTCTTGAACTTGACGTCCGGCTGCAGCAGCTTGTGCGTGCCCACGATCACGTCGATCTGGCCGTCGGCCAGGCGCTTCAGCGCCTCGTTCACTTCCTTGCTGGACTTGAAGCGCGACAGCACGTCCACGCGCACCGGCCAGTCGGCGAAGCGGTCGGCGAAATTGCGGTAGTGCTGCTGCGCGAGCAGGGTGGTCGGCACCAGCACGGCGACCTGCTTGCCGGCGGTGGCAGTCGCGAACGCGGCGCGCAGCGCCACCTCCGTCTTGCCGAAGCCGACGTCGCCGCAGATCACCCGGTCCATCGCGCGCGGCGCGGCAAGATCATTCAGCACCGCCTCGATCGCGCTTTCCTGGTCGGGGGTTTCCTCGAACGGGAAGGTGCTGCCGAATTCCTCCACCAATTGGCGGTCGATCGGCAGCGATTCGCCGCCACGGGCCTGCCGCTGCGCGTAGATCGCCAGCAGCTCGGCGGCGACGTCGCGCACTTTCTCGGCAGCCTTGCGGCGCGCGCGTTCCCACGCATCGCCGCCCAGCGAATGCAGCGGCGCCAGCTCCGGCGCGGTGCCGGAGTAGCGGCTGACCAGGCCGAGTTGCGCCACCGGCACGTACAGCTTGTCGCCCTTGGCGTACTCGATGGTGAGGAACTCGCCGTCCATGCCGCCCACGTCCATCGAGACCAGGCCCTGGTAGCGGCCCACGCCATGATCGACGTGCACGATCGGCGCACCGGGGGTGAGCTCGGTGAGGTCGCGGATGATCGCTTCGGGTTCGCGTGCGGTGCCGCGGCGGCGCTTGCGGTCGCGCTCGCTGCGCACCCGCTCGCCGTACAGCTCGCGCTCGGTGAGCACGGTGATCGCGGGTTTGGTCAGCGCGAAGCCCTGTTCCAGCCCGGCGATGGTGATGACGAAGCGTGCAGCAACTCCCTCTCCCCCGGCAGAGCCGGAGGAGAGGGGGCAACGGCAGCGGTGCCGAGGAACGCCTGCCAGCTCTCCACGCCCTGCGGTTTCAACCCGGCCGCCGCCAGCGTCTCGATCAGTGCCTCGCGCCGCCCCGCCGAATCCGCGGCGATCAGCACGCGGCCCGGATAGCTGGCCAGGAAATGCCGCAGCGACGTGCCCGGTTCCTCGCCTTTGCGATTCAGCGGCAGCTCCGGCGCCGGCTGGGTGCCGGTGTCGACGGCGTGCTCGTGGCCTGGATCGACCACCTCCACGCGCAGCCGCTTGTTGAGCCGCTCGCGCAGCTGTTCCGGCGGCAGATAGAGTTCGGACGGCGGCAGCACCGGGCGCTCGATGTCGTGCGCACGCTGGTCGTAGCGTTCGGCGGTCTGCGCCCAGAACTGGTCGGCCGCCTCGCCGGCGCCTTCGCCCAGCACGAACAGCGCATCGTCGGCGAGGTAGTCGAACAGCGTGGCGGTGCCATTACCTTCATGCGGATCCACCGCAACACCCCGTACATCCATGTGCGGACTCTTCACAGGAAAGAACAGTGGCAGGTAGTACTCGATGCCGCCGGGCGTGACGCCTTCCTTCATGTCCTGGTACAGCGGGCAGCGGCGCACGTCGATCGGGAAGCGCTCGCGCAGGTTGCCGCGAAACTCCTTCGCCGCTTCGTCGGTGAGCGGAAATTCGCGTGCGGGCAGCAGCTCGATCTTCTCCACCTGTTGCTGCGAGCGCTGGGTTTCCGGGTCGAAGCTGCGGATCGACTCCACCTCGTCGTCGAACAGCTCGATGCGATACGGCTCGGCCGTACCCATCGGGAAGATGTCCAGCAGGGCACCGCGCACCGCGAAGTCACCCGGTTCGGCCACCTGCGGCACGTTGCGGTAGCCGGACGCTTCCAGCCGGCGCTGTTCGCCGGCGAGGTCGAGCTTCTGCCCCTTCGCCAGCACCAGCCCGGAGCCGGTGATGTGCGAACGCGGCGCGATCCGCTGCATCAGCGTGGCCACCGGCACCACCAGCACGCCGCGCTTCACGTTCGGCAGCTGGTACAGCGTGGCGATGCGCTGCGAGACGATCTCCGGGTGCGGGCTGAACGCGTCGTAGGGCAGGGTTTCCCAGTCCGGGAAATGCAGCACCGGCAAGCCGCCGGCGAAGATCTTCAGTTCGGATTCCAGCGCCTGCGCGCGCTGGGTGTCGCGCGCCACCACCACCAGCAGGCCCTCGTGCGTGCGCGCCGCCTCGGCAAGCAGCAGCGCCCGGGCGGAACCGTGTGGCGGCGTCCAGTAGCGGCGTTGCTTGGGGGTGGTCGGCAGGGGCGGGTGCTTGATCGGGCTGGGCATAGGGACGCATGTTCAAGGCGCCGCCATCAAGCCGCGCCGGGGAAAGCGGGCAAGTGTAACGCGATGGCTCGGACAGGCCCCGCCCGTGGTTTGCGGTCTTACAGCTTCAGCGTGATCTGTGCCGTGCCCGGTTCGTCCGGCATCGCCCGCTGAGTGAAGCCCAGTTCCTTGCACAGCTGCAGCATCGGCCGGTTCTCCTGCAGCACGTAGCCCCACAGCTCGGCGAGGCCACGGCGGCGGCAGTCGTCGACCAGCCGCTGCATCAGCAATGCGCCCAGGCCGAGCCGGCTCCAGTCCTGTTCCACCAGCACCGAGAACTCGGCGCTGTCGGTGGCCTCGTCGACGAAGATCCGGCCTACGCCGCGCATCTCGGCCGGCTGCGTCGATTCGTCCATCAACACATAGGCGGTTTCCAGCGCGGGGTCGATGCGGCACAGCCGCTGCGCCATCGGCGCGGGCAGCTCGGACATCGCATGCAGGAAGCGGCGGCGGATGTCCTCCGGCGACAGCCGGGTGAAGCAGCGTTGCATTGCGGCCACGTCGCCCGGCTCGATCGGCCGCAACACCAGCTCGCGGCCGTCCTGGGTACGCACCTGCTCGCCGTGCGACGACGGTGCCACCTTGGGGCGCGCAAAGCGCTCGCTGCTGCGTGGCGGCAACGAGGCGTAACGGGACGGGGCGGAGAAGTCGATGGCAGGAATCATGGCAGTTCCATACTTTTGCGTATTGTGTGCATTGCAACATGAATTTGCAATGACGAGCTCTGCGGTGAGCTGCCGCATATGCGTGGAGCCATCACTGTGGTCGGTCGGTCCATGTTGCAGTACGGGGTAATGTGGAC
Source organism: Rhodanobacter sp. (assembly GCA_036561785.1). GTDB lineage: Bacteria > Pseudomonadota > Gammaproteobacteria > Xanthomonadales > Rhodanobacteraceae > Rhodanobacter. The sequence goes on from DATCUT010000152.1 coordinate 14,869, forward strand.
ATGGCAGACAGGAAGCACACCACCCCGCACAATGCGAGGCTGGATTTCCTCGGAGCACGGCATGGCCCGCAAACCCGCAAACGGCCTCACCGCAGCCCAATTGAAAGCGCTGTGCGGGCACTGGCCCGGCGTCGTCCGCGATACCAAGTGGGGCGTGGACATGGTGTTCAGCGTCGGCGGCAAGATGTTCGCGGTGATGCCGTCGGACGGCAGTGAAGGCGGGCGGCTGTCGTTCAAGGTGGCCGACGACCGCTTCCTCGAACTCACCGACCAGCCAGGCATCATCCCGGCGCCGTACCTGGCGCGCGCGCACTGGATCTCGATCACCGAACCGCAGCGTTTCGCCACCGTGGAATTGGAGACCTTCATCCTCGACGCCTATACGCTGATCCGCGCGAAGCTGACGAAAAAATTGCAGGCGGAGCTGGGGCCGCTGCCGACAGTCGAGGCAAAAAAATGAAACAGCATCTCGGCGCATTGGCGCTGCTGGTCGCCGACTACGACGAGGCGATCACCTGGTATACCCGCGCGCTCGGCTTCGAGCTGGTCGAAGACACCGACATGGGCGAGGGCAAGCGCTGGGTGCTGCTGGCGCCGCCCGGTTCCAGCGAAACCCGCTTGCTGCTGGCCAAGGCGAAAGGCGACGAGCAGGCCTCGCGCATCGGCAACCAGACCGGCGGCCGCGTGTTCCTGCTGCTCAACACCGACGACTTCCCGCGCGACTGGCAACGCATGCGCGCCGAAGGCGTGCACTTCCGCGAGGAGCCGCGCCACGAGGCCTACGGCACGGTGGCGGTGTTCGAGGATCTGTACGGCAATGGCTGGGACTTGCTGGAACTGAAGCGCGATTGACCCCGCCGGCAAACGTGGGAAACCCCGTTCGCCCTGAGCGTAGCGCAGCGAAGTCGAAGGGTGCCCGCCACCGCCTGGTTACGAGTCGAATCAAAGGCGCGCGCGTGCTGCGGATGAAAGATCTGGTAGCGGGGGCTGGGTTCGAACCTGCGACATGGCGCATTCACCCGGATTACCAGATCAGGTCGTCCGGCACCTGGAACTGCTTGTAATACTCGTCGTCCGCATCGTTGCCGTTGCCGACTTCGGTGTGGCCGTGGTCGAGCACGATCATCGCCGCGTCGCGCTCGACCACCTTGTCGGCGGCGATGCGCGGCAGCAACTCGTAGCCTTGGTCGTGACGCACGATCACCAAGGTGCCGCTGGCCAGCTGCGCACGCAGCGCCTCGTTCACCAGCACGTCCCTGATCTTGTCGCCGTCGGTAAAGCGATAGGCGATCTCGCCCTCGCGCTTCACCTTGTGCGCCTCGACAATCTGCCGCACCTGCGCACGTGCCTCGTTCACCCGCAGCTGTGCATTGCGCTCCGCCGCCAGCGCACGATCACGCTCGGCCTTCTCCGCCTGCAACCGCTCCACCTCCACCTGCTCGGCACTCGGCGCCGCCGGCCCCTTGCCCTTGTGCTTCTTCGCCTGCTCGCGCACGACCTGGGCCGCCTTGGCCTTGTTGACCAGACCGGCCTTGAGCAGTTGTTCTTGCAGGGGGTTGCGCATGGGAAATACCGGGGGTGCTTTGCAGGGTTGCGGGTAGTGGCGTGCCGCCGTGGTTCAGTCTGCGTTGTCCGGCTCGAAGAAGCTCCAGCGCACATCGCCGAACTCCGCCTTCATCGCCGCCTCGACGGTATTGATCGCCTCGATCAGGTTGGCGCCGTCGGCGGTGGGCTGCATGCGCGCCTTTACCGCCACCATCACGTCGGGACCCATCTGCAGGGTGATCAGGTTCAGCACTTCGGCGACTTCGGGGCGGTTGCTGAGGAAGGCCAGCAGTTCATCGCGGCGACGCGGCTCCACACCCTGACCGATCAGCAGGGCCTTGACCTCGATCGCCACCAGCACCGCCACCACGATCAGCAGGATGCCGATGGCGATGGTGCCGGCGGCGTCGAACATCAGGTTGCCGGTGAGCATGGTCATGCCGATCGCCAGCGCGGCCAGGCACAGGCCGATCAGCGCGGCCAGGTCTTCGCCGAAGATCACCAGCAGTTCGCTGGAGCGGGTTTCGCGGAACCATGTCCACAGATCCTGGTCGCCACGGGCCTTGTTCACTTCCTGCATGCAGCCGCGCATGGAGATGCCTTCGACCACGATGCCGAACACCAGCACACCCAGCGCCAGCCACGGCCACTTCAGCGGTTCGGGGCTGGTCAGCTTGTGCACGCCTTCGTAGATCGAGAACATGCCGCCCACGCTGAACAGCAGGATGGCGACGAGGAACGACCAGAAGTACAGCGCGCGGCCCCAGCCCAGCGGGAATTCGTCGGACGGCGGTCGCTTGGCCTGGCGGATGCCGAGCAGCAGCAGGCCCTGGTTGCCGCAGTCGGCCAGCGAGTGCACGGCCTCGGCCATCATCGCGCCGGAACCGGTGACGAAGGCGGCGAACAGCTTGGCCACGAAGATGGCGAAGTTGGCGCCCAGCGCGAGCAGGATGGCCTTGATCGGGTTGGCGTGACCGGATGACATGCGGCTTCAGTCCCAGAGAGTGAGGTCGGGGAGTTTAGCGGTCACGCAGGATATTGCGCACGCCGATCAGCGGATACCGACGCCCAGGCCCAGGCCGAAGCGGACGTTGTTGCGGCCCTTGTTCATCTCGTCGGTGGTCCACACGTGCGACTGCGCCACGCTGACCAGCGGGAACACGTAGTCGGCCTCGCCGACCTTGCCGGCGCGGCTGCCGCCCAGTTTGCCGTTGACGGTCATCAGTGCGCCGGACGGGTAGTCCAGCGGTTCCACGTAGCCAGGCATCACCGCCACGAAACGGCCGTTGCCGCTGTCGTTCGCCTTCGGCCGCTGCGAGGAGTCCAGCGGGTAGGCCAGCAGTTCGATCTCGCTGTGGTCGCTGAACACCTTGACCTGCACGATGCGCCCGCCCCAGATCACCTCGTTGCCGCTGAACTGCTCCGGCGTCTGCGCCACCTGGAACGGCGCGGCGGTGACCGCGGCGGTGGCGGTCTTGTAGATCGGCGCCGGGGCGCAGGCGGCCAGCATCAGCAGGGCAGCCGGCGCGGCGAGGCGGGTCAGCAGGAAGGCGGGGCGGATGCGCATGGTCGTGCTCCTGGAGGAAGCCGGGTGGATATGCCGAGCTTAGCGGCGACCCGGCGGCCGCGGTAGTCGCGAGGCGGGCAACGGGCTGGGCGTGTTCAGCTGGCTGCCGGCTTCGTCCAGCAGCCAGTCCAGCTTCCATTCGGCCGGGCGATCCTGCGCCAGCAGGCTGGCCAGCACGCGCAGCGGTTCGCGCAAGGTGTCGTCGAGGTTCCACGGTGCGTTGAGAATCACCATGCCCGAGCCGTTGAGGCGCAGCGGCGAATCGTCCGGATGCACCAGCAGCTCGGCGCGCAGGATGCGCTTCACCCCGCTGTGCTGCAGACGGCGCAGGAACGGCTGCACCTGGCTGCGCAGCTTGATCGGGTACCACACCGCGTAGACGCCGGTGGGCCAGCGCAGCAGGGCCGACTTCAGCGCCTGTTCGATCAGCTTGTACTCGGCGTCCTGCGCCTCGTACGGCGGGTCGATCAGCACCAGGCCGCGCTTTTCCTTTGGCGGCAGCAGTGCCTTCAGTGCCTCGTAGCCGTCGCGCTGGTGCACGTGCACCTGCGGATTGCCGCGGAACAGCTCGCGCAGTTTGGCCGCTTCCTCGGTGTGCAGTTCGCACAACTGGGCGCTGTCGTCCGGGCGCAGCAGGCGGGCGACCTGCAGCGGCGAGCCGGGGTAATGCTTCAGGCCTTGCTCGTTGTCGTCGCTCTTGAGGATGCTGGCGCGCCAGCGCTGCAGCAGCGGCGGTACCTTCTCGGCCGGGTGCAGGCGCGCGATACCGTCCTTGTGCTCGCCGGTCTTGCGCGCCTCGAAGCTGTCCAGCGGGTAGCTTCCGCTGCCGGCGTGAGTGTCGATGTAGCAGAACGGTGCGGGCTTGGCCTGCATCGCCTCGATCAGCGCGAGCAGCACGGTGTGTTTCAGGACATCGGCGAAATTGCCGGCGTGGTAGGCGTGGCGGTAATTCATGGCGCCAGTATAGAGGCCGCACCGAACCCGTCCACGCAACGAAAGCTGCCGGCAAATTTCAACCGGCCTACACATGGCAGGGTGCAGGATGAATGCGTTGCGTCTTGCAACTCATTCATGAGGATTGACCAGATGAACATGTCCCATAAATCGCTGGTGTCGATACTCGGTTCACTGGCCCTGGCGCTGGCCATCAGCGGCGTGGTTGCCGCGCAGGACATGCCCGCGAACAGCTCCATGCATGCAGAGCACGCAGGCATGATGAAAGGCATGCACGGCGACATGAAGAGCATGCACAAGATGCCGGCCACGGTGACCATGGCGGATGCGAAGACCGGCCTGGTCGAGGCGGAATCCGAAGGCATGGCGCTCAAGCTGCATTTCCCGCCCGCCACCATGGCCGGCCTGAAAGCCGGTGACAAGATCACGCTGCACATGGGTTTCAGCAAACCGTAAGTCGCTGGAACCCACCTCCAGAGTTGAGGGTGTCGGGCTGCGCAGGTAAGCTCGCCGCATGATGTTCTCGCTGCGCCAGCTGGCCCGCTCACGTCGCTTCCGCGCGATGGGCGTGCTGGCGTGGCTGATGCTGGTCGTCAATTCGCTGGCGGCCGCACCGCCGCAGATGGCCGGCATGCCCCAGGCCCATGCCATGACCGCGCCGATGGCGGCGGTCGGAACGCATCCCGATCAAGTGGGGTCGATGACGACCGCCGCGTTCACGGGTGCCGACCCGGTGGATTGTTGCGGCCAGCTGGTCGCTCATCATGGCGCTTGCGCGGCGATCTGCATCACCGCGCTGACGCCGGCGGCTGCGGTGGCACTCACCCCGGTGGCGTCGACCGCGGCTTACGCGATGCCGCGGCGGATCAGCCCGCCCTCGCTGGTTACCGCACCTCCGCTGCGACCGCCGTTGGCCTGACTCTCCCTCGTTGTTGCCGAGCCTTGCTCACGCCGATCGCATGCCGATCGGCGTGTCCCATGCTTGCGATCGTGTCGACACGCTCGATGCCGTCGCATTGGAGAGATTCCATGAACCTGTTTCCCCCGTCGCCGACCGATCTGTCGCGACGCCGTTTCGTGCAAGGCGTCGCCATCGGCGGCGCCGCGGCCGGCCTCGGCCTGCTGCGTCCCTCGAATGCCTGGGCGCTGACCAGCCCGGGCCAGCCTACCGTGCTGAGCGGCACCGATTTTGCGCTGGACATCGCCGAGACCGCCGTCAACTTCACCGGGGTGGCGCGGCCGGCGACCACGGTCAATGGCAGCGTGCCCGGCCCGCTGCTGCGCTGGAAGCAGGGCACCACGGTGAACCTGCGCGTGACCAACCGCTTGCGCGTGCCCACCTCGATCCACTGGCACGGCATCATCCTGCCGTTCCAGATGGACGGCGTGCCCGGCTTCAGCTTCGACGGCATTGCGCCGGGCGAAAGTTTTCTCTACCAGTTCCAGGTGCGCCAGAGCGGCACCTACTGGTATCACTCGCATTCGGGTTTCCAGGAACAGAACGCGTTGTACGGCCCGCTGGTGATCGAACCGGCCGGCCCCGATCGTCACCCCACGGATCGCGACTACGTGGTGATGCTCAACGACTGGACCGACGAGGATCCGGAGCGCATCTACGCCAAGCTCAAGAAGCAGAGCGACTACTACAACTTCGCCCAGCCGACCGTGCCGGATTTCTTCCGCGACGTGCGCGAGAAGGGACTGAGTCAGGCGCTGGCGATGCGCAAGATGTGGAACGAGATGCGCATGAACCCGACCGACCTGGGCGACGTCTCCGGCTACACCTATACCTACCTGATGAACGGCGCCGCGCCGGCGGGCAACTGGACCGGCATCTTCAAGCCCGGCGAGAAGATCCGGCTGCGCTTCATCAACGGTTCGGCGTCCACGATTTTCGACGTGCGCATTCCCGGCCTGAAGATGACGGTGATCGCCGCCGACGGCCAGGACGTCGAGCCGGTGCCGGTCGACGAATTCCGCATCTCGGTGGCCGAAACCTACGACGTGATCGTCGAACCGCAGGACGAGCGTGCGTACACCTTGTTCGCCCAGTCGATCGACCGCACAGGTTACGCCCGCGGCACGCTGGCGCCACGGCAAGGCATGCAGGCCGAGGTCCCGGCGATGGATCCGCGGGTATGGCTGGGCATGCAGGACATGATGGGCGCGATGTCGCACGCGGACCACGGCGGCGGCCATGCCGCGATGCCCGGCATGGATCATGCCGGCATGGATCACGGCAACATGGCCGGCATGGCGGCCGCACCCGCGCCGGTCGTGCGCCACGCCCGTGCCGAATACGGCCCCGGCGTGGACATGCATGTCGACATGCCGCGCAGCAACCTCGACGATCCGGGCATCGGCCTGCGCGACAACGGACGCCGCGTGCTGACCTACGCCGACCTGCACACCGTCGGCGGGCCGATCGACGCGCGCGAACCCGACCGCGAGATCGAGCTGCACCTGACCGGCAACATGGAGCGTTTCATGTGGTCGTTCGACGGCATCAAGTTCTCCGACGCCAGGCCGGTGCATTTCAACACCGGCGAGCGCCTGCGCATCGTGCTGGTCAACGACACCATGATGAACCACCCGATCCACCTGCACGGCATGTGGAGCGAGCTGGAGAATCCGGACGGCCAGTTCCAGGTACGCAAGCACACCATCAACGTGCAGCCGGCACAGCGCATCACCTATGCGGTATCGGCCGATGCACCGGGGCGCTGGGCCTACCATTGCCACCTGCTGTATCACATGGAGGCGGGCATGTTCCGCGAAGTGGTGGTGTCATGAAGATGCATCGTCGCGACACCTCAATCGTTCTGCCTCGTGCGGCGTTGCTGGCCGCGCTGCTGCTGGCGTTGCCGCTGGTAGCAGTGGCACAGAGCGCTCCGGCCTCGTCGGGCAGCACGGCGCCGATGGACATGGGTGCCATGCCGGGCATGGATCACGCCGGCATGCACGGCATGGCGATGCCGGCCACCGCGGGAAGCACCGCGAAACCGGCGACGAAAGCACCAGTCAGGAAGACCAAGAAGCCACACGCTCCGGCCACGCCGACACCTTCGTCCGCCGGAAGGCATGACATGAGCAGCATGGGTCACGGCACGATGCCGCAGATGGATCACGGCGCCATGGCCGAGATGGATCACGGCTCGATGCACGGCATGGATCACGGCTCACCGCCCGCCGCACCTGCAACCCCAGGCCACGCCATGCCGGGCATGGATCACCAGGCGATGCCTGGCATGAACCACGGCGCGGCGCACGACATGGATTCGATGCCGGGCATGACGATGGGGCCGATGCAGGGCGGCCGCGCGCCTGCGGATGCACGCAGCGGCGATTATTCCGACGGCATCGCCGCCAGCCCCGCGCATGGGCTGCACGTGCACGGCGGCGCACCGGCAGGCATGCTGCTGATTGACCAACTCGAAGCGTTCCACGGTCGCGATGCCAATGGCCAGAGCTGGGAAGCTGAAGGCTGGTACGGCAACGACGAGAACAAGCTGTGGGTACGCACCGAAGGTGATCGCAGCCGCGGCAAGCTGGAAGACGGCGCCCTCGAAGCGTTCTGGAACCACAACGTTGCCACGTTCTGGAGTACCCAACTGGGCGCGCGTCAGGATCTTGGTGAAGGCCCCAGTCGCACCTGGGCGGCATTCGGTGTGCAGGGACTGGCGCCGTACTGGTTCGAAGTGGAAGCGACGGGTTATATTGGAGCTTCTGGTCGCACCGCGGCCCGCTTGCGGGCTGACTACGAAATGCTGTTCACCCAGCGTCTGATCCTGCAACCAGAAGCGGAGATCAATCTGTATGGCAAGAACGATCCACAACGTCGCATCGGCAGTGGCGTTTCCGACGTGCAGTTCGGTGTGCGCCTGCGTTACGAGATCCGCCGGCAGTTTGCACCCTATATTGGGGTGAACTGGGTGCGTCGCATCGGCACCACCGCCGACTACGCACGACAGGACCATCAACCCGTTCTCGACCGGCAAATCGTGGCCGGCGTGCGCATCTGGTTTTGAGGCGCGTGTACCCTGCGCTCGTAGGAGCCCGCTGGCGGGCGATGCTCTTGTTCTGAATCTCCAAAACATCAGAGCAAAAGCATCGCCCGCCAGCGGGCTCCTACGGAGAAGCAGGATCGGGTCGTCACTGGTTTTCGAATTACCCCGAGGAGGGGCGCATGAAAACATCCGTCACCATCATCGCCACCGTTGTGGGCGTGTTCGTCGTCACCGCCCTTGCGGCTGGCGCCTTCGTCTACTCCGGCATCTACAACATCGGCGCCGATGACCACCACACCAAGCCGGTCTTCGCCGTGATGCAGGCCCTGCGCGAGCGTTCGATCGAGGTGCACTCGAAAGACATCCAGGTGCCCAACCTCGATGACGAGCAGCTGATCCTCAAGGGTGCCGGCCAGTACGCGGCGATGTGCACCGAGTGTCATCTGAAGCCCGGCGGGAAGGATTCCGAAATCCGCCCGGGCCTGTACCCGCAGCCGCCGAACCTGTCGCAGGTACGGGTCGCGCCGAAGGAGGCGTTCTGGGTGATCAAGCACGGCATCAAGATGAGCGCGATGCCGGCGTGGGGACTCAGTCACGACGATCCCACGATCTGGAGCATGGTCGCCTTCCTGCAGAAGCTGCCCGACATGACGCCGGCGCAATACAGGGACATGGTGGCGAAGGCCCCGCCGGATGAAGACATGGGCATGGACGACGAGGGTGGTCACAGCCACAGCCATGGCGGGGCCGCCGACGAGGACGCGCATGACGCGGCGGCGATGAAGGGCATGGACATGGCCGGCGAAGCGGGGCACAGCCATGCGGCGACCGCCGCGGATGGTGATGCTCACGAACACGCCGCCGGCACCCCGGCGGTCGAGGCGCCGCTGTCGATGGAAGGGATGAAGCCGAACGCGGCACCCGCGGCCGAAGCCGTGGCGCGGGCGTTCCAGGCGGCGTTGCAGCGCGGCGATCGCGCGGCCGTGCTGGCGTTGCTGGCGTCCGATGTCAGCATCAGCGAAGGCGGTCAGGTGCAGACGCGCGACGACTACGCCGGTGGTCATCTGGGCGAGGACATCGCTTTCCTGAAAACCGCGCGGATCACGCCGGTCTCGCTGGGTTCGATGCCGATGGGCGATACCGCGATGGTCGGCAGCGAAAGCGACATGCAGACCACGGTCAAGGGCAAGCCGGCCACGCTGCGCAGCCGCGAGATGCTCAACCTCAGAAAAGACGGCGACAGTTGGAAGATCGTGTCCATCCAGTGGCAAGCCACCCCCATGCCGGAAGAATGATCAGGAGAATGACGATGAAACGATGGCTTTCCCGCATGGGCATCAGCCTGCTGTTTGCCGCACTGTTCGCGCCGGTGGCGATGGCGGCGAACGCGTTCGATGTGTACAGCGATCCGTCCTGCGGCTGCTGCGGCGCGTGGGTCGACTACATGCGCGCGCAGGGCTACACCGTCACCGTGCATCAGGATCAGCCGATGGCGGCGGTGAAGGCGCGGCTCGGCGTGCAGCCGGGCGCCATGTCCTGCCATACCGCGCTGATCGATGGCTACGTGATCGAGGGGCATGTGCCGGTGGAGGACATCCGCCGCCTGCTGGCCGAGCGGCCGAACGCGCGCGGCCTGGCCGCGCCCGGCATGCCGATGGGTTCGCCCGGCATGGAGGTGGGCGCGCCCGAACGCTATGACGTGGTGTTGATCGGCCGCGACGGCTCGACCCGGGTGTATGCCACCCACGGCCCGCAGGCGTGATCGCCGTGGTCGGTGTGCGAAGGCCAGGCCGTGCAATGGCCTGGCCTTATCGTCGGTGAGGCTTTACTCCATCGAACGGGCGGCGAAAGCTGCAGGATCAGGGCGAGCCAGTCATATGAGCGAGCATCAGTCATCTGTTGCGGCGAATGCGTGTGCCGGCATCTGCACGTCTGCTCCATCGATCGAGGCACTCAACAGCGAGTGTTTTTGCCTCGGCGTGGATGCCCAGGCGCTCCATGCAAAACTCGACGACGTTCTCGGCGCGCACGGATTGCCGGAGGCGATGGCCGTCTCTCATCCTCATTTGTTCTCCGCGCTGCCGATATATGTTTCGCGTCGTCGCCTTGAACAGGCGGCAAAGGTGGTCGGCGCCATCGAGGAAGTGATCGCCTTGCCGGCCTACCAGTTGGCGGTGATGGCATGGGCCCCCGACATCGCCCGCTTCGAGCCAGGATCACCGGGCGGATTGCTGGGGCTGGACTTCCATCTGGGAAGGAACGGACCTCAACTCATCGAGATCAATACCAACCCGGGCGGCGTATTGCTCAATGCCGTTCTCGGACAGGCACAGCGCGCGTGCATGCCTGAAGTGACCAAACCGCCCACAGCAGTGGAGGGCGTGGATGACGCCGTTCTGGAGGCCATGCTGACGGAGTGGCGACTGCAACGCGATTCTGCGCCATTGGGGCTCGTGGCCATCGTCGACGAGTCGCCGCAGCAGCAGTACCTCTACCCGGAGTTCGTGCTGTTTCGTGAACTCTTTCGGCGGCATGGCTATCGCGCCGAAATTTGTGGCCCCGAGGACCTGGCCCTGAAGCACGGTCGCCTTTGGCTGGGCGAAAACGGCGTCGACATGATCTATAACCGTCTGACCGACTTTGCGTTCGAGCAACCTGCCCACGCCGCCATACGGACCGCCTACCTGGCCGGCACCGTGGTCGTAAGCCCGCATCCGCGGGCGCACGCGCTGTACGCGGACAAACGCAACTTGAGCTTGCTGGGCAACCGCGACTTCCTGGGATCGATCGGTGCCAGCCAGGCCTCGGTGGACACCTTATGCGCAGGAGTCCCGAAGACCGAATTGCTGACGCCGCAGAATCGCGACGCCATGTGGGCCGGGCGGCGCCATCTTTTCTTCAAGCCGGCCGCCGGCTTCGGCAGCAAGGCCACGTACCGCGGCGACAAGCTCACGCGTCGGGTATGGGATGAAATCGCGGGCGCCAGCTACGTCGCCCAGGAAATCGTGGCGCCCAGCGAGCGCCTTGCTGATCCACATGCTGCCCCGTTCAAAGTCGACATCCGTTGCTATGCCTATCGCGGTAAGGTGCTGCTCTACGCGGCCCGAATGTATCAGGGGCAAACCACCAACTTCCGGACTCCCGGTGGTGGATTTGCTCCCGTGTTGACGGGCATGGACCGCTGACGCCGCAGCCCGCGCTTCTGGATATCGGCGTGCGTAGTCGACTCGGGTCATTGCAGGCGTTCCCAGGCTCCAAGTCTGGCAATTCCGTCAGCCATTTCCCGTTCCTCGTCTACGTGCAGTGCTGCAGTCCGGCACGTTTCAATGCAGCGAAGGGCCGATCGGGGCCCGTCACGACATGTCTTCCGGCTGCCAGAGCAGGGCAGGGTTGCCATGACCTTCGATTGCCGCCAGTTCGTCGGCGTCGAGCAGTTCGGATACGTTGCGCGAGATCACCCGACCAGCCGCCGCGACGATGTGGGCCCATGTCGATCGATTGGCGAAAAGCATTCCGTCGATGTCCAGCGTCCCGCCGCGGTTGATGAATCCCAGCGCCTCGGTCGTGGCGGGGCCGGTATCGATGCGCCGCAAGGCGCCGAGGAAAGGTTCCGGTCGCGTGTGGGTGATGAACACCCGCGGTACGCCGGGCGGGAAGATCGCGGCCACCTCATCGTCTTCCAGCACCTGCGTCGCCTCCAAGTCGTCGCGCGGCGTGCGCAGGCGTCCGGGTTCGGCGACATAGACCAGGGCGCAATCGAGTCCGCGCCCGACAAGACGGTGACGGGCCTTTGAAGCAGCCGCCAGCTGGTAGGCACCGGTCGCGGCGAGAATCAGGCGCGCGGATCCCGGGTCACCGTCCAGCACGATGGCGCCATGCGCAGCCAAGTGCCGCGCCTGCTCCCGGGTCAGGACGTTGGCGACCTCGCGCTTGGGCACGATCATCGCGACGACCAGACCATGGCTGCCGTAAGTGCGATCGAGCATCGCGGCTGCGGCATTCGCATCCGGCGGAAACACGACCGAGACGGCGTCGCCCATTTCTCCGAGCAGAGCTTCGGCCAAGGTCGGATCCTGGTGGGAGATTTCGTTCTTCGAGTTCTCCCAGGTATGCGAAGTCAGCACGACCGGTACGGAGAGCCAGCCCGGCGGGCGACCCGCCCGCACCAGTTGACGCGCAAACGTGATCTCCTGGCGAAGCGCGCCAAGCATCTTGGGCGCGAAGGCCTCATAGGTCACGACGAGGTTGATGCCACCCTTGTTGGCGAGTGCCGCGCATACCACGGTCTCCTCGTTGAGCGCGGTGATCACACCGCCAAGCAGCGATTCTGCGACGCCGGGTTCGGCCTCGTACACCCGGTGCTTGAGCAGGTCGAGCGTCTGGTCGAGGCGGTTGCTGCGCAGCTCATCAGGGTTGCCGACTCGCGGCCGCAATGCGGGGTTGGCTTTCACGATCGCGCTGAAGTGGCGATCGAGCGCCGCCATCGGCGAGGTCGTGGTACCCACTAGCTCGGGCTCGAAGGTGGGTAACACAGGCGTCGCGACCTGTCGCGTCGCCAACGCGTGGTCCCGCTCGAGCGGTCGCTGCTGGGCCGCATGGGTCGCCAGTTGCGCGACGGCTTCGCGCAACTCGGGCTCGGCGACAAACAGCCGACTCGCAGCCTGGTTGAAGAGGGACCTGGCTTCGGCATCCTTGGCTGGATTACCCGGTAGCGGCAGATTGTGCGCCCGGTTTGTACCGGCACCGGGAAACCCGAAGCCTTTGACCGTCTGCGCGATCCCGTAATGCAGAAGATTGCGGACACCGGCGTTGCCGTGTTCCGCCGCCTCGGCGATGCTCGTTTGCTGACGCGATTCCATGTGCCAGATGCCCCAGGCGATGCTGGCCGGATCGCGCCCGTCCAGTCCCACTGGCTGGAAGCCGTTGAGGCGCAGGTGCCGGTGCAGCCACGACTCGCCCCCTTGCTGGTCGATCTGCGTGCGCTGCTCGATGCGTCGTCCGTTGAGGATCATGATGGGCGCCACCAGCCCGGAATCCTGCGGACGCCACCATCGCGGGGCCCAGTCGCTGCCGCGCTGTTCCTCGAAGGCACCATCGCTCAGGAACGCCACCAGGCGCTCGCCCGGTAGTGGGGCATGGACATAGTGGAGTTCGGCGAATCCCAGGTAGCCGCCTTCCTGCATTCCCCCGGCGGTATGCGCATTGACGTGCGACCCCAAAGGCGACGCGGGCAGGCCGTCCGGACCCATCGCAAACGAATAGAAGTCGGATGCCAGGCGCGACAGACCTTCATCATTCAAGCCATAGCGTCGCGCATGCGCGGGCGTCATGTTGCCGACGATCACGTTGAGGGCGTCGATCGCCGCCACGCAGTGGCCTTGGCCCATGAGCCAACTGCGGGTGTGCCCATCCAGCGCGTTCATGGCCAGGTAGGCGACATAGGCCGGCACCATGTTCAGCGAACCGCCGGTATGACCTTCGGGATGGCGCTTGAAGTCCGCGGCGTCGAGCGGCCGGCCATCGAGCCGGACGCGCTGGGCGTAGGTCATGTGCGCCACCAGCCACATGCCCGCGCTGGCAATGCGGTCGGCGGCATGCAATCGTCGGTAGCCGGTCGCTGCGTCGGGCAAGGTACCGGTGCCCACCAGTTCAGCCACCATCCCATGCACCCGCACCTGCGTCAGCGGATCGTGGACGATCACGCCGTGGCCGCTCGCCCACTGTGCAAATGCGGCGTCGTCCATGCGATGGTCCGCGGCCAGTCGATTGATCCGTTCCCGCTCGTCTGGACTGAGTTCGGTGGCCGTGCAGCAGGTCAGTGAAGGATTCATAGGGTCTCCCGTGGGCGAGTGCGCCCGAACAAGTCGTTGCAGGCCTCAGCCAGCAGTCCGGCGATCGACATGGCGTTGGAAGCGTGCGGAATGGAGTCCGTGCTCACGACGCGGGCAGCGCCGGCCTTGAGCAACTGGTCGTAGGCATCCTCGGCGAACATGGCGTGGATGGCGACGCACACGGCGGCAGGCAGGCCGAGTCGGCGCAGGTGTCCAAGGGTTTCGATCACCGTACGCCCGGAGGAAACGATGTCGTCGACGATCACCGGTGTGCGTCCGCGAGCAGCCTCGGCATCGGGCAGGCTGACCTCGACATCGCGATCGCCGTGCCGCTGCTTCTGCAGTACTTGCCAGGGCAGGCCTGCCTGCTGTGCGATGTCGGACACCCACTGTTCGCTTTCGCTGTCGGGTCCGATGAGCATGGCGTCGGGGACATTGTCACGGATCCACTTGGCCACGACCGGCGCCGCTGCAATGCGCGCCGCTGGAATACGATACAACCCGGAAAGCTCCGGGTTGCGGTGCAGGTGTGGATCGACCGTTACCAGCCAGTCGAAACTTTCCTCCAGGAATCGCGCGTACAACGGCGCGCTGATCGCCTCGCCGCGATGGAATCGCGTGTCCTGCCGCATGTAGGCGAGGTAGGGCACCACCAGGCCGACCGAGCGGGCGCCGAATTCGCGCGCTGTCGCCGCCGCGAAGCGCAGTGCGATCGACAGCTCGTCGGGGCGATGCAGGCTGGCAACGATCGCAACGTCCGTCCCGGACAACGCATCGTCGATGGCGACCAGCGACTCGCCGTCCGGGAATCGGCGCCAGTCCACGCGGCCGACCCGCGCCTCCAGCGTGGGGGCCATGTTCTCGGCGATGCCGCGCTGCGAGGGGAATGGAAGCAGGATCCGTGTCATGCGCCGGTCCCGATAGTGAAGACATCCGGCTGCGACGCTGCATACTCGAGCGCGTAGTCCAGCTCACCCGGCGTCCGTGCGTGCACGTGGAAAATCGGTTCCCCGGCACGCAGGGTATCGCCGATGCGTATGCGGCAATCAATGCCCGCGCCTGGACTCGCCGGTGCGCCGGCCAGTTTGGCGATCTTCGCGAGGCGGCGATTGTCGACGCCTTTGACAACGCCGCTTTGCGACGCAAGGACCGGCCGCACGTGTGGTGCGAGAACAGGTTCGTGGAAGCCGCCTTGCGCCTCGCAGATCGCGAGGAACTTCCGCAGGGCGGCACCGCTTTGCAGCAGGGCCTCGGCCTGCGCGCGGCCCGTGTCCGGCCCGGCGCCAGGCGCGATGTCGAGCAAGGCACCGGCCAGATCGAGGGCCCGTTCGCGCAAGTCGCGGGGCGCATCCGGGATGCCACGCAGGACATCCAGGACGTCGCGCGCCTCCAGTACCGGCCCGATCCCGTAGCCCACGGGCTGACGGCCGTCGGTTCGCGCGATTGCCAGCGAAAGGCCCATGGCTCTCGCGGTGACATTCAATCGCCCTTCCAGCGCATCGGCGGCGGCGTCGGATCGCACCTTGGCGGTCGGTCCGATCGGAATGTCGATCAGCACGTGCGAGGAGCCAGCGGCCACCTTCTTCGACAGCACGCTCGCCACAAGTTGCCCATCACTGTCGAAATCCAGCGGTCGTTCGATCCCGATCAGCACATCGTCGGCCGGGCTCAGGCCTACGTTGCCGCCCCAGATGATGCAGCCGTTTTCCTGCTCGACCACGCGACGCATCGCGGCGAGATCCAGGGCCACTGGCGCCATGACTTCCATCGTATCGGCGGTACCCGCCGGGGACGTGATCGCCCGCGAAGATGTCTTCGGGATCCGGTGCCCGGCCGCGGCGACGATGGCGACCACGAGAGGTGTCGTCCGGTTGCCGGGAAGACCGCCCACGCAATGCTTGTCGAGTACCGTGCCGCTGCCCCAGTCGATCCGTTGCCCCACCGAGACCATGGCACGCGTCAGGCCGATGGTCTCCTGGTGATCGAGTCGTTCGCCGGCACAAGCCGTCACGAATGCCGCCAGTTCGATGTCGGACAGACGGTTGTCCACCGTGTCGCGCATCAGGCCCAGGAAATCCTGTTCGTCCAGGCGCTGACCGAACACCTTGGCCCGCAGCGCCGGCGCCGAAGCCGGGGGGGACGGATGGCTGAAGACGGCCCAGGCGTCGGGACCCGGGTCGAGCGCCTTCCAGGCGGCCTCCGACAATGCGGCGGTATCCAGGGCAAGCCGATCGTCCGTGACCACGTTGAGGGTGGCGACCATTTCGCGATGTCCGCTGCGGACAAGCACGCGGGTAAGTGCCGCAAACCCCTCCGCCCGGCACACGGCGCAATCGCGGTGCATGTAGACGACGGGCTGCCGATAAGTGTCGATGCCGGCCCGTTCAAGTCGCAACCGGCTGTGGGCGCCATTCATCGGCGAGCATCCACGACAACGCGCTCCAGGTGTTCGGGTACGCGGGCGTCCCAGCCGAGCTCGCGCTGGATGCGCGCCCGCAGCGTGTCGGCTGCATCCGGATCGCCGTGGGTGACGTAGGTCATCCCGGGCACCCGTGTCGCCCCGCCCATCCACGCCAGGAGTTCGTCGGCATCGGCATGGCCCGAGAAGCTTTGCAGCGAGACGACCTCGGCACGAATCGGGACTTCCCGTCCAAACATTCGCAGATGGTCCGCACCACCGATCAGCGCCGCGCCACGCGTGCCACCCGCTTGGTAACCGGACAGCACGATCGCGTTGCGCGAGTCCGGGGCGAACGCCTCCAGGTGGTGCAGTACGCGTCCGCCGGTGAGCATGCCGCTGGCGGAGATGATGATCATCGGGCCGCGGCGTTGGTTCAGCGCCTTCGACTCGTCCACGGTGCGGATCATGGTCGCCAGCTCGTACATGGCCTGGCATTCGGCATCCGTGACGTGGTGTTCGCCGTGATAGCGGTGGTAGATGTCCGTGGCATTGATGGCCATCGGACTGTTGAGGAAAACCGGAACCTCGGGAATCTCGCCACGCTGGCGCAGGCGGGCGATATGCAGCATCAGGCCCTGTGCACGTCCGACGGCGAAGGCGGGGATGACAATGACACCACCACGGGCAGTCACGCGGCGAATAACCGGAGCGAGCTCCGCCTCGGAGTCCACGCGAGCATGTTGGCGATTGCCATAGGTCGATTCGCACACCAGCACGTCGGCCTGCTGCAGCGGTTGTGGTGGACGCATCATCGGATCGTGGGCGCGGCCGAGATCCCCACTGAAATGCACGATGGTCCCGTTGATGTCGAGGCTGATCTGCGCTGCACCCAGCAGGTGGCCTGCAGGGTGGAAGCGGGCGCGCAGCCCGCGGCCGACCTCCAACTCCCGGTCGAAATCATGGGTGACGAAGCGCTTCAGCGCCGTATCCGCGTCCTCGGACGTGTACAGCGGCGTGGGATGGGCATGTTTTGAATAACCCTTCTTTCGCGCGTACTTGGCTTCCTCCTCCAGCAGATGCCCGCTGTCGGGCAGCAACAGCGAACACAGGTCCCGGGTGGCCGGAGTGCAGATCACCTTGCCGCGAAAACCGTTGCGCACCAGCGCGGGGATGTAACCGGAATGATCCAGATGCGCATGGGTCAGCAGCACGGTGTCGATGGTGTTTGGCGGTACCGGAAAATCGGCACGATTGCGTTCGCGCAGCTGCTTGTAGCCCTGGAACAGTCCGCAATCGATGAGAACCCGTTGCCCCGACGATTCGATCAGATAGCGCGAACCGGTCACTGTGCCGGCGGCGCCAAGGAAATGCAGCAAGGTGCGTGCGGGATCGCTCATGGGTTGGCCTGCCTGTAGATGAGGAAGTGTCCGAGGCACGCTCATGGCGTGGCCACGGCTTGCGCGGTCGAGGTGGGGCTGCGCTCGGTCCGGCCCAGCTTCATGCGGCGCAGCAGCAACGCATTGGTCGCGACGATGATCGAACTGCCGGACATCGACAGCGCGGCAATCTCGGGCGACAGCACGAACGGGTAAAGCACGCCGGCGGCCAGCGGGAAAGCGATCACGTTGTAGCCCACCGCCCACCACAAGTTCTGGTGCATCTTGCGCAGCGTGCCGCGGGCGATGGTGATCGCACGCACCACGTCGTACGGATCGCTGCGCATCAGCACAATGTCCGCGCTGTCGATGGCGACGTCAGTGCCTGCGCCGATGGCGAATCCGACGTCGGCCTGGGTCAGGGCCGGTGCGTCGTTGATGCCGTCACCGACCATGCCCACGCGCAGGCCTTGGGCCTGGAGCTTCTTGACCTCGTCGGCCTTCCCGCCCGGAAGCACGTCCGCCAGCACGATGTCGATGCCGAGCTCGGTCGCGACGCGTTCTGCGGTCGGACGGTTGTCGCCGGTGATCATGGCGACCTTGACCCCGCGGCGGTGGAGCTCGGCGATGGTGTCGCGCGATGTCGGGCGGACCGCATCGGCGATCGCGATCAAGCCGATCAAGGCCTGTTCGCGGCCCACGTAGATCACGGTCCGGCCGCCGCTTTGCAATCTTTCCGCCTGCGCCTGCAGTGGCTCCAGTGCAACGCCCTCGTCGATCATCAGCAGGCGGTTGCCAAGCAACAGCTTCGCGCCCTCGACGGTGCCGGTGGTACCCCGGCCATCGACGTTGCTGAAGGCTGCCGCCTTTATGGCGACAGGCGCTGCGCGCTTGAGGATCGCCTGCGCCAACGGATGTTCCGAGTGGGACTCCACCGATGCGGCAAGCGCCAGCATCCGTTCCTCCGTCCAGCCATCCGCCACGACGACTTCGACCACTTCGGGCTGCCCCACGGTCAAGGTGCCGGTCTTGTCGAAAATCACCACATCCAGCCGAGCGCTTTGTTCGATCGCCTCGGCATGCTTGAACAGGATGCCCTGTTTCGCCCCCAAGCCCGTGCCGATCATGATGGCCATCGGGGTGGCCAGGCCCAACGCATCCGGGCATGCGATCACGAACACCGTGATGGTGAGCGTGAGCGCGAACAGCAACGATTGGCCGATCCACCAGAACCAGACGGAAAACGTGAGCAGGCCGATGACGATCGCGGCCAGCACCAGCCACTGCGAGGCCCGGTCGGCGAGCAGTTGGGCGGGTGCCTTGGAGTTCTGGGCTTCCTGCACCAGCGTGATGATCTGGGCGAGGGCGGTCTCTGAGCCCACCTTGGTGGCGCGGTAGGCGAAGGCACCGCTCTTGTTGATCGCGCCACCCACCACCAGGCTGCCCGGGTCCTTGCGCACAGGCATCGATTCGCCGGTCAGCATCGACTCGTCCACTTGCGAACTGCCTTCGATGACCTCGCCGTCCACGGGAATCTTGGCGCCGGGACGAACCACCACGGTGTCGCCGATCACGACCTCGGCGGTGGGAACGTCGACTTCGGCGTTGCCCCGTCGCACCACCGCGCGTGGCGGCGAGAGCTTGAGCAATGCCCGCATCGCGTCGGATGCGCCGGCCCGGGCGCGCATCTCCAGCCAGTGCCCCAGCAGGACGAAGGTCAGCAACACCGCGGAGGCCTCGTAGAAGTTCGGCCCTTCGAAGAAGAACGTGGTGCCGATGCTGAAGCCGTAGCCGGTACCGACGCTCAGCAGGACCAGTACGGCCATGTCGAGTACGCCATGGCGCAGCGACCGGATGGCGGCAGTGAAGAATGGCCAGCCTGGATAGATCACCGCGCCGGAGCCGAGCAGGAACAGCCAGAGGTCCTTGTCCAGCCCGAACGGTACCGGTGGCGGCTGCATCAGCCCCATCGGTGACCACAGAAACACGGGAATGGCGAAGATCAGCGCGACAACAAAGCGCCGTTGCATGTCCCGTGCGGCAGCGTGGAGATCGCCTCCGTGATGCATGCCTTCATGGGCATCGTGCGTGGCTTTGGATCCTTTGCCGACGGCGGCGGTGCCGTGCCCGGCATGATGATCGGCATGGGCAGTCGCCGTACCGGGGGCGGCTGTCGGCGTCGTCACGTGCGCTGCGTGCGCGCCGTGGTCCGCATGCGTGTGGGACGTGGTCACGCCGGGAGTGCCGTGGTTGCAGGAGAATCCTGCACCCCGGATCACCCCGGCAATCTGTCCGGGCGACAATCGGTCTGGGTCGTAATCGACTTTCAGCGTGCCGGACGGGAAATTCGCGTTCGCCGCCGATACACCCGGGGTGGCGGAGACGCTGCGCTCCAGCGTGGTGGCGCACCCGGCGGTGCACATCCGGCCGACGGGCCACACGTGGGTTCTCATCTTCGATGCGATCTTGTTCAAGGCGTAGCTCCGGAAGCACGGTTCGTTCGCCGACGGCGCGGGATGAAACGAGGCACCTCGGTCATGTAGCGGGCATAGGTCTCGCCGAACCGCTGGAGGCTGTCGCGCTCCTCGGCCATCGAGAGACGGGCGTAGACCCAGATCAGGATCGGATACATGGCCAGCGTCAGCAGCGTGGGCCATTGCAGCAGGAATCCGGTCATGATCATGAAGAACCCGACGTATTGGGGGTGTCGGATCCGGGCATAGATTCCTTCATGGGCGATCCGTCCATCGCGTTGGGCGCGGTAGAGCACCGGCCAGGCCACCGACAGCAGCCAGAAGCCCAGGCCGATGAGCACGAAGCTCGCGATATGGAACGGACCAAGATGAGGATTGAATCTCCAGCCGAACATCATTTCGAACACATGGCCGGCGTCGTGGCTCAGCCAGTTCACCCCCGGGAACTTCGACGACAGCCATCCCGACAACAGGAACAACGTCAGCGGGAAGCCGTACATTTCGGCAAACAGCGCTACAACGAAGGCCGAGAACAGGCCGAAGCTGCGCCAGTCACGGGCGTTCAGGGGCTTGTAGAAGCTCCAGGCGAAGAAGATGAAGAAGGCGGCATTGACGACGGCGAGTCCCCACATGCCGTAGCCGGGAATAGTCGCGCTCATGGCAGATTTTCTTCGCGCCGATGGGTGCCATTGGCCTTGTGTTCAGTGGCACCCGGACGGGCATCACTCGGCGGCGAAGGACTGTCGCCGAGCCGACGTTGCTGCGAGTGCCGATGGCCATCGTGCCCGCCATGGCCACCGTGGCCGAACACATGAAGCAGCGGACAAGCTGCCAGCAACAGAAAGGGCAGATACGGCAAACCGAGTGTGAGGTGAGCCCGATGCTCGGCAAGCAGGTAGAACGCGGCAATCGCGAGCAGAAGCCAGAACGCAACGCGCCATTGCCACCGACGCTCGGGGTGGCCGTTGGCATGTTCTCGCAACTGTGGGCGTGGGTCGCCAAGGGATGGGTCGTTCTTCATCACGGCGCCTCTCTGGTGAAACCAAACGGATGGTCAGTAGCACTCATCCGTGAGCGCTTTGCTGTGGTTCAAATCTACGCGTTCAGAAGAACATCCATTTGACCTCGGTCAAATGGATGGCTTGGATTCAAGTCCAGAGTTTCGCAGGGACTGGAGCGAAGTATGGGCGGCTACAGAAAGGAGAAATTGATCGTGGTCAAGAGGGTGCCGCGAGGTTTGCAATCGCGGTCTTGCGAATGTGGCCTTCTAGGCGGCCAGACGGCTATATGACTGGATTAGTGGTAAATGAAAGGCGATGCTGCGGCACAACGTCGCGGCCGGGCTTTGGACCAGCAGCACCATGCCCTTGATCGGTGTCTGCTCCGAGGTGCCCTCGAACAACATCAGATGCAGATGGGATGATGCCGCGTGCGCCAGGTCGCCAGGATCGTCATGGAAGTGTGGAGCATGCGTCGTCCTGAGTTGTCCTTGTTGGGCGCTGCGCGTGTCCGAAAAGTCACGTCGCCCGCTCTGGATGACCGGATGACTCGCGCATGCGAGCACATTGAATATGGCTGGTGAACTTGAAGTTGATTCAAGTCAAAGCAACCTTGTATATATCGAGATATATTGACGTTCATGGCCCGTCCGTTCCGCATGTATCCCACCACACGCCGCCGCCTTGTTTGGCTGGTGACGCTGCTGCTGCTCTGGCAGCAGGTGGCACTGGCTGCCTACGTTTGTCCGACTGTGCCTGAGGCAACGACCGCGGCCGCGTTGATGAACTCGATGCCGGGCATGGACGACAGCTGCGCGCAGATGCAGGATCCCTCCGCCAGCCCGCTATGCCAGAAACATTGCCTGCCGGATCGCGCCGCCCAGGTCGATGCCCGCACGGCGTCGGTGCCGCTCAGTGCGTTGACGGCGGTGCCACCGATGCTGATGTCGGTGGCCGTCGTTGCGCGGCAGCCGGATCGAACCCTTGAGAGGCTCGATCACCTGCGAACGCGGCCGCCCACTCCCATGCTGCTGTTCTGCTCACTCCTGATCTGATCTGACACGCCGCGGTATTGACCGACGTGGCGACGTGCCTGCATGGCATGGCGCAAATTGCAGATCGACGGAGTGTTCTCCCATGTTCTCCATTCACTTTGCCCGGCACCTGATGGTGACGGGCCTGGCCGCGCTCCTGTGGGGAGCCGTGGCCGCGCCGGCGCATGCCGCCGAACCGCCGCTGACGCTGGAAGCGGCGGTCCAGCAGGGACTGGCGCGGGCACCGCAACTCGAAGCGCGTACCGCCGATACGACGGCAGCCCGCGAGGAAGCCGCGCGTGCCGGGCGGTTGCCGGATCCCACGCTGACGTTCGGGCTTTCCAATTTTCCCGTCACTGGCCCGGGTGCTTTCAGCCTGCGCTCGGACGGGATGACGGCGCGCACGGTCGGTGTGATGCAGGCCATTCCGTCGCGCACGGCACGTCGCGCGGAGCGCGCCTTGGCCAGCGCCCGGATCGATGCGGCGCAGGCCGATCGCGTGGCTACCGAGCAGAGCGTGCGCGAGCGCATCGCCGATGCCTGGATCGACGTGTGGGCGGTCGAGCAGCAGCGTGCATTGCTGGCCGCCTTGCACGACGAGGCGGCGTTGGCCGCGCAGGTCGCGCAGGCCCGTTTGCGCGGTGGCGAAGGCAGTGCGGTCGATGCGCTGGCGACCCAGGCAGAGATCGCCACGCTGGACAATCGGCTGGAAGCGGCCGAGGCCGATCTGGTGGCCGCGCAGGCAGGCCTGCAGCGCTGGGTGGGAACGCCATCCGGCACGCTCGCCGCGACGCAGGACTTCGGTCGACTGCCGGTGGATGCCACTCGCCTGGCGTCCACCATCGACCGGCAGGCGCCGCTGCAGGCGTGGGCTGCGCGCGAACAGGTGGCGCAGGCGGCGCTTGAGCAGGCGCGTGCGGCCAGGCAGCCGGACTGGAGCGTGAGCGCCAGCTATGGCAAGCGCGCGCCGGGCCTGTCGGACATGGTGATGCTGGAAGTGGGCGTGAGCCTGCCGCTATTCACGCGCAACCGGCAGGACCGCGGCATCAGCGCCAGGCAGGCGCAATGGGATGCCGTGCAGGCCGATCACGAGGATGCGCGGCGCGCCCAGCGCGAGGCGGTGACACGGACGGTGGCTACCTGGCAAGGCTGGGGGCAACAGATCGAGCGCTACCAGCAAACCCTGCTGCCGCTGGCGCGTGACCGCGCGAAAACCGCGCTGGCCGGTTACCGCGGTGGTGGTTCGCTGCAACCGTGGCTGGATGCCCGCCGCGATGAGATCGAACTGCGCCTGAACTATGCCGATGCGCTGGCCGCACACGCACGGCTGTGGGCCTCGCTTGCCTATCTGCTGCCCTCGGAGGTGACGCCATGAAGCGTCCTTTGGTGATCTTTGCGGTTGTCGTGCTGGCGGCCGTCCTGTTTGTTGTCGGGTATCTCGGCGGTCGTCGCCAGGCCACTACCGCGTCCGCGCCGGCGCACCCGTCGGCGACTGCGCCGGACACTGCCGGCAAGGTGCTGTACTGGTACGACCCGATGGCGCCTGAGCAGCATTTCGACAAACCCGGCCTGTCGCCGATGGGCATGGAAATGGTGCCCCGGTATGCCGATACCGGGGCGGCCGGGAACGTCGTGCGGATCGATCCGGCCACCGTGCAGAACCTGGGGGTGCGCACTGCGCCGGTCGAGCGCCGCGTCCTGTCGACCACGCTGCGCGTGCCCGGCACGGTGGCGTGGAATCCGCGCGAGGCCACCACGGTCAGCGCCCGTGTCGATGCGGTGATCAGCAAGCTGCGGGTGCGTGCGCCGTACACGCAGGTGACGGCGGGCGAGCCGCTGGCCGACCTGCTGGCGCCGCAGTGGAGCAGCGCGCTGGCCGAGTACGACGCGCT
>DATCUT010000153.1:0-4609 GCA_036561785.1 Rhodanobacter sp.
GGTCGCGCCCTCGTCGCGGATCTCGCCGCCCGCGCCGGTGGCGGCGCCCGGCCAGGGCGCGATCGCGGTGGGATGGTTGTGCGTCTCCACCTTGATCGCGTAGTCGATGCGTTCCTCGTGGCCGCGCCACACGCCATCGGCCGGATCGGCGAAGAAGCGCCGGCCGGTGCTGCCCTCGATCACCGCCGCGTTGTCCGAATAGGCGGACAGGGTGTGCGCGGGCGAGCGCTGGTGGGTGTGCTTGATCATGCCGAACAGGGTTTTGTCCTGTTCGGCGCCGTCCACGGTCCAGCTGGCGTTGAAAACCTTGTGCCGGCAATGCTCGGAGTTCGCCTGGGCGAACATGAAGAGTTCGGCGTCGGTGGGATCGCGGCCGAGTTCGGCGTAGCGATCGACCAGGTAGTCGATCTCGTCGTCGGCCAGCGCCAGGCCCAGCCGCAGGTTCGCCGCGGCCAGCGCGGCCTGCGGGTCGGCGCCGAGCGCCACGTGCACCAGCTCGCCGGGCGAGCCGGCCAGGAACAGGCCCTGCGCCTCCTCGATGCGGGTCAGCACCGATTGCGTCATCGCGTCGTGCAGCACCGCCATGATCGCGGCATGGTCCGGCGCCTCGGCCGGCGGCAGGCCGGCCACCTGCCAGGCCAGGCCGCGCTCGACCCGATGCACGTCGAAACCGGCGCCATGCAGGATGTCGGTGGCCTTGCTCGACCACGGCGAGATCGTGCCCAGCCGCGGCACCACCCACAGCGTGGCCGGCTCTGTTGAGGAATGGCCGGGCGCGGCGTCCTTCGCCTCCAGCACGGCCAGCAGCCGCTGGCGCAGCTCACCTTCCGGCGCCGTCTCGGCGTCGACGAAGTAGACGAACCACGACGCCTGCACGCGCACACCGCGATGCAGGGCATCCAGGCGGGCATTGAGGCGTTCGAGGCGGAACGGCGAGAGGGCGTTCTGCCCGTCGAGTGCGATCATGCGGGGAACGGCGCTATGCGAGGAAAACGCCTATTCTAACCCATGCTGCAATACGGCATCGCCTTGGCGCCTCCCCCTGCAAAGCAGGGGGAGGCTGGGGGTGGCTCTGTGATCCTGCTGCAAAGAACACCCACCCGGCCCTCCCCCTAGCTTTGCAGGGGAGGGAGACAAGCCGTAGCCTCAACCGCCCTGCTTGAGCGCCTGCAACAGCTGTTCCGGCGTGACGTAGCCGCCCAGGACGCGGCCATCCGGGCCATAGATCGCCGGGGTGCCGTTGACGCCCAGCTTCACGCCCAGGTTGAACTGGTCCTTGACCGGGTTGGCGCAGGTCGCCGGCGCCGGCGCATGGCCTTCCTTCGCGGCGGTGAACGCCGCCTTGCGGTCCTTGGCGCACCACACCGAGACCATCTCGGTATAGGTCGGCGTGGGTCGCCCGGCGGTGGTCACCAGGCCCTCGCGCGGCCACGCCAGGTATTCCACCGCGATGCCTTCCCTGTTGAACGCGGCCATGTGCTCGTGCAGCGCACGGCAGAAGCCGCAGCTGACGTCGGTGAACACGGTGATCGTGTACTTCGGGTTCGGCGGCGCGAACACGATGCGCTCGGATGCCGGCACCTTGGCCAGTTCAGCCTTGCGGAAGCGCGCCCAGGCGTCGTCGCTGACGTTCTGCTTGCGGCTCAGGTCGATCACGTCGCCGTGCATCGCATACTTGCCGTCGGTGCTGACGTAGAGCATCTGCCCGGCGGCAATCACCTGGTAGAAGCCCGGCATCGGCGCCGGCTCGATCGAGTCGACCTGGACATTCGCCGCCAGGCTCTTGATCGCCTGCCGCACCATCTGCTGCGCCGCCGGCGTCACCGCCGGGCTGGTGGCCGGCGCCGCATCGTTTTCGGCAGCACAGGCAGCCAGGGAAAGCCCGCCGATGCACAGCGCCAGCAACAGTTTCTTCAACATCACCATCAACCTCATTCGATCCATTCCCCGCGCGGCCGTCGGCGGTAAGGACACATTCTCGCACAGGCGGATGAACGCGCCTCGCTCGCCAGACCGTGGCGAAGCGGTGCCCGCCATACTCGCAAAGCCAATGATCGTGCCCTCCGTTCAATGGTAAATTTCCGAAATGCAGGCAAGCGAGTCAGTAGAACGCCTTGCCGTACACTCGCCGCTTCGTCCAACGGCTTGAATTGCTGGGTGGAATCATCTTGATCATTTGCGCTCCCAACGTATTGACCGCCGAGGAACTCGGCACGATCCGCAACGAACTTCGTGACGCTTCGTTCATCGACGGCGCCAGCACGGCCGGCTGGTCGGCTCGTGAGGTCAAGAAAAACCTGCAGATCGCCGTCGACACCGAAAACCAGGCCAGACTGCAGGACATCGTGCGCAGTGCCTTCCTGCGCAACGGGATGCTGCAGGCGTCGACTCTGCCGTCCGCCATGACGCAGGTACTGTTCAACCGTTACGACGTCGGCATGCAATACGGCCGGCACGTCGATGCCCCCGTGATGGGCGGCCTCGGCAGTGCGGTGCGCAGCGATGTGGCGATCACGGTTTTCCTGTCCGACCCCAAGAGCTACGCCGGCGGCGACCTGGTGGTGGAGAGCAATGGCGTGGAGTACGGGTTCAAGCTGGACGCCGGCTCCGCCATCGCCTACCCGGCCAACTCCCTGCACCACGTCACTCCCATCACTCAAGGCGCGCGCCATGCCGCCATCATCTGGGTGCAGAGCCAGGTGCGCGACACCGCCAAACGCGAACTGCTATGGGACCTGGACAACGCCAAACGGCAGATCTTCGGCCGCGAAGGCAAGAGTCCCACGTTCGACGCCGTCAGCAAGTCACATGCAAACCTGCTGCGGATGTGGGCGGACGTGTAAGGCGCCCACTCGCGTCACCACGCTCCCGCGCCTGCCGAGAGACAAGAGAGGCATTCATTCGCCGATGCTTCGTCACCCGCGCGGATGATGCTGCGCATGCAGCCGCTTCAGGCCTTCCTTCGCCACCAGGGTGTAGATCTGCGTGGTGCTGAGCGAGCTGTGGCCGAGCAGCATCTGCAGGGCGCGCAGGTCGGCGCCGTGGTTCAGCAGGTGGGTGGCAAAGGAGTGGCGCAGCACGTGCGGCGAGATGCGTTTCGGGTTGATCCCGACCTTGAGCGCGTAGCGCTTCACCAGGGTCCAGAACATCTGTCGGGTCATGCCTTCGCCGCGCTGGCTGAGGAACAGCGCCGCCGGTTGGCGGCCCTTCGCCAGCGCCGGTCGCGCGTCGGCCAGATAAGCACCGATGCGCGCCAGCGCTTCCTCGCCGACCGGCACCAGCCGGTCCTTGCCGCCCTTGCCGGTGACGCGCAACACGCCCTGACGCGGGTTCAGCGCGGCCAACGGCAACTCCACCAGCTCGGACACGCGCAGGCCGGAGGCGTACATCAGCTCCAGCATGGCGCGATCGCGCAGGCCCAGCGTGGTGCCGGTATCGGGCGCGCCGAGCAGGCCCTCGATCTCGCGTTCGGCCAGTGCCTTGGGCAGGCTGCGCGGCAGCTTCGGGCGCTCGATCAGCAGGGTCGGGTCGGCGAAGCCCGGCTCGCTGCGGGCGAGGAACGCATAGTAGCGGCGGAACGCCGACTGCCGCCGCGCGATCGAGCGCACCGCCACCGACTGCGCGCCGTGATACGCGGAAATATCCTCGCGCCGGGCCGTGCGCAGAGTGCGCCCGCGCGTGTCCAGCCAGCCAGCCAGCGCCTCGAGGTCGCGCCGGTACGCTTCCAGCGTGCGGTCGGCCAGGCCGTCCTCCGACCACACCCGTTCAATGAATGCGGCGATGCTCTGCTGGTCGGCTTCGGCGATACTGGCGCGGTTTTCTTCCTTTCCCATGCGCACGATGCTGGCCATTGCACGCGCACTACGCAAGCGACCGACCCACGATGCCCGTGAACCCCGCCACCACCGACATTCCCTGCCCGCTGTGGCGCCGCCTGCTGGCGCTGGTCTACGACCTCTTGATCGTGGTGGCGATCGTGATGGTGGTGGGCCTGCTGTGCCAGCTCGCCACCGGCGGCAATCTGATCCGCACCGGCGCGACGGTGGCCGTGCCGATCTGGTACCAGGCGCTGCAGGGGGCGGTGGTGGCGGCATATTTCATCAGCTCGTGGCGACGCGGCGGACAGACGCTGGGCATGCGGCCGTGGCGCATCCGGGTCACCCGCGACGACGGCGGCACGCCGACGCTGCAGCAGGCGCTGATCCGCGTGCTGGTGGCGGCCGCGCCGCTGGTGCTGCTGCTGCTGGCGCCGATGCTCGGACTGCACGCGACAGTGTGGACGCTGCTGGCCGTGTGGGCCGGCTGGTTTGCCGTGGCCGTGTTCGATCCACGCCGGCGTGCGCTGCACGACATCGCGGCCGGCACCGAGGTCCGCCGGCTGGACTGAGCTTCACACTCCGCTCAGCGCATCCGCGGTTCAATCCGCCGATGCCCGAACCGCCTCACGCCGAAAGCCGCAGCGACGCCGAACTGGTCCGCACCAACCGCGGCTTCTACGAGTCGCTGTGGGCGCAGGCGAAACTGATTGCGCCGGAGCGCTTCAACACCTGGCCACTGCTGCGCGAGCTGGCCGACGCCGCGCCGCGCCGGCTGGAGGTGGCGCCCGGCC
>DATCUT010000154.1:0-7839 GCA_036561785.1 Rhodanobacter sp.
CGGGGCGAGCGGGTTTCCGTTGCGCCCAGCGGCGGCGGGGTGATGCGCCGGCAGATGCGCGGGTGCGCCGCCAGCGCGGGCGACAGCGCAGACGTGCGCAAGGTGCATTGCCCGGACGGCTCCGACTACCGGGTGACGATGACGGCCGCCGACGGACCGCCGGTGCCGGGCTTTCACGGTTCGGTCACGCCCGGTGCCAACCTCAAGGAAATCTGGCTGGACATCTCCCTGTGCAAGGGCAACATCCAGGTCAACCTGCAGCCGGGCGTGGACATACCGAAGGCGCTTGGCTCGGTGGTCGCCAACATGGTGGCGGGCTCCGACGCATTGAAGGGCGTCGTCATCAATCCCGAGCTGAAGATCACCTTCATCCAGGGCTCGAGCTTCACGGTGTCGCTCACGCCGTCGGTCAAGCTGAACGACAAGGGCGTCGCAGGTGCCGGTGGGTCAGTGGAGGTGCAGACCAAGGACGTGACCGTGAAGGGTGGCGTGAATTGCGACCCGCGGGCGGGGTCGTGCATGTTCACCCTCGACATCGGCGGCGGCGCGGCCACGAAGCCCGTGGACTGTCACAAGAAAGGCAAGCAGAAGATCACCTTCGCCTGCGAGAAGATCACCCACGTGCCGGCGGTTCCGGAGGTGCCGGCGCAGAAGCGGACGGATGCCCAGACGCGCTACGTGTTCTTTCGGCACGCCAGGCACGAGGTTCGCAAGGATTTCCGGCTGCCGACCGACATCCAGGCACTGAACGAGCAGGGCTACCGGGTCACCTCCATCAAGGGTTTTACCTCGCCCGAGGGACCGCGCGGTTCCGAACACGCGCCGCAGTTCGAAGGCAATGTGGTGCTGGCCGTCGAGCGGGCGCAGGCGGCCCGCGACTGGCTGGCGGACCCGAAGGTGTGCGTCGGCTGCGACCTGTCCGGCGCCAGGCAAAGCGGCGAGAGCGAGCTGCCGCCGGAACAGGGCCAGCAGGAGCCCGAGCCGAAAGGGCCGGGCATGGAGCACGGCGCCGTGGACGAGTTCCTCGGCAAGAAGGGCACGCCCGACCCGCTGGCGCCTGCCGACCCGGCGGAACGCGCGAAATTCGAGCGCATGCCGTTCGGCCGGCAGCGCGAACAGGCGTACGAACTGATGCGCCGGGCGGCCATCGTGCTGGAGCGGACGCAGGTCGTGCGCGAACGCCAGCCCGGCGTTCCGGCACGGGACGAACCCGACGCCGTCGAATGCAGCCCGGAAGTGCTGGAGGCGGCGCAGAAATCGTTCGGCATAAAGATCCCGGGGCCATTCAATTTCGACACGCCAGGTAAACCTTGATGGACACCTTGCCATGAACATCTTCGATGGCTTGTACGGCTATGAAAAGCTGATGCTGATCTGCGGCCTCATCCTGTTCGTGTTCGCGCTGACGGCGATCACCGTGATGATCGTGCAGCGGCGCGACTTCAAGATGGCGATGGGGCTGATCGTGTTCGCGATCGTGCTGATGGGCTTCCCCGGCATCCAGGCGGTGAAGTTCGGCGACGGGTTGGGGGAGCTGGACACGATTCGCGCGCAGCCGCGTGCGCCCACCGATCCGGCGCAGAAGGAGCAGGCGCAGAAGGTACTCGCCAATCTTGAAGAGCGTGCGGCCGGCAACCCGCAACTGCAGGCAAAGATTTCGGACGGCTATCGCGCGATTGGCGAGGTGGACAAGGCCTACCGGCTGGCGCAATCGGTGCTGCACGAGAAACCCTCGGCGCAGGTGCAGGCCACCCTGGTGCCGGTGCTCACTGCGAAGTTGAACCAGGTGCAGGCCGGTGCGCCGATCGCCGTGCCGGCGGTGCCCGCCGCGAACGCCAGCTCGGCCATGGCGGCGACGCCCGCACCCGCGGCGGCAGGTACCGCTTCGGCCGTACCGTCGCTCGCTGCGCCCACCGTAGCCGCCGACAAGCAGCACGAGATCGCCACTATCGCCAGCCAGCTGCAGAGTACGGCCGCACCGCTGCCGGCGGCTTCGCACGCGGCGCTGGCCAAAGCCTACGTGGTGCTGGGCCAGCCGCAGAAGGCGCAGGCGAATGTCGACGCGGCCCGCCGGATCGACCCGAACATCAGGATCAGCGCCGCCGTGCTGCGTGCGGCCAGGACGGGCGGCAGCCCATGACCGACGGAGCGACGACGATGGATACCTTGCGCAAGAACGATCAGGGACCGCAGGTGCGGCAGCTGCAGAAGTTGCTGGCGCAGCGTGGCTATGCGGTTGATGCCAGCGGCACGTTCGACACGAAGACCTGGCAGGCGGTGCGCGCGTTCCAGACGCAGAACCTCGACCAGCACGGCCAGCCGCTGGTGGTCGACGGCGTGATCGGGCCGCTGAGCTGGTGGAGCCTGCAGAACCCGAAGCCGTTCATCAAGACACCGACCGCGGTCGATTACACCACGCTGCCGGCGCGCGGCGGCAGCAGGCTCGGGCGCGCCGCCCTGGCGGCGGCGATCGGCGAGCTGAAGGCGAATGCGCGCGAGATCGGCGGCAACAACAGCGGTCCGTTCGTGCGCAAATATCTCGCGCCGGCCGGCCTCGGCGAAGGCGATCCGTGGTGTGCCGGCTTCGTCAGCTGGTGCTTCATGCAGGCGAGCGGCGGCGACAAGGCGGCGATGCCGTTCACCTATATCGCCAGTGCGCGCACCTTGCTGGCCGAGTTCAAACAGCAGGGTTGGGCTTCGGCGCCGGGCAGCGATTACCTGCCGCAGCCGGGCGACGTGGTGGTGTGGTGGCGGGTCAGCCTGGCTGGCTGGCATGGCCACACCGGCCTGGTGCACTCGGTGCAGGACGGCATGCTGTACACGATCGAGGGCAACCGCAGCCCGCGCGTGCAGGGCTTCTCCTATGTGCTGAGCCGGATGGACAAGCTGCTCGGCTACGGCCACGTGCCGTGAGTGCATTTCCGGGCTCGCCGCGCATCCTGAAGGGCGGCATCGTGTTGATCGATGCCGACACCTCGGCGGTGCTGCGGGTGATCGCGCTGCAGTACAACCCCGACTCGCTCACGCGCTCGCTGCAGGTGCAGGCGGTCAGTGCGGATGGCGGTGACCGTTCCGAGGTGCTGCGCCTGAAGGGGCCGCCGGTGGAGACGCTGAAGCTGGAGGCGGAGATCGACGCCACCGACCAGCTGGAATTTCCGGAGCAGAACGGCAGCGTCACCCAGTCCGGCATCTTCGCCCAGCTGGCCGCGCTGGAGACGATGGTTTATCCGACCAGCGGCCAGCTGCGCGCGAACGATCTGCTGGCGCAGATCGGCACGCTGGAGATCGTGCCGATGGAAACGCCGCTGGCGCTGTTCGTGTGGAGCAAGTCGCGCATCCTGCCGGTGCGCGTCACCGAGTTCAGCATCACCGAGGAGGCGTTCGACACGGCGCTGAACCCGATCCGCGCCAAGGTCAGCCTGGGCCTGCGCGTGCTGTCGGTGAACGATGTGCCGTCCGGACACAAGGCCGCCAGCCTGTTCATGAGCTACCTGCAGCAGAAAGAGCGCCTGGCTGGCGGCGCCGGTGGCCAGCTGTCCGCGCTCGGCCTCAGCGGAGTGCCGTGATGAACCTGAACTTTCCGCCTACCAGCCGTTATGCGTTGACGCCGACCGCGAGCTTCGTGCGCGTGGACGGCACCGCGGTGACGTACCTGAAGCGCCGCTTCGTGCCGCCGCCGGAGAATCTCGCCCTGCTGCAGTGGCACCGCGTGATGCAGGGCGAGCGGCTGGACAATATCGCGGCGAAGTACCTGGGCGATCCCGAACAGTTCTGGCGGCTGTGCGACGCAAACCGCGCACTGCGCCCGGACGAGCTGACCGAGACGATTGGAAAACAGCTGCGCATCACCTTGCCCGAAGGCATCCCGGGGGTGCCGCATGCTTGAGGGAATCCACCTGACCTTGCTGGTCGGGCCGGTGGTGCCGGTGCCGGTGCCGCAGCTCGTGCTGGACGCGCTCACCCGGGTCGAGGTGAACGCACCGGACGAGGCGGCCGGCGCGTTCACCCTGCAGTTCACGCTGAGCGTGCAGTCGCCGCTGCACACGCTGTTCCTGCTCTCGGGCGGCGGCGTGGTGCCGCTGCTGCGGGTGATCGTGGTGGTCACCGTGAACGGCATGCCGCAGGTGCTGATCGACGGCGTGGTGACCCGCACCGAAGTGGTGCCCGGCGCGGACCAGCGCCACACCACGCTGCAGGTGACCGGCGACGACCTCACCGCGGTGATGACCAAGCTGGAGTTCTCCGGCCTGCCCGGCCTGCCGTATCCGGCGATGCCGGCCGAGGCGATCGTGGCGCTGCTGCTGGCGAAGTACGCGTTCCTCGGCATCGTGCCGCTGGTGATTCCCAGCATCGCGATCGACGTGCCGATTCCGACCAACCGCATTCCGACCCAGCAGGGCAGCGACCTGGAGTACATCCGCCTGCTGGCCGAGCGCGTCGGCTACGTGTTCTATCTCGACCCCGGTCCGCTGCCCGGCATGAGCACCGCGTACTGGGGGCCGAAGATCAAGGTGGGTGTGCCGCAGCCGGCGCTGAACGCGGACATGGACGCGGCCAGCAACGTCGACGAGCTCAGCTTCAGCTACGACGGCAACGCGCGGCAGCTGCCCGTGGTCTACATCCAGAACGAGCAGACCAAGGTGCCGTTGCCGCTGCCGATTCCGGACATCGGGCCGCTGAACCCACCGCTGGGTCTGATCGATCCGCCGCCGCAGCAGTTCCGCCCGCTGCCGGAGACCGCGAAGTATTCGCCGCAGCGCGCACTGTTGCTGGGCATGGCCGAGGCGGCGAAATCCGCCGACACCGTCACCGGCCGCGGCAGCCTCGACGTGGTGCGCTACGGCCGCGTGCTGCAGCCGCGCCAGCTGGTCGGCGTGCGCGGCGTCGGACCTGCGTTCGACGGCCTGCACTACGTCACCCAGGTGCGCCACACGATCCGCCGCGGCGAGTACAGGCAGAGCTTCCAGCTGTCGCGCAAGGGCCTGGTTTCCACCGTGCCGCTGGTGCCGTCATGAGGATGCCGTCATGAACCGGTTCTACGGCAAGTACCGCGGCACGGTGATCCAGAACGTGGACCCGGAACAGCGCGGGCGCATCCAG
Organism: Rhodanobacter sp.; assembly: GCA_036561785.1. Lineage (GTDB taxonomy): Bacteria > Pseudomonadota > Gammaproteobacteria > Xanthomonadales > Rhodanobacteraceae > Rhodanobacter. Next base: position 5,101 of record DATCUT010000154.1, read on the forward strand.
GTGATGGTGCCGGACGTGTCCGGGCTGATCCCGTCGAGCTGGGCGATGCCGTGCGTGCCGATTGCCGGCAAGCAGAGCGGCGTGTACGTGGTGCCGCAGATCGGCGCCGGCGTATGGGTCGAGTTCGAGCAGGGCGATCCGGATTATCCGGTCTGGGTCGGCGGCTTCTGGGGCACGGCGGCGGAAGTGCCGGCACTGGCGCTGGCCGGCAATCCGGCCAGCCCGAGCGTGGTGCTGCAGTCGGGCCTGCAGAACACCATCGCGATCAGCGACGTGCCGGGGCCGGCCGGCGGCATCCTGCTGAAAAGCGTCACCGGCGCGATGATCATGGTCAACGAGATCGGCATCACGATCTCCAACGGCCAGGGCGCCACCATCGTGCTCGCGGGGCCGACGGTGACGATCAACAACGGCGCGCTGGTCGTGACCTAGGGAGATGCATGATGCCGGGCTTCCTCATCCATGTCGGCGCCAGCGTGCTCTGTTCGCACGGCGGCCAGGCGCAGGCCACCGCACCGAATCCGCGCGTCGCGGTGAGCGGCCAGCCCACGGTGACGATGGCCGCGCCGTGGCTGGTCGCCGGCTGTGCGCTGCCGCCGCCGACGGCGGCGAACGGGCCGTGCGTCAGCGCGCAGTTCGTCACCGCCGCCACCCGGGTCACTTCCAACGGACAACCGCTGCTGCTGTTCGACAGCCAGGCGATCTGCGCACCGATCGGCACGCCGCTGCTGATCGTCGCCAGCCAGACGCGCGTCACTGCGATGTGAGGACGCCACGATGAACATCGACTTCCCGTTTCATTTCGACAACCGCGGCCGCGTCGCGGAAACCGGCGACGACGAGCACGTGCGCGACATGATCGAACAGCTGCTGTTCACCAGCCCGGGCGAGCGGGTGAACCGGCCCGACTTCGGCAGCGGCCTGCTGCAATTGGTATTTGCGCCGAACAGCCCGGAGCTGGCCGCCGCGCTGCAGTTCACCCTGCAGGCGGCGCTGCAGCGCTGGCTGGGCGACGTGATCGACGTCGGCACGCTGGCAGTGAGCAGCGAGGATTCCACCCTGCGCGTCGAACTCAGCTACACCGTGCGCGCCAGCGGCGACACGCGCAGCGACAGCTTCGTGCGGAGCCTGCCATGAACCGCGCGAACGCCCATGCGGGTCTCGGCACGATCGGTTGCGCGTCGCTGCCGGCCTGCAGCGTGCCGGCGCGGCGCGAAAAGTTGCGGCTGGCCGGCACGCTCAACGGCATCGACTACGTCGAGGTCGGCGACGACGGCGTGAGCCTGTGCGTGCATTTGTTCGGCGAGATTCCGCAAGGCCTCGGCGTGGCCAACGTGCGGGTCAGCGGCGGCGACCGCATCACCGGGCTGCGCGTGCTGAGCGTGAACCCCGAGCTGGAACCGGAGCTGCACGACGACGCCTGCCTGCGTGTGGTGCTCGATCGCGAAGGCGACCATACGGCCTACTGCCTGTGCCTGGTGGACGCGGCTTCCGGCAACGACCCGGCCGGCTGGCAGGCCTGTCCCGGCTTCGACCCGCGCTACGCCTGCGCCACGCTGCATTTTCGCCTGGACTGCGCGACGACGCTGGACTGTGCGAACGAGGCGCCGTGCGTGCCACCGCCGTCGCCCGCGCCGGAGATCAACTACCTCGCCAAGGACTACGCCAGCTTCCGCCAGCTGTTCCTCGACCGCCTCGCGCTGGACATGCCGGCGTGGCAGGAGCGTCACGTGCCGGACATCGGCATCGCGCTGGTGGAGACGCTGGCGTACACCGCCGACTACCTTAGCTACTACCAGGACGCGGTCGCCACCGAGGCCTACCTGGGCACCGCGCGCAAGCGCATCTCGGTGCGCCGGCATGCGCGGCTGGTCGACTACCGCATGCACGAAGGCTGCAATGCGCGCGCGCTGGTGACGTTGGCCAGCAGCAACGACCTGGGCCTCGAACTGGCCACCTTGCTGCTGCTGGTGCCGCCGCCCGGGCAGGGCCATCCGCAACCCGGCATGATCGACGCGGCCCAGCTCGATGCAGCGCGCGCGCAGGGTGCGCTGATCTACGAGCCGATGCCGCTGGACGGCATGACCACGTTGAACGTGGTCGCCGCGCACAGCGCGATCCGGCTGCACACCTGGGGCGACGAGCTGTGCTGCCTGCCGCGCGGCAGCACGCGCGCGACTCTGGTCGACACGCCACCAGCGGCGATGCCGGCAGCGACAGATGCCGTCGCGGTCGCGCCGCCGCAACGCGGGCTGAAGCTCGCCGTCGGCGACCTGCTTATCTTCGAGGAAGTGCTGGGACCGCAGACCGGCAACCCGGCCGATGCCGACCCCGCGCATCGCCATGCCGTGCGCCTCACGGACGTCCGGACGTCCGTCGATCCGCTCGATGGCACGCTGCTGCTGGAGGTGGCATGGGATCCTTGCGACGCGCTGCCGTTCGATCTGTGCCTGTCGGTACGCACGCCGGCGCCGGACTGCGCGTGGCTGCACGACGTCAGCCTGGCGCGCGGCAACGTGCTGCTGGTCGATCACGGCGAACACGTGCGCGGCCAGTGCACGTCCACCGCGATCTGCATGCCCGGCGGCAGTGACGGCGATTATCCCGGGCTGACCGCCGCGCTCGCCGCGATGCCGGATGCCTGCACGCGCTGCGGCACGCTGGCCGAGGACTGCTGGCTGGTGCCCGGCGGCACGCACTACGGCTGCTGCCGTTGCGACGGCGCGGTACAGGACGTAC
>DATCUT010000155.1:0-11485 GCA_036561785.1 Rhodanobacter sp.
CCGCGCCGGTTCGGTGCGCCGACCGTGCTGACACCGCACCCGGGCGAGGCGGCGCGGCTGCTCGGGGTGGCCACCGCCACCGTCGAGCAGGATCGTTTCGCCGCAGTGCGCGAACTGGCACGGCGTTACGCCGCGGTCGTCGTGCTGAAGGGCGCCGGCAGTCTTATCGCCGATCCGGATGGCCGTCTGGACGTCTGTCCGTGGGGCAACCCCGGGATGGCGACCGGCGGCATGGGCGACTTGCTCACCGGCATCGTGGCGGCCTTGCTGGCGCAGGGTTGCAGCGCATGGCAGGCCGCCTGCCTCGGCGCCGGATTGCATGCGCGGGCAGGTGATCGCGCCGCCCAGCAGGGCGAGCGCGGACTGCTGGCCAGCGACCTGCTGGCTCCCTTGCGGGCGTTGGGCAACGGCATGACGGGTTACGAACGTGAACATGACTGAGCCGGCCGATATCGACCTGGCGTGGGCGCTGCCCGACGAAGCCGCCACCGCGGCGCTGGCGGCGCGCGTGGCCAGCGCCTTGGACGACGGCCTGGTGCTGTACCTGCATGGCCCGCTGGGCGCCGGCAAGACCAGTTTCGCGCGCGCCCTGCTGACCGCGCTGGGCGTGGGCGAACGGGTCAAGAGCCCCACCTACAGCATGGTCGAGGGCTATATGGCGCGGGGCCGGCCGGCCTGGCATCTGGACCTGTACCGGATCGCCGATCCCGGCGAACTGGAGTGGCTGGGCCTGGACGCGCTGGCCGACCCGGCTGCGCTGGTGCTGGTGGAGTGGCCCGAGCGTGGCGCCGGCGCGTTGCCGGCAGCGGATCTCGAACTGCAACTGGACTATGCCGGCCAAGGCCGCCAGGCGTCGCTGCACGCGTTCACCGCACGGGGCGAGCGGCTGCAGGCACGGCTAGCTAAGTACTGACTCTTCCTGGAAAAATTGCCGGTCCGGCGATTCTGGCAAGGATCTGTTCGGAATGCGCGACTTGCGGTCCATAACTTGACGCAGACTGATGAATGGTGTGCAGGTTATGGATATTCAAAGGAAAAGCCCTTGCATTCCACGCATTGCTGCGTTTCAATGCGGCTCATGAGGGGTTACCTGAACAGCTGGGGTGGGTGGGTTGTCGTCGCGATCCTGGCGGCGACGCCGCTGTGCGCGACGCGGGCAGCAGACTTGAAGGATGCGCGGGTCTGGGCCGGCCCCGAATACACCCGCGTGGTGCTCGACGCCTCCGGCCCGCTGCGTTACACGATCAGCCAGAAGGATGGCCAGGTCGTGGTCGACCTGCCGGATAGCCGCACTACCAGCAGTTTTTCCAGTCCATCCGCGCAAGGCCTGTACCGCGGCATGAGCCACGCCCGGATCGGCGACGGCATGCAGCTGACTGCGAAGGTCGACCCGACCAGCCGCCTGAAAAGTTTCGTGCTGAAGCCGGCCAGCGGCACGGACTATCGGTTGGTGCTGGACCTGTATCCCGCCGACGCCAGCGTCGCCACGGCCACGGCCGCGCCGGCCGAGGCCACACCTGCGCCTGTCGTCCGGACGCCCGCAGCGGCTTCGTCGTACAGCAACCCCACGCACAGCCGCCGGGTGGCGGCCGAACAGGCGGCGGCGATGCTCAACGGCCAGCGCCAGGTAGTGGTGGCGATCGACGCCGGCCACGGCGGCAAGGACCAGGGCGCGCATGGCCCCGGTGGCACACTCGAGAAGAACGTCACGCTGGCGGTGGCGCGCGAGCTGGCGGCGCAGATCAATCGCCAGCCCGGCATGAAGGCGGTGCTGACCCGCGACAGCGATTTCTACATCCCACTGAAGCAGCGTTACCAGATCGCCCGCGAGCACAACGCCGATCTGTTCGTCTCGATCCACGCCGACTCCTTCATCAGCGACGACGCCCGCGGCTCGTCGGTGTGGGTGCTGTCGCCGCGCGGCAAGACCAGCGAGGCCGCGCGCTGGCTGGCCGATCGCGAAAACCGCGCCGACCTGATCGGTGGCACCACGCTGGACGACAAGGACGACAGCCTGGCCAAGGTGCTGCTGGACCTGCAACAGGGCTGGGCGATGCAGGCCAGCGACGTGGTCGCCGGCAACGTGCTGAAGGCGCTGGGCCAACTGGGCCCGACCCATCGCGGCTATGTCGAGCGCGCGAACTTCGTGGTGCTGCGCTCGCCGGACGTGCCGTCGATCCTGGTCGAGACCGCGTTCATCAGCAACCCGGCCGAAGAGCGCAGGCTGCGCGACCCGACGCATCAGAAGAAGCTCGCCGAAGCGGTGATGGGCGGCGTGCGGAATTATTTCGAATCCACGCCGCCGCCCGGTACCTGGTTTGCGGCCGAGGCAGCGCGCCGCAGTGGCGTCCGGCTGGCATCCAGTTCGGAATCCGGCGCCGGCAGGACGGTCGCGTCGCGGGCGGAAACATATGCGCGCGACGTGCACAAGGTCGGACGCGGCGAAAGCCTGAGCAGCATCGCGCGGCAGTACGGGGTCAGCGTCGGTGCGCTGAAGAGCGCGAACCAGATAAACAGCAACACGGTCCGCGCCGGCACGACGCTGACCATCCCCACCGGCTGACCTCGGCCATTCGCTCGCCGACGGCTTCGCGGGCGTTCGCTGCTAAAGTTCGCGGATGACCGTCATCCGCCTGCTTCCCCCCGAACTCATCAACCAGATCGCTGCCGGCGAAGTCATCGAACGCCCGTCCTCGGTGGTCAAGGAATTGGTCGAGAACAGCCTTGACGCCGGCGCCACGCGCATCGAGGTGGATATCGAGGCTGGCGGCGCGCGCTTGATTCGCGTGCGCGACGACGGCGGCGGCATCCATGTCGACGAGCTGCCGCTGGCGGTGGCTTCGCATGCCACCAGCAAGATCGGCAGCTTCGACGATCTTGAGCATGTCGCCAGCATGGGTTTCCGCGGCGAGGCGCTGGCTTCGGTGTCGTCGGTGGCGCGCTTCGCGCTGACTTCGCGCGCACGCGACCAGGACGCCGCGTTCCGCATCGAGGTCGACGGCGGCAAGCTGCAGGCGGCACGTCCGGCACAGCATCCGCAGGGCACCAGCGTCGAGGTGCGCGACCTGTTCTACAACGTGCCGGCGCGGCGGAAATTCATGCGTGCGGAGCGCACCGAATTCGCGCATATCGACGACCTGCTGAAATCGCTGGCGCTGGCGCGCGGCTCGGTCGAGTTCCGGCTCAGCCACAACGGCAAGCCGGTGCGCATCTGGAAGGCGGCGCGCGACGAGCAGGCGCAGCTGCAGCGCGTGGCTGAGGTGCTCGGCGACGAGTTCCCGGCGCAGAGCCTGCGCATCGACCACGCCGCGGCCGGCCTGCACCTGTCCGGCTGGGTCGGCCTGCCGACCGCGTCGCGCGCGCAGGCCGATTCGCAGTATTTCTACGTCAACGGCCGGCTGGTGCGCGACCGCATCGTCGCCCACGCGGTGCGCCAGGCCTACGCCGATGTGCTGTTCCACGGCCGCCACGCCGCGTTCGTGCTGTACCTGGAGCTCGATCCGGCGGGCGTCGACGTGAATGTGCATCCGGCCAAGCACGAGGTGCGTTTCCGCGAGCAGCGGCTGGTGCATGATTTCCTGTTTCGCACCCTGCATGAGGCGCTGGCGCAGACGCGCGCGGGGCTGGGTACGCTGCCGACGACCGAGCCGACGTCGGTGGCCAGTTACTCGTATGCGTCGCCCGCTCCGGTGGCCTGGCCCAGCCCGTCCAGCCAGAGCCGGCTGAGCCTGGGCACGCGCGAAGCGCCGCTGGCCGATTACGCGGCCTTGCTCGGTGCTTCGCCATCCATCGCCAGTGCACCCGCGCCGTTGCCGGAAGCGGCGGAGGGCGAGGCACCGCCGCTCGGTTTCGCGATCGCCCAGCTGAAGAACATCTTCGTGCTGGCCGAAAATGCACACGGCATGGTGTTGGTCGACATGCACGCGGCGCACGAGCGGATCACCTACGAGAAACTGAAAGCCGGCCGCGTCACCAGCAACCTGCGTTCGCAGGTGCTGCTGGTGCCGCTCTCCATCGCGGTCAGCGCGAAGGAAGCGGCTGCCGCGGAGGAGCATGCCGAGGCGCTGGCCGAGTGGGGCCTGGAGCTGTCGCGCAGCGGCCCGGCGACGATCGTGGTGCGGCGTATTCCCGCGCTGCTGGAAGGCGCCGACGTGGCCCAGCTCAGCCGCGACGTGTTGTCCGAACTGGCCCAGCACGGCAGCTCGCGCCGCCTGCAGGAGCTGGAGAACGAGCTGCTCTCGACGATGGCCTGCCACGGTTCGGTGCGTGCAGGCCGGCGCCTGACGATTCCCGAGATGAATGCGCTGCTGCGCGAGATGGAGGCGACCGAACGCTCCGGACAATGCAATCATGGGCGTCCGACCTGGGTCCAGCTGAGCCTGGCCGAGCTCGACAAGTTGTTCATGCGCGGCCGTTGACGCGCCTTCAAGAAGCGTTTCGCTGGAGATATTGATGATACGTACCAGCCTGTTTGTTGCCGCCGCCATCCTGGGAGTCGCTACCGTGCAAGCCGCCGACATCGATAGTTACAAGTACAGCATCGAGCAGTGGCAGGCCGGCCGGGTCGAACGGCTGACCGCGCCGGACGGCTGGCTGAGCCTGATCGGGCTGGAGTGGCTGAAGGAAGGTACGAACCGCGTCGGCAGCGCCGCCGGCAACGACATCGTGCTGAGCGCCGGCCCCGCGCATCTGGGCGTGGTCACGCTGGCCCACGATGGCAGCATGCGCATCGCGCTGGACAAGGACAGCGGCGCCACCATCGACGGCAAGGCCGTGACGGAAGCCGCACTGGTGGACGACCTGCACGCCGGCGCGGACGCGGCACCGACCAGGGTGGGCTTCGGCAGCGCGAGCTTCTACGTGATCGACCGCGATGGCCGCAAGGGACTGCGGGTGAAGGACACGCAGGCGCCGACGCGCCAGCATTTCCTTGGCATCGATGCGTTCCCGATCGACCCGTCGTGGCGGGTCGAGGCGACCTGGGTGCCGGCGCAGCCGGGCGAGACGCTGGAGATGGGGTCGGTGATCGGCACCGTCGACAAGTACCCGATACCGGGCAAGCTGGAGTTCACCCGCGACGGCAAGCATTTCGAGATCCTGCCGGTGATCGAGGTGCCCGGCGACGCGCAGTACTTCATCGTGTTCGCCGACCGCACCAGCGGCAAGGAAACCTACGGTGCCGCGCGCTTCCTGTATATCGACCCGCCGAAAGACGGCAAGGTCGTGCTGGATTTCAACAAGGCCTACAACCCGCCGTGCGCATTCACTCCATTCGCCACCTGTCCGCTGGCGCCGCCGGAAAACCGGCTTGACCTGCGCGTCACCGCCGGTGAGAAGAACTACCGTGGCTCGAATCACTGAGTGGTGCGCGGTCGCCGCGCTGATATTGCTGGTTCCGTTTTCCGCACCGGCCGCGACGCCGGAAAATTACGCTGCTGCGGTGACCGCGGCGCGCGCCGAGCGCGTCGATCAGCTGACGCGTATGGACGGCTATCTGGCGCTCACCGCCTCGGGCTGGTTGCAGCCCGGCTCGAACAGCGTGGGCAGTGCCGCGGACAGCCGCTTCGAGATTCCCGGTGCACCCGCGCACCTGGGTACGCTGCAGCTGGCGGCCGACGGGAAGGTCAGCCTGCACCTGACGGAAACCCGCGGGATCACGATCGACGGCCAGCCGGCGGCGGCCGTCAACGTGTTGCGTACGCAAGGTCCGGACGGCAAGCAACAACCGGCCCGGGTGGGCTTCGGCAGCAGTTACCTGTACGTGATCGAGAACGGCACGCAGCGCGGCCTGCGGGCGAAGAACAACGATGCGCCGCTGCGCACGCATTTCCCCGGCTTCGACTATTTCCCAATCGATCCGTCGTGGCGGATCGAGGCGGACTGGGTAGCGTTCCCCACGCCGCACATGCTGAAGATCGCCTACGTCACCGGCACCGTGAGCGATACGCCGATCGCGGGCAAGGCGGTGTTCCGGCGTGATGGCCATACTTACGAGCTGTTGCCGATCGACGAGGACGGCCGGCTGTTCTTCGTGTTCAGCGACCGTACGGCGGGGCGGCTGACCTACGGCGGCGCGCGCTTCCTGTACGCCGCGGCGCCGAAGAACGGCAAGGTGCTGCTGGACTTCAACCTGGCCGAGAACCCGCCGTGCGCGATCACCCCGCACGTGGTGTGTCCGCTGGCGCCGCCGGAGAATCGGCTGAAGCTGCCGGTGACCGCGGGCGAGATGAAGTTCCACGGACATGACAACGACTAGCGTGTAGGAGCCCGCTGGCGGGCGATGCTCTTCGGTGTACCGGAAGGCATCGCCCGCCAGCGGGCTCCCACGGTCAGCGGCCCGTGAACTCGGCCTTGCGCTTTTCCAGGAATGCCGTGGTGCCTTCGCGCATGTCCTCGGTGGAGAACGCCAGCGCGAAACCCTGCGTCTCGAACTCCAGGCCCTGGTCGATCGCGGTCTCGCCACCTTGCAGTACGGCGTCGAGGATGCCGGCGGCGGCCAGTGGCGCGGCGGCGGCGAGCTGGTCGGCCAGCGTGTCCACGGCTTCGTCCAGCGCCTCGGGTGCGACCACGCGGGTGACCAGACCCAGTTCGTACGCACGCTGCGCGTTGATCGGCGCGCCGGTCAGGCACAGCTCCAGTGCCGCGCCGCGACCGGCCAGGCGCAGCAGGCGCTGGGTGCCGCCGAAGCCGGGGATCAGGCCGAGGTTGATTTCCGGCTGGCCGAACTTCGCCTTCTCGCTGGCCACGCGCAGGTGACAGGCCATCGCCAGCTCCATGCCGCCGCCGAGCGCGAAACCCTGGACGCGCGCGATCACCGGCTTGCCGAGCCGCTCGATCGACGTCATCAGGCGCTGGCCGGCGCGCGAGAAACCCTGCGCCTGCGTCGGCGTGTAGCCGTTCATTTCGGCGATATCGGCGCCGGCGACGAACGCCTTCTCGCCGGCGCCGGTCAGCACCACCACGCGCACGGCGTCGTCCTGCGCGGCTTGCGCGAACACCAGGCCCAGCTCGTTGAGGGTGTCACGGTTCAGCGCGTTGAGCTTGTCCGGACGGTTGACGACGATCGTGCGCACGGCGCCGCGGTTGCCGATTTCCAGGTTGCGATAGGCCATGAGTGGCTCCCGATCAGTGCAAAAACGCGATGGTAGCAGCGGGAACCTTTGCCGCCGCGGGGTTTCTCAAGCCACAGGCGCCAGCGCTGCACGAATCGCGCGAACCGCTTAGGATGAACCGTCAGGATCGACTGTCGCGATAGGGAAAGGCCCGGTGGAGAAAGGCATGACACATCTGCGTTGCGGGCTGCTCGGCGCAGTGCTGTTGCTGGGCGGCGTGGCGCATGCGCAGAGTGCCGTGCCGACGACGAAGCCCGACAAGGCGAAGTTGTCGTACGCGATCGGCTACCAGATCGGCAGCCAGTTCGCCGACGGCAAGCCGGACGTGGAGATCCCGGTGCTGCTGCGGGCGATCCAGGATGCCTACGCCAGGCGCCATCCCAGTGTGTCGATGCAGGACATGCATCAGCAATTGCAGCGGCTCGACCAGCAGATGCATGCCGATGCGCTGGCCGAGTTCAACCGGATCGCCGCCGCCAATGCGCGCAAGAGCGCGCAGTACATGGCGCAGAACCGGCGGCAGTCCGGCGTGGTGCAACTGCCGTCGGGCATCCAGTACGCGGTGCTGAACAAGGGCAGCGGCCAGGCCAGTCCCACGGTGAGCAGCACGGTCACCGTGAACTACCGCGGCATGCTGGTGGACGGCACCGAGTTCGACAGCACCTGGGCGCATGGCGCGCCGGTCAGCTTCACCGTCGACAAGGTGATCCGCGGCTGGCAGGACGTGATCCCGCGCATGCACGTGGGCGATCGCTGGAAGGTGGTGATCCCGCCGCAGCTGGCCTACGGCGAAACCGGCGCGCTGCCGCGGATCGGCCCGAACGAGGCGCTGGTGTTCGAGATCGAGTTGCTCGCGATCAAGCCGGATACAGGCAGGCCCTGAGAGTCGGTTCAACGTCCCTGCGGTGGTAGCATGACGAAGCATGCCGAACGCCCCGATCCCCGCCGAAACCCCGCCATTGACACCCTGCATCGGCACCTGCCGGCTGGATGCGCGCGGCTATTGCATCGGCTGCCAGCGCAACGGCGAGGAAATCGGCCGCTGGCGCACGATGAGCGATGCCGAAAGGCTGCATGTGATGCGCGATATCCTGCCGCTGCGTAGGACCTCATGATCGACGAGCTGGTCAAGGTGCTGCGGCCGTTGTCGGCGCCGCCGACCGGGCCGGGCTGGAACCACGCGGACATGTCCCGCTTGCTCGGCAGCAGCCAGCGCTTGCCGGCGGCCGTGCTGGTGGGTTTTCGCGAAGGTGTGCAGCCGCGGCTGGTGCTTACCGTGCGCACCGACAACCTGCAGGCGCATGCCGGCCAGGTGGCCTTTCCCGGTGGGCGCAGCGACCCGGGCGATGGCGACGCACTCGCTACCGCACTGCGTGAAAGCGAGGAGGAGATCGGTCTCGACCGCACGCTGGTGACGCCGCTGGGCTACCTCGACCGCTTCGAAACGATCAGCGGCTTCTGCATCACCCCAGTGGTGGCGAAGATTGCGGCGGAGGCGCAGCTGTATCCGGCGCCGGACGAGGTGGCCGAAGTGTTCGAGGTGCCGCTGGCATTCCTGCTGGAACCGGCCAACCTGCGCCGCTATACGATGGAATTCCGCGGCCACCAGCGGCCGATGGTGGAATTCATTCACGGCGGTCATCGCATCTGGGGCGCCACCGCCGCGATGCTGTACAACCTGTTGCAGAGGATGGAACGCACATGACGCTGAGGACCACCTTGATCGACGCGACGGAACTGGCTGCGTTGCCAGCGCATGCGGTGCTGATCGTGGATTGCCGCTTCGACCTGACCGATCCGGCGAAAGGCGGGCGCGATTATCTGGACGGCCATATCCCCGGCGCCGTCCATGCCAGCCTCGACCGCGACCTGTCCGACCTGTCGCGCCAGGCCGAAGGCCTGGGCCGGCATCCGTTGCCGCTGGAGTCCGCGTTCAACGCGCTGTTGTCGCGCTGGGGCTGGCAGCCGGGCATGCAGGTGGTGAGCTGCGACGCCGCCGGCGGCGCGCTGGCCGCGGCACGGCTGTGGTGGCTGCTGCGCCTGGTCGGCGTACGTGGGGCGGCGGTGCTGGATGGCGGCTACGCTGCGTGGCTGGCGGCAGGCCTGCCGGTCGAATCCGGCGAGGCCGCTCCGCGGCCGGCCAGCAAGGTGTCGTTGCGCTATGACGCGAACCAGGTGCTGCTCGATCATGCGGCGGTGCGCGATGGTGCGGCCGGCCAGTTGCTCGATGCGCGTGCCGCGCCCCGCTACCGCGGTGACGTCGAGCCGCTGGATCGGGTCGGCGGCCACGTGCCCGGCGCGCTGAACCGGCCGTTTGCCGACAACCTCGGCAGCGACGGCCGCTTCAAACCGGCGGCGGAACTGCGCGACGAGTTCCTGGCGGTGCTCGGTGCGACCGCACCATCGCGTGTGGTGCACATGTGCGGCTCCGGCGTCACCGCCTGCCACAACCTGCTGGCGATGGAACACGCCGGCCTGCACGGTTCGCGGCTGTACGCGCCGTCGTGGAGCGGCTGGGTCAGCGACCCGTCGCGGCCGGTGGCGAAAGGCTGATCGTGTAGGAGCGCACCCTGTGCGCGATGCTTTTCATCACGCCACGCAAGAGCATCGCGCACAGGGTGCGCTCCTACACCACACTCACTTCTCGCTCTTGCTCTTCAACCGGGCGACCAACTGCTGCAGCACCGCCTGCGTCTGCGGGTGGAAGAACTCCTCGACGAAGTCATCCAGCGGCAACGCATCCAGGTCGGCGTAGGCGGCGGCGAGATCGGCGCGGGCCAGCGTGCGGGTGGCGAGCATCGCGTGTGACGGCAACGCCAGCAGTTCGCCCAGCCAGTGCAGGGCGCGCGTACTGACCTGATCGACGCCGGTGAGTTCGTCGACGAAGCCGCAAGCCACCGCCTCGGCCGATTCGATCATGGCGCCGGCGACCAGCAGCCGTTCGGCGCGGTAGGTGCCGACCACACGGCGCAGCGCCAGCTGGATCGCCTCGGGCACGATCAGTCCGACCTGCACTTCGTTCAGGCCGATCCGGTACGGGCCTTCGGCCATCACCCGGTAGTCGCAGAACAGCGCCAGCACCGCGCCGCCGGCCGGGCTGTGGCCGGTGATCGCCGCCACCAGCGGGATCGGTGCATGTGCCAGGGTGGCGCACAGCGCGAAGAACTCGCGCCAGTATTCGCGCACGCCGGCGCGATCGCGGCCGAGCAGGGCCGGTACGTCGACGCCGGCGGAGAACAGCCCTTGCGCGCCGGACAACACGATGCCGCGTACCCCGTCGCGCACGGCATCGTCGACGGCGGTGCGAATGGTGCGCACCAGCTCCAGGTTCAGTGCGTTGACCGGCGGGCGGGCCAGCTGGATCTCGCGGATCCCGTTGTCATGGTTGGTGATGTTGAGCATGGTGAACTCCGGTCGGAATTACTGTGGTTGTTCGTCGGCGGTCCAGCTGTAGCGCACCGCGTAGTCCAGCACGGCCTTGCCGTTGGCCGGCACGTCGATGCGGAACTCCAGCGTGTCCGGCGTCTGCTGACTGGGCTTGCTGCTGGATGAAATCAGCGTCCATTGGCGCCAGCGGCTGGGATGCTCGCGCACGGTCACCGTGCGGGCACTGTCGCCGGCATTGCTGAGGCTGATGCGGAATGCCTCGTCCAGCGTGCGACCGGCCTTGTCCGTATTGAAGCCGGTGCGCTCGCGTTCGGCGCGCAGGTCGAACGCGGTGCCCAGGGTGATGGTGGCGTCGCCGCCTTTCGGGGTGTCGTCGATGCGGCCCTCACCGATGAACTGTGGCGTGCCGTTCCGGTCGGCGGTAAGCACGCGCAGATAGCCGGCGGGCAGACTGTCGAACGCCTTCAACTTCAGCGTGCTGACGATGGCGCTGCCGCCACCCTGGTTGAAGTCGCGGCTGAGGATCGGCTGTTGCGGCTGGAAGCTGTTGCCGTTCTCGTACAGCGCGGTGCGCACGCAGTCCAGCGTGCGCGTGGCATACAGCGGCACCTGGCTGACGCTGCCGTCGGGCAGCTCGACCGCGGCGGGCAGGGTGTAGCTGCGGTAGTCGCCCACGCTGTCCTGCTGCGGCATGTCGGCACTCTCGGCCTTGGCGTTGAAACCGCGCGCCATCGTCATCATCGGCCGCGGCGCCGAGGCCTTGGCCATGTTCGGCTGGCCGGCGATCAGGGTGACCTGCGCATCGTGCCAGTCGCGGCCGCTGCGGTTGGCAATGCTTGCACGCGATTCGAACTGCATGCGGCAGGCCGCGCCGGGCTGCAGCGTCGCCACGTAGGCGGCACGCCAGCCGAGGCCGGAGGTGGGATAGCTGAGCACGGCCCGGGCCTGGCCGGTGCGCGCGGCGTCCACGCGCAGGCTGAGGCTGG
>DATCUT010000156.1:0-7303 GCA_036561785.1 Rhodanobacter sp.
GGTCGGCAGCGGCGCCGGCCGCGGGTTGCCCGACGGGTTCTCCGGCAGCACCAGCGGTGCGCCGCCGCGGACCGGACGGTCATAGCGCTCGGCGCTCTGCAGCTGCTCCATGCGCAGGAAGTTGTACTTGTCGTTCGACAGCAGCTCGCCGGCCATGTCGTCGCGCAGGATCACCGGGCGCAGGAAGATCATCAGGTTGCGCTTGGTCCGCGTGGCTTGGCGCGACTTGAACAGGGCGCCGAACAACGGAATGCGCGACAGCCCCGGCACGCCCTGCGTGGACTCGGTCACCTCCTCCGACGACAAGCCGCCGAGCACCAGCAGCGCGCCGTCGCCGACCTGCACGGTGGTGCGGATCTCGCGCTTGTTGGTGATCAGGTCGACCGCGCCGACCGACTGCGTCGGCGCCAGCGAGGAGACTTCCTGCACGATCTCCAGGCGCACGCTGTCGCCGGCGTTGACGTGCGGAGTCACCTTCAGGATCAGGCCGACGTCCTTGCGCTCGATCGTCTGGAACGGGCTGGAAAAGCCATTGCCCGCGCTCGCGCCGGTGGCCGAGGTGTACGACCCGGTCAGGAACGGGACCTCCTGCGCCACCTTGAATTCCGCGACCTGGTTGTCCAGCGTGATGATGCTCGGCCGCGACAGGATGTTGGCGCGGCCATCGCCGCGCAGGGCGCGAACCAGCGCGCCGATCTGCAGCACGTCGATCGAGGTGCCGTTGGGTCCGGAAATCCGCAGCGTGCCCCGCGCATAGCCGAGGTTGAGCCCCGGCCCCACGCTGGCCGGGTTGGCCATCACGCCGAGGATGCCGCCGACGCCGCCGCGCCCGGGAAAGTTGGTGCCGCCGATGACACCGTTGCCCGGCGCACCATCCGCCGAGGTGGCCTGCCACTGCACGCCCAGTTCGTCGGCGAGGTCGTCGGACACTTCCGCGATCACCGCCTCGACCATCACCTGCGCGCGACGCACGTCCAGTTGCCTGACCACCGAGGCTAGCCCGCGATAGATCGCCGGCGGCGCGGTGATGATCAGCGCGTTGGTGCCGGCGTGGAAGCCGATCGCGGTGACCTTGCCGCCGCCCTGCCTGGCATCGCCGCCGGTCAGGGTCGCCGCCACCGCCTCCAGCACCGGCGCCAGCTCGGACGCCTTGGCGTTGTGCAGGTAGATCACCTGGGTGTAGTCGCCGTCGGTGAGCGGCGTGTCCAGTTGCGCCACCAGGGTGCGGATGCGCAGGCGCTGGCCGGGGCTGCCCGACAGCAGGATCGAATTGCTGCGCGCATCGGCGACCATGTGCGACACGTTGCCCACCGAGCCCGCCGCCACGGTGCCCTCCAGCTGCTGCAGCGTGCGCACCACCTCCGCAGCGTTGGCGTGGTCGAGCGCGATCACCTCCACTTCGCTGCCGAACGTGGTGTCGATGCGGGCGATGATGCGCATCAGCCGGGCCACGTTCGCCGAACGCTCGGTGACGATCAGCCGGCTGCCCTGCGCGGAGATCCTGCCGTTCGGCGAGATCAGCCGCTGCAGCAGCGCGGACAGCTCGCCGGCCGGCACGTTGCGCAGCTCGACCACGCGCGTGACGATCGCGTCCGGTCCGTCCGCCGCCGCGCCCTGGCCATCCAGCACCGCCGCCGCTTCCGGCAGCACCTTCCACGCCTTGCCCGCGGGCGTGACCGCGTAGCCGTGCACGCTCAGCACGGACGTGAACAGGGTCCAGATCTCGTCAGTGGTCATCGGCGTGCTGGAGATGATGGTGACGTCGCCGGTCACCTTCGGATCGACGATGAAGCTGCGCCCGGTCACCTCGCTGACCGTCTGGATCAGCACCGAGATATCCACGCCCTTCAGGTTGAGCTCGGTCTTGCCCGCATCACCGGCGGTCTGCGCCAGACCGGCGGCGGCCCAGGCAAGGGCGAATACGAAGAACACGGTGCGCAGGCGGTTGTTCATTGCGTTCTCATGGAGCGACACGGACGGTCTGTTCGCGGCCGTCGCGGCGGACGACCAGGGTCATGGCACTGCCCGCCAGCAGTCCCTTTTCGAGGGTTCGATTGATGGCCGGATCGGCGACCGCGGTGCCGTCGATCGAGACGATGACGTCGTCCCGCCGCAGCCCCAGGCGTTCGATCCGCGCCACGTCCGGCGTGACCAGTCGCGCACCCACCACCCGACCGTTTTCAACCACCGGCAGGACGCTCAGGGCGCCGACGGAGGACGACATGCCTGTCGGCGGTGCCAGGCCCGCTGGCGCGACGGCAACGGACGACCGGGTCGGCGCAGGCTGCGGACGAGTCGCCGGGTCGACCAGGGCGAGCCGCTCCTGCGTTCCGCCGTTGGCGATGACCACGTGGTCCGCGTGCACCGCCTGCAACACGCCGCCACCGGGGAGATGCTCGCCGACGTGGTAGCCCGCATCCGGACGGCCCTTTTCCGCCATGATCGCCACCGCGCGGTTCTGCTGATCCGTCGCCACCGTGCCGCGCAGCACCAGCGACAGGGTCGTCGCCTTCAACACGGTGCCCGCGTACGGAATGCCGAACAGATGCCACTTCGCCAGCGGGCCGCCATCGACCGCGCCCGGCGTGGCCGCATGCGTCGGCGTGAACGGAAGCTGCGGGCCGGCGGCCATCAGCAGGCACAGCTGCGCCAGCGCAATCACCGCCACGGCGCCGCCGGTCCGGGCCACCCAACCGGCAGCGGTGGGCGAACGCGAAAGGCGATACAGGTGATCGGTCAGGGACGGCATGCCTCACACCCCGCTGGGCGACGGCAGGCGCGCGGGACGGATGCCGGCGCGACCGCCCATGAACTGGCCGGTGCGGCATCGGTGCCCGCCGATGCCGCACTCAGGCTGCAACTACAAGGACTTGAGGTATTCCGCGAGGTCGTCGACATCCCCGGCGGACAGCCCCAGCGACTTCTTCGTGTTGTAGGCGATCACCACATCTTTCAGCGTGGCGGCCGAGCCGTTGTGGAAATACGGCGGGTGCTGCCAGACGCCCTTCAGCGATGCGGTGCGGTACTGCTTGGTCGCCGTGCGCGAGGCATAGCTGGGCACGCCGTTGGGCTCCGGTTCGCTGGCCACTTCGCTGGGTGCATGCAGCCGCGTGTTGGCGTCGGTGAATTCCGGACCGCTGTGGCAGGTGACACAACCGGCCGCGCCGTTGAACAACGTCGCACCGCGCTGGGCGGCCACCGCATCGAAGCTTCCCGCGGGCGGCGGCGGCGCGGCCAGCGTCAACTGATAGGCCTGCAGGGCCGGCAGCTTGCTGCTGATCAGGTCGTCGGTGCCGTTGGTGACGTTGATGCCGAGGCGCGGTTCGGTGAACGTGCCGTGGCCACCCATCTGGGTCACGCCCACGTAGCGGTTCCAGTAGGCGATGTCGTCGCCGTCACCGGTCGCGGTGATGCTGTGGATGCCGGCCAGACCAAACGCCGGCGAGATCACCTGCGGGCCGTTGATACCGTCGAAGTTGTAGCGCGGGTCGTACATGCCCTTGCCCCACGAGCTGTAGACCGCTTTCTGCGCGGCCGTCAGCGCCGGTGACAGCGAGATGATCAGGCCCGGATTCAGATCGCGATTCGGCCAGCCGTCCAGGCGCTTGCCGATACCTGCCGCGAACGAGTTGTCCACCGTCGAATGGCACAGCGCGCAGGTGATGCCGACGCGGGTCAGCGTGTCCTTTCCGTTCACCATCTCGACCGTGCCCTTGACGCCCACCACGGCATCGAGCTTCAGCAGGGCGATCGTGGTGTCGGTACTGGTCAGGCTGATGCTGCCGTCCTGGATACCTGCCACCACGGCGGCCGGCAGCGCTTCGGCGTCGACCTTCAGGCCCACCGCCAACGCCGTCGCCGGGTCGACCGCGGCCGAGATCACGTCGTTCATGTGCAGCGCATCGGTCCACTGCGTTTCGTCGCCGAAGGTGTCGTAACGGAAGATCTGCATGCCCGAGGCGACCACGGCCGGGTCCACGGTGGTGCTGAACGACCAGGTGAAGACGCTGGCCAGGGCGACGCCCATGCTGTCCTTGACGCCGGTGCTGAGCGTGGCGGTGCAGGACGTATCGGCCGGCAGCATCGCGGCCGGGGTCAGCGTCGCCTTCCGGCTGGCCGCGTCGTAGGCGACAGCTCCTTGCACCGGGGTCCCCGCGGGACATGCCAGGGTGAAGGTTCCGGTAGTGAGCGAAGCAGCATCCATGGCCCGCTCGAAGGTCGCCGAGACGGCCGCCGTATTGAGCGCGTTCGTGCTTCCGCTGGCCGGCACCGTGGACGTGACGGTGGGGGGAGTGCTGACGGTCTTGTCCTTGCCGCCCCCGCCGCAACCGGCCAGCAGCCCGGCCGTCAGCAGCAACGCCGACAACCCGACATGCCTTGCCACGCTTGAGCCTGGCCCACGTAGCCCGTCTTTCCGGAACCGGCGCACGGATCCCCCCGGCGCCTCACCTAACTGCGACCTGATCATGTCTGTATCCCCTCGCCACTTCGAATGGAGGCCCGACGCTAAGGCATATAAAGCATTTACGCAAGTTTTTTATGTCATAAATGATTTGACAGGGTTTTATGTTGTTTTGCAGCAAATCAGCGCACACTATTCGCCCATCCACGGCGACGGTTCCCGAGCCTGAGGAGGAAGCAGATGCTCGAAGTTCTTGGTGCCCGACAGCAGGAATTGCTCAAGCTGCTCTTGCGCAAGAAGAGCGGCATGACCATCGAGCGGCTCTCGGGAAAACTCGAAATCACGCGGACGGCCGTTCGCCAGCACTTGGTGTCGCTGGAAAACAGCGGACTGGTCGCGCTTGGCGCAAGCCGCCCCTCCGGCGGGCGTCCGGAGCAGCTCTATGTACTCTCCGACGCAGGCCGGGAGCTGTTTCCCCGCCAGTATTCCTGGTTCGCCGAGCTGGTGATCGAATCCATCAGGCAGGAATCGGGAGCCGAGAAGCTCCGCGAGCGCCTCAAGGCCATGGGCGCCAGGATCGCGGAGAAATTCCGCCGGCAACACCCCGTACAACTCGACCCGAAGCAGCGCGTCCACGAGCTGTCGGAGATCATGGAGGAGCTCGGGTACGACACCCGGCCGTCGGAAACCGAAGGCGACCCGCTGGTCATCGAGGCCGACAACTGCATTTTCCACAACCTGGCGATGAAGGATCCCGACATCTGCCAGTTCGACCTGGCCCTGTTGTCGAGCTTCACCGGCAGCAAGGTGGACCATCAGGAATGCATGGCCAGGGGCGGCAACGTGTGCCGCTTCAAGTTCACTCCCCCGGACTGAGCCGCGCCGTCATAACCCCTTTGCCGCCTGCGCCACCGCGCGGAACAACGCGCGGCCCTTGTTCATCGTCTCCTCCCACTCGGCGGCGGGGTCGGAGTCGTAGACGATGCCGGCGCCAGCCTGCACGTGCAGGCGGCCACCGTGGATCACCGCGGTGCGGATCGCGATGGCGGTGTCGGCATCGCCCCACCAGCCGATCCAGCCGATCGCGCCGCCATAGATGTTGCGCTTGTACGGCTCCAGTTCCTGGATGATCTCCAGCGCGCGCACCTTCGGCGCGCCCGACAGCGTGCCGGCCGGGAAGGTGGCCTTCAGCACGTCCATGTAGCTGAGCCCGTCGCGCACGGTGCCCTGCACTTGCGACACGATGTGCATCACGTGCGAGTAGCGCTCGATCGCGAACGAGTCGCTCACTTCCACGCTGCCGGTCTCGCTGATCCGGCCCAGGTCGTTGCGGCCCAGGTCGATCAGCATCACGTGCTCGGCACGCTCCTTCGGGTCGGCCAGCAGCTCGGCCTCCAGCGCCCGGTCTTCTTCTTCCGTGGCACCGCGCTTGCGCGTGCCGGCGAGCGGGCGCACCACCACCTTGCCGTCCTTCAGCCGGGCGAGGATTTCCGGCGAGGAGCCCACGATCTGGGTCTCGCCGAGGTCGACGAAGTACATGTACGGCGACGGGTTCAGCGCGCGCAACGCGCGGTACACATCGACCGGGCGCGCGTTGAAGCCCACGCTCAAGCGCTGCGACGGCACCACCTGGAAGATGTCGCCGGCGCGGATGTATTCCTTCGCGCGCTCGACCATCGCCTCGAACTCGGGCTTGGTGAACGAGGACTTGAAGTCGCCCTCGTCCAGCGCGATCGACTGAGTCAGCTGCGGATACGACGCGCCGCCCTGGCGCAGCCGGTAGACCAGCGCATCGAGCCGGCGCTGCGCCTCGGCATACGCCTGCGGCTGCGCCGGATCGGCGTGCACGATCAGGTACAGCCGGCCCTTGAGGTTGTCGAATACCGCCACTTCCTCGGCCAGCATCAGCAGCACGTCGGGCGTGCCCAGCTCGTCGGCGCGATCCCACTGCGCCAGTCGCGGCTCGATGTAGCCGATCGTCTCGAAGCCGAAGTAGCCGACCAGGCCGCCGCTGAACGCGGGCAGTTGCGGCAGCCGCGGCACGTCGTACTGCTGGCGCAGCTTTTCGATTTCCGCGAGCGGGTCGTCGAGGTGGCGACGCTCGGTGACCTCGCCCGAATCCTCCACCTCGAGTTCATGCCCGCGCAGGCGAAACACCCGTTTCGCCGGCAGGCCGATGATCGAATAGCGCCCCCAGGTGGCGCCGCCATCGACCGATTCGAACAAAAAGGTGTACGGGCCGTCGGCCAGTTTCAGGTACACCGACAGCGGCGTGTCGAGGTCGGAAAACACCTCGCGCACCAGCGGGATACGCGTATGCCCCTGGGCAACCAGCGCGTCGAATTCGTCTCGGGAGATCACGGATAAGCCATTTGTACGGGAACGGGCTGCTCAAGATAGCAGGCTGGGACGGCGTGGGTATGGACGTCCAGAGCCAAAGCGCCCCCCTCACCCCAACCCTCTCCCCCAGCAAAGCCGGGGGAGAGGAAGTCTTTAGAGCCGCTGGCGCGGCATGCCGTGCAGGCGCAGCGAGAACGCCACGCCGCTGCCGTCGTCGAGGTTGCGCGCGCTGGCGACGCCGCCGTGACGCTCGGCCACCAGCCGCACCACGTAGAGGCCCAGGCCCAGGTGCGGGGCATCGCCGGGGGTGGTCTTGTCGCGCAGGCTGACTAGCGAATCGAACAGCCGGCCCTGCATCGCCGCAGGCAGCAGTGGGCCCTGGTTGGCCAGCTCGATCTCGGCGCCGTCCGGCGTGCTGCGCAAGGTGAGCCGCAGCCAGCCGTCGGGCGGGGTGAACGACAGCGCATTGTCGAGCAGCTTGTCCAGCGCCTGCGCGACCAGCTCCGGCGCGCAGTGCAGGTGCAGCGGCGCGTCGGGCAGCACGCAGTCGAGCCGGCGCGC
>DATCUT010000157.1:0-32629 GCA_036561785.1 Rhodanobacter sp.
CGCGAGGGCCAGGCCGGCGTGCTGGCCTTGCTGGCCGCCTTGGACGATGCCGATACCCGGCTCACCGTGAGCGCCGAGCGTGCGATGAACCAGGCCCTGGGCGGCAGCTGCACGGTACCGATCGGCGCCTGGTGCATGCTCGGCGAACACGGCCTGCACCTGCGCGGCATGGTCGGCGACGCGGCCAGCGGCCGGCTGCTGCATGCCGAAGCCAGCGCCCCCAGCGACCAGGCGATCGCGCTGGGCCGGAAGGTGGCGGCGCTGCTGCTGGCGCAGGGCGCCGGCACCTTGCTCGGGCTCTGAAAAACCGTAGGAGCGCACCCTGTGCGCGATGCTTTTCGTCACGTCACGAAGAGCATCGCGCACAGGGTGCGCTCCTAACAGTAGTCGGTGCCGATAGCCGGCGCCGATTTGCAACGTCAGTCGCAGCTTAGAAGCTGTAGACCAGGTTGGTGGTGGTCAGCGTGTCGGTCCTCTTGGTGCCCGGCAGGACGTCGCTGTTGTGGCGCACCTGGAAGCCGACCTTCAGCGCCAGCTTCCGGGTCATGCTGACCGCCACGCCCGCGTCGTTCTGCAGGTAGGTGTTCTTCGAACCCGCTTCCATCAGGAGCGTGTCCTCGAACGCGGTGTTCTCGGTGAGCTTGTACTTGTAGTTGGCCAGGCCGCGGGCAACCATCTCGCTCTCGGTCGGCTGCTGCTGGTGTACCACCACGCCACCGACCACCGTGTCGACGTCGGCCGGGCGGTAACGCTTGTAACCCGGACCGATTTCGAACGACAGCTCGTTGCGCCCGTCCTTCAGCGCGATGTAGCCGTAGCCGAGCGAGACGATGCCCTGCCACAGGTTCGCGCCGAAATCGTCGTGCTCGTAACGGGCGGCGCCGACGATGTAGCTGCGCGGGTCGAGCTTGAGGCCGACCGAGGCGCCGCCGTCATAGCGGTTCGCGGTGGTGTTGAACTGCTTGAGGGTGTTGCCGGCCGTATCGACCACGGTCTGCTGGCTCTTCGAGCGCAGCGCGTCGATGAAGAAGTTGTTCTTCCACTGCTCGTTTTCCTGGCTCAGGCCGAGCTTGGCGTTGACGTTCTCCGAGCGGGAGTTGCCGGTGGCCGAGGCAAAACCGAATTCGCCCGAACCGGTCCAGCCGCCGTTGTCGGCCGGGTTGGCGGCGGTATCCTGGGCCTGGACGGCGAAGCTCGCGAAGGCGGCCAGCAGCAGGCCGGCGATCAAGGTCTTTTTCATCAGGGGACGGTCCATTTGTTAAACAATAGTAAGACAGCTACCTTAACGGGATGGCTTGAACTTGCAATGAACGGCGCTGCAAAGCCATCCGCGCCGTCTTCACCCGGCTGCCGGCAACTCGCCGGCCAGCGCCGTTTCGTAGACGTGCTGCTCCAGCATCTTGCCCAGCAGGCAGCTGGGCACCGCCACTGCAGCGGCCAGCAGGCCGCCGCCGAAACGTTCGGTCAGCAACAACGCGGCGCACGGCAGCACATAGATGAAGATCGCCGCCACGAAGCGCACCGGCGGCACGTCGTGCACCTCCATTTCGCCGCGCGTGCCATGCGGCACGCCCAGGGATTGCCAGCGCATGCCTTCGAGCAGGCCCAGCAGCAAGGCCAGCGCCAGCAACAATAGAATCCATGGATATGCACTCTGCGGCGGCTCCAACCCGCCCTGCACCATCATGCACAGCCACAACCATAGTCCGCCGCCGTACCAGGCGGTGACCAGCCGGCTCACCGGCAACGACGACGACACCCGCTGCAGGCCGGGCGACAGCCGGCTGCGATAGCGGTAAGCGGTATAGACCAGGCTGACCAGGCTGCACAGCATCAGCGCCACGCCGGCCAGGCGCATGGCCGGGGTATGCCCGTGGCCGTCGCCCAGGATGATCACCAGCAGCACCGGCAGGAAGGTCACCAGCGCCATCGGTGCCGCCCGCGAAGCCCAGCGGCTGTGGCCCGGCGGCCAGCCGTACCAGTCCGACGTTGCCGGCAGGTGCAGGCTAACCAGCAGCAGGCCCGCCCCGACCAGCGCGGTACCGAGTATCAGCGGCATCCGCATGTCGCAGCGGCCGATCCGCTCCATCCCCAGCGCCAGGCCCATGCCGAGCCAGATCCACAGGCCGTAGCCGCTGATCGCCAGCACCCGCAGCAGGATCTCCGCATAGCCCGACGGGCGTACGTCGACCACCGTGGCGTCAGGCATGGCGTCCGGGGGCAGCTCGCTGAGAAGGGGCATGAGGCGTCCGATGGGAGGCGACGGCGATGCACGCGGCGACTTGCGGCCGCCACAGGCCGCCGCCATGCTACACAACGCCTCTTCCCCACGATATGCCGACGACCCCATGGATCGCTACGAACGCATACTGACCCTGCACCGGCTGCTGAAGTCGGCGCACTATCCGATTCCGCTGTCGCGCCTGCTCGGCGAACTGGAGTGCTCGCGCGCCACGCTGTACCGCGACGTGGCCTTCCTGCGCGATGCGCTGGGCGCACCGATCGAGAGCGCCGGCACCGACCAGGCCGCGTTCCGCTACGAAGTGGGCGAGGGCGAGAAGTTCGAATTGCCCGGGCTGTGGCTGACCTCCGACGAACTGGCCGCGTTGCTGGCGCTGAACGAGCTGATCAGCCGCTCCGGCCCCGGCGTGCTGGCCGGCGCGCTGGCGCCGTTCAAGGCGCGCATCGAAGGCCTGCTGTCGCACCAGGACAGCGGCAAGGCGCTGCCGATCGAGCGCATCCGCGTGGTCGCCTGGGGCGAGCGCAAGCTCGACCAGCAGGTGTTCCGCATCGTCGCCGGCGCGGTGCTGGAGCGCAGGCAGCTGCGCTTCCGCTACCGCGCGCGCACCACCAACGCGGACAGCCGCCGCATGGTGTCGCCGCAACGGCTGACCCACTACCGCGACAACTGGTACCTCGACGTGTGGGACCACGACCGCCAGGCGCTGCGCAGCTTCGCGGTCGACCGCATCGCCGACGCGCAGGCGCTGGACACGCCCGCCACCGACGTGGCCGATGCCGACCTCAACGAGCTGCTCGCCTCCAGCTATGGCATCTTCGCCGGCAAGCCGAAGGCGTGGGCGACGATCCGCTTCTCGTCACACGCCGCGCGCTGGGTCGCCGACGAGCACTGGCATTCGCAGCAGAAGGGCGAGTGGTTGCCGGATGGCCGCTACGAGCTGAAGCTGCCCTACTCCAACTCGAAGGAGCTGCTGATGGACGTGCTGAAGTACGGCCCGGACGCGGAGATCGTGGCGCCGCTGTCGCTGCGCGAGGAGATGAAGATCCTGCTGCAGCTGGCGCTGGGCAGCTACCAGCAGTCGCCGCGCTGAGCGGCATGCCGATGGTCTCCACCGATCTCGCCGGCGCCACGCTCGCCGCGCGCAAGCCGACCGTGGCGCTGGCGCTCGGCGCCGGTGGCGCGAAGGGGCTGGCGCATATCGGCGTGATCGAGGAAATCGAGGCGCAAGGCTACGCGATCGTGGCGATCGCAGGCAGTTCGATGGGCGCGCTGATCGGCGGCATCCACGCGGCGGGCAAGCTCGACGTGTACCGCGACTGGGTCTGCGCGCTGGCCAAGCTCGACGTGCTCAAGCTGGTCGACTGGACGTTCTCCGGCGGTGGCCTGATCAAGGGCGAAAAGATCATCGAGACCATGCGCGGGCTGGTCGGCGACGTGCAGATCGAGGAACTGCCGCTGGCATTCACCGCGGTGGCCACCGACATCGAGCGCGGCCGCGAGGTGTGGCTGAGCCGCGGCGGCCTGTTCGATGCGATCCGCGCGTCGATCGCGATCCCCACGGTGTTCCGGCCGCACCTCATCGACGGCCGCCGGCTGGTCGACGGCGCCCTGCTCAATCCGGTGCCGGTGACCCCGCTGATCCGCGAAACCGCGGACTACCTGATCGCGGTCAGCGTGGACGGTCCGGCGGTGACGGTCACGCCGCCGGAACCGCCGATCCAGCCCGCGGCCGCGGAAAACGGCTATCGCCATCGCATCGGCGAGTTCATCGGCCGGATGATTCCGCGCGGTGAAAGCCGCCCGCGCGAGCCGGGCACGTTCGAACTGCTGGCGCAGTCGATGGACCTGATGCAGGCGAATCTGTCGCGCCTGCGCCTGGCCGCATACGCGCCGGACCTGCTGATCCAGCTGCCGCACAACATGGCTCTCGCCTACGAGTTCTATCGCGCGCGGGAACTGATCGAGTTGGGCCGCGTGCAGGCGCGCGCGGCGCTAGCAAACTGGCCGCGCGCCGGTACGCCGCAGCGCGAGGCGTGAGTCGCGCCATACCGCGGCCTCAGCGTGGGCCGTGCGTGTGCAACCAGTTTTCCAGGTACGCCTTCATCGCCACCGCGTTGTTGTGCTCTTCGTCGCGCGCGCCGTAGAGCAGGGTGACGTGATGCCGCGCGGCCCGTTCGGCCAGCGGCTGCCAGTGTTCGGCCAGTGCATCCAGCTCGCTGGCGTAGCGATGGCGGAAACCGTCCCACAGCGCCGGGTCATGCCCGAACCACTTGCGCAAGACGGTCGACGGCGCCAGCTCCTTCGCCCACAGGTCCAGCGGCACCGCCTCCTTCTTCAGTCCGCGCGGCCACAACCGGTCGATCAGCACGCGATAGCCGTCGGCTTTCGCGGCCGGTTCGTAAACACGCTTGACGGTGATGCTCATGGGCGGTCTCCCGAAAGGAAGACTTCCAGCATACGACGGCCGCATCTGCCCGACGTGATCTGGATCAGAGTTCCTCGACCGCCGTCACCTTGCCGCGACGCATCAGCCAGGCCACCCCGCGCAGGTCGGCCAAGCCGACCCACAGGCGGTCCAGCATGCCGTACTTGGACACGCCGGCGGTGCGCGGGCGGTGGCCGACCGGCACGCTCTGGCTGGCGAAGCCGGCGCGCTTGACCAGCGCCGGCAGGTAGCGGTGCATGTGATCGAAGTAGGGCAGCCGCAGGAACACCTCGCGCTCGAACAGCTTCAGGCCGCAGCCGGTATCCGGGGTGGCGTCCTGCAGCATGCGCGAGCGCACCGCGTTGGCGACCTTCGAGGAGATGCGCTTGTTGAAGCTGTCGCGGCGGGTGGTGCGCCAGCCGGCGAACAGCCGCGTTTCGGCCGATGCCGCGTCGCGCGCGGCGAGCAGCTTCGGGATGTCGGCCGGATCGTTCTGGCCGTCGCCGTCCAGCGTGGCGATCCACGGTGAAGCCGCCGCGCGCACGCCGTTCCACACCGCCGTGCTCTGGCCGCTGCGGGTGACGTGGTGCAGCACGCGAAGCTCCGGGTGCAGCGCCTTCTGCGCGGCGAGCACGGCACGGCTGTCGTCGCTGGAATCGTCGTCGACATAAATGACTTCGTAGTCGACCCGGCCGCGCAGCGCGGCAGCGATCTCGGCCAACAGCGGCGGGATGTTGTCGCGCTCGTTGAAGACGGGGACGACGACGGAGAGTTGCGACATGGGAGGCCTTCCAGCGGGGGCAGATGCAGCGCGCGGCGCAGCAGAGGCGCAGTTTAGCAACACGCGTCCGTCAGCGACTTGTAGGGCCGGCACCGCCCGCCGTTTTTGGTGCGACGTGCCGGAAAGCCGGCGGGCAGTGCCCGCCCTACGAGGCGGCGACGGCGGGGTTCAGCGGATCTTGCCGAGGATGCCTTCCAGCTCGTCGTTGCTGTGGTAGTGGATCACCAGCTTGCCGTGCCCGCTGCGGCTCTGCGCCAGCTCGACGCGGGTGGCGAGGCGTTCGCCCAGTTCGCGTTCCAGCGCGGTGATGTTCGGGTCGCGCGCGGGCGCGTGTTTGGCCTTGCCCTTCGGCGCGGTCTGTGCGCGGCGCGCGGCTTCTTCCAGCTCGCGCACCGACCAGCCCAGGGTCGAGGCCTGGCGCGCCAGTGGCACGGCGATGGATTCGTCCAGGGTGAGCAGGCAGCGGGCGTGGCCCATCTCCAGCTTGCCGTCGTCGAGCAGCCGCTTGATCGACTCCGGCATCTCGGTGAGCCGCAGCATGTTCGACACCGACGCGCGCGAGCGGCCCACCGCGTCGGCGGCCTGCTGGTGGGTGAGGTCGAAGTCGTCGATCAAGCGCTTCAGCGCGTCGGCTTCTTCCAGCGGGGTGAGGTCCTGGCGCTGGATGTTCTCGATCAGTGCCATCGCCGGCACCGCCGCCTCCGGCACCGCCTTCACCAGCGCCGGCAGTTCGCTCAGCTGGGCGCGCTGCGCCGCCCGCCAACGGCGTTCGCCGGCGATCAGCTCGTAGCTGTTCTTGCCGATCTCGCGCACCACCACCGGCTGGATCAGGCCCTGCGCCTTGATCGACGCGGCCAGTTCGTCCAGTGCCTCGTCGTTCCAGTGCCGCCGCGGCTGGTACTTGCCGGGCTGGATCTGCTGGATCGGCAGCAGGCGCAGCTCGCCTTCCTGGGTCAGTACCGACGGCGCAGCGTCGCCGGCGCCACCGAGCAGGGCGTCCAGCCCGCGTCCCAATCCACGTTTCTTCGCAGCTGCCATGCCTTATTCCTGATGGTTGGCGGCCGGCGCCTTGAGCGTCGGACCGCTGTCGCCGTGTACGGGCGCGGGGGGTTCGATGTCTTCGACCGGGGGATCGACCGGCCCGCTGCGCGGCAGCCCGCGCTCGCGCCGGATCACCTCGCCGGCCAGGCCGATGTAGGCGATCGCGCCGCGTGAGCTGCGATCGTACAGATGGATCGGCTGGCCGTGACTGGGCGCTTCGGCCAATCGCACGTTGCGCGGGATGATCGAGCGCAGCACCTTGTCGCCGAAATGCTGGGTGAGCTGCGCGGAGACCTCGTTGCCGAGGTTGTTGCGCACGTCGTACATGGTGCGCAATAGGCCCTCAATCTCCAGCGTGGGATTCAGCCGGTGGCGCACCGCCTTGACCGTGTCGAGCAGGCTGGACAGGCCTTCCAGCGCGAAGTATTCGCACTGCACCGGGATCAGCACGCCATCGGCGGCGGTCAGTGCGTTCAGCGTGAGCAGGTTCAGCGACGGCGGGCAGTCGATCAGGATGGTGTGGTAATTGGCCGAAACCTTCGCCAGCACTTCCTTCAGCCGGTGCTCGCGCGCCAGCGCATCCATCAGCTTCAGCTCGGCCGCGGTGAGATCGCCGTTGCCCGGCAGCAGGTCGTAGTGCGCATCGGTGGGCACGATCGCCGCGGCGATCTCCACTTCCTCCAGCAGCACCTCGCAGCCGCTCGCCTTGATGTCGCGCTTGTTGACGCCCGAGGCCATCGTGGCGTTGCCCTGCGGGTCCAGGTCGACCAGCAATACCTTGCGCTTCGCGGCGGCCAGCGCAGCGGCGAGATTGACGGCAGTGGTGGTCTTGCCGACGCCGCCTTTCTGGTTGGCGACAGCGATGATGCGGGCCATGGATGGATAGCTACCGTACGCGGGAGGGCTAGTGTAATGCCTCGCCCAGCCGAGTGCTGCCCGCTCTCAGGGCCCGATCCGCGCGCCGCTGGCGGCATCGAATAGGTGCAGCCGCTGTGCCACCAGCCCCAGTGGCAGCGTGCTGCCCGGTTCGGGCAGGGTCCGTGGCGCCACCCGCGAGACCAGCGCCTGGTCGCCGTAGCGCAAGTTGAGAAAAATCTCGTTGCCGACCGGTTCGAGCACCTCCAGCTGGGCGCTGAGCGCGGCATTGCCGGCATCGTGCGGCTGCAGGTCTTCCGGACGGATGCCCAGCACCACCTCGCGATCGCGCCACGGCTGCCACGCCGCCGCCTGCGCCGGTTCGCCCAGTGCGATCCCGCCGTGTGCGGTGGCCAGCGTCCAGCCGCGGTCGTGGCGCAAAGTGCCATGCAGCTGGTTCATCGCCGGGCTGCCGACGAAGCCGGCCACGAACAGGTTGGCGGGTTTCCCGTACAGGTTCATCGGCGTGTCGATCTGCTGGATCACCCCGCCATCCAGCACCACGATGCGCTGGCCCAGGGTCATCGCCTCGATCTGGTCGTGGGTGACGTAGATCATGGTGGCCCTGAGCTGGCGGTGCAGCCGCGCGATCTCCACCCGCATCGACAAGCGCAGCTTGGCGTCCAGGTTGGACAGCGGCTCGTCCAGCAGGAATACCTTGGGATCGCGCACCAGCGCCCGGCCCAGTGCCACGCGCTGGCGCTGGCCGCCGGACAGCGCGGCCGGACGCGAAGCCAGCCGCGCCTCCAGTTCCAGCGTCTTTGCCGCCGCCGCCACGCGCTGGTCGATGTCGGCCTGCTTGTGGCCGCGCAGCTTCAGGCCGAAGCCGAGGTTCTCGGCCACCGTCATGTGCGGGTACAGCGCGTAGTTCTGGAACACCATCGCGATGTCGCGATCCTTCGGCGCCACCTCGTTGACCACGCGGCCGTCGATGCTCAGCGTGCCGCCGCTGATCGACTCCAGCCCGGCGATCATCCGCAGCAAGGTGGTCTTGCCGCAGCCGGACGGCCCCACCAGCACCAGCAGCTCGCCGTCGGCGATCTCGAAACTGGCCTCGGCCACGCCGACGTGACCGTTGGGATAGACCTTGCGCAACTGGTCCAGACGCACGGCAGCCATGGTCATCTCCGGTGGGGGTTGGCCACGACGGCCCGTCTTCGCCGCAGCATGCGCTTGTCTGCACATCGGTGAAACATTCGGCTATTCTGCCCATGTAATCGTTTACATCAAGCACTTTGATTGCAGGAACCCCCATGACGCACCCCCGCTTCCGCTTTCCCGACGGTTTCCACTGGGGTGCCGCCACCTCGGCCTACCAGATCGAGGGCTCGCCGCTGGCCGACGGCGCCGGCCCCAGCATCTGGCAGCGTTTCGCGCATACGCCCGGCATGATGGTGAACGGCGACACCGGTGACGTCGCCTGCGACCACTACCGCCGCTACAAGGACGACGTGCAGCTGATGAAGGCGCTCGGCCTGCAGGGTTACCGCTTCAGCATCAACTGGGCGCGCGTGCTGCCCGAAGGCACTGGCCGGGTCAACCCGAAGGGGCTGGATTTCTATTCGCGGCTGGTCGACGAATTGCTGGAAAACGGTATCGCACCGAACGCCACGCTGTTCCACTGGGACTTGCCGGCCGCGCTGGACGACCGCGGCGGTTGGCTCAACCGCGACATCGCGCACTGGTTCGCCGAGTACGCCGAGGTGATGTTCAAGGCGCTGGACGACCGCGTGCCGCGCTGGTCCACGCTCAACGAGCCGTGGGTAGTCACCGACGGCGGCTACCTGCACGGCGCGCTGGCACCGGGCCACCGCAGCAAGTACGAGGCGCCGATCGCCGCGCACAACCTGATGCGCGCCAGCGGCGCCGGCATCCAGGCGTATCGCGCGCATGGCAAGCACGCGATCGGCGTGGTGTTCAACATCGAGCCGAAGTACCCGCACTCCGACAGCGCCGAGGATCTCGCCGCGACCCGCCGCGCGCATGCCTACATGAACCAGCAGTTCGCCGATCCGGCGCTGCTCGGCAGCTACCCGCCCGAGCTGAAGGAGATCTTCGGCGACGCCTGGCCGGAGTTTCCGGAAGACGATTTCAAGCTGACCAACCAGAAGGTCGACTTCGTCGGCATCAACTACTACACCCGCGCCGTGGTGAGGCACGACCCGAACCAGTACCCGCTCAAGGCCTCACCGGTGCGCCAGCCGAACAAGACCCACACCGAGACCGGTTGGGAAGTGTTCGAGCAGGGCCTGACCGACACGCTGACCTGGTTCAAGCAGCGCTACGGCGACATCCCGCTGTACATCACCGAAAACGGCTCCGCGTTCTACGACCCGCCGGTGGCCGAGAATGGCGAACTCGATGATCCACTGCGCACGAACTACCTGCGCAGGCACCTCAAGGCGCTGCACCGGGCGATCGAAGCCGGCGTGAACCTGAAGGGCTATTACGCCTGGTCGCTGATGGACAACCTGGAGTGGTCGCTCGGTTTCTCCAAGCGCTTCGGGCTATACCACGTCGACTTCGCCACCCAGCAGCGCACGCCGAAAGCCACCGCAAAACTGTATGCACAAGTGATCGAGAGCAACGGCGGCGTGCTGGACATGTAGGAGCGCACCCTGCGCGCGGCCTTTGTGTTTCGTAGGGCGGGCACTGCCCGCCGTTTGATGCCAGGACCGGAAGCAAAGGCCGACAGGCGTTGCCCGCCCTACGAAGCTTTTTGTCACGTGACGAAAAGCATCGCGCACAGGGTGCGCTCCTACAAGATCGAGCGCCCCAACACCAGCAGATGCCGCTCGGCCGGCAGCCCCGGCACCGCCAGCTCGTGCACGCCGCGCACTTCGAAACCAGTGGGGATGCCCGACAGCTCATCGTCCGGCCGCTTGCCCTTCATCGCCAGCCAGATCCCGTCCGGCGCCAGCAGGTGGCCGCCCCAGCCAAGCATGTCGGCCATGCTGGCAAAGGCGCGCGCGGTGACGCAGTCGTACTGGCCCGCGACGTCTTCCACCCGCGACTGCACGGCGCGCACGCCGTCGAGTTTCAGCGCGCGAATCGCCTCGCGCAGGAAGCGCACCTTCTTGCCGTTGGAATCGACCAGCAGGATCTCGCGGCCGGGCGCGGCGATCGCCAGCACGATGCCGGGCAGGCCGGGACCGGTGCCCAGGTCGGCCAGAGTCCGGCCCTGCACGTACGGCAGGATCGCCAGCGAATCGAGCAGGTGACGGGTGACCATTTCCGCCGGATCGCGCACCGCGGTGAGGTTGTACGCCGCGTTCCAGCGCTCCAGCAAAGCCTGGTAGTCGAGCAGCCGCGGCACCGCGCCGGCCGGCAGCTGCAAGCCCAGCGCGGCAAGGCCTTGTTCGAGTCGTGCCTGCAAGGCGTCGCGCGTGGTCATCGGGTCACTCAAGAGGCGTGGGGCGCAAAGTATCCGCGGCGCGACCGGCATTGCCAACAAAAGAAAACCCGCCGAGGCGGGTCGAAGGCTTTCAAATCCCCTGCGGCGCGGGCGCTCTCGGGCGCCCTGGCGCAACACCCGTGGTCAGGCGACGTCGAGGTCGACCCGGGTCACCATCATGCCGCGCTCACGCAGCGCGCTGTTCAAGGCCTGCTTCACCCGTGCACCGAGATCGCGGCGATCGGCGCGATCGGCCGCCGGCTCGCTGCGCAGGGCTTCCTGGGCGCCGCGGCGGATCAGCTGATCGACCTGCTCGAACACCGCATCGGCCCGCTCCGGCTCCAGCACCTGCCAGTACACCGTGCCGCGCACGTCGTGCGCCTCGGCCAGCGGCTCCTCGAAACGCAGGGTCTGGCCGGCCAGGTTGATCTTGTGCGCGACCCGGTCAAGCAGCGGCAAGACCAGATGCGTACCCGCCTGCAGCACGCGCACCAGCTTGCCGTGGCGGTACAGGCTGTAGACCTGACCGGCCGGCACATGCCTGACCGCGCTGATGATCAGCACGGCGGACAGGAGCAGCAGGGTCGTCAGGAGGGTCATGGTATGCAAATCAGCTACTTGGTAGGTGTTTCTTCACTATCGCGGCAACTTGAGGATACAGTCGGTTGAGCAGACATAGATTAACCCTGATTTAACGACGGGAAGAAATTTTTAACAACAGGCAAAAACGACCCGAATTGCGACGCCGTCCACAAATGCCGTTCATCCGTTCCGGCCCGACGGCCGCCCCACCTACGGCATGCTGCATTGCCATAACGCGATCCGCCCGATCCGGCCGCGTGTTTTCCGCTCGGCCAGCCGCTTGTCCAGTGCGCTCATGAAAACGTTTGCGTAAACCTTCCGCAACGCAGCAGAAGCCTTGTTAGCGGACGCTTTACAACGCTTCATGAAAACGATTACGTTGTCGCCGCAATGGAGTTCAGCACTCGGGGGCAACTCGCATGGCAACAGTGACGATCAAAGACGTGGCGCGTGAGGCCGGGGTTTCCGTGGCCTCGGTGTCGCGTGCGCTGAATGGGAGTGGCGGCGTCACCGCGGCCACCAGCCAGCGCATCCGCGACGTGGCCACGCGCCTGAACTACGTGCCGCACGCCGGCGCGCGCAGCCTGATCACCCGGCGCACGCACACGATCGGCGCGCTGCTGCCGGACCTGCATGGCGAGTTCTTTTCCGAACTGATCCGCGGCATCGACCTGGCCGCGCGCGCGCGCGGTCTGCACCTGCTGGTCTCCAGTTCGCACGACGGCGCCGAGGATGCCGCCGCGGCGCTGCGCGCGATGCAGGGCCGCGTCGACGGCATGCTGATCCTGTCCGGGCATGTCGATGCCGCATTTCTGCGCGCCAACCTTCCCGCCAGCGTGCCGGCCGTGCTGCTCAACAGCGCAGTGAAGAGCAAGTCGTACGCGGTGCTCAACATCGACAACTACGGCGGCGCCTACGCCATGGTGCGGCACCTGCTGGAGACGGGCCGCTCCAACGTGACCTTCATCGCCGGTCCCGCCGGCAACTTCGATGCGCAACAGCGCGAGCTCGGTTATCGCGCGGCGATGGCGAAGTACGCCCCGCACGCACCGCTGGATGTGGTGGCGGGCGATTTCAACGAGGAGTCCGGCTACCGCGCCGGGCAGCAATTGCTCGCACGCAGGCCGCGGCCCAACGCCGTGTTCGCCGCCAACGACATGATGGCTGTGGGCTGCCTGTATGCCTTCAAGGAAGCCGGCGTGGACGTGCCGCGCGAGATCGCGCTGGCCGGCTTCGACGACATTCCGATCGCGCGCTACGTCACGCCGCCGCTCAGCACGGTGCGCGTGCGCATCGTCGATCTGGGCAGCAGCGCGCTCGACCAGCTGGCGGCGATGCTGGAGGAACCCCGCCAGGACGCGGCATCCGCACACACGCTCGGCTGCGAGATCGTAGCCCGCGGAACCTGCGGCGCGGCGCGACAGCCCGCCGCAGCAAGAGGCAAGGTTTTCGATTCGGGGAGTCAACCATTCAAGACGGGAGGGAAATCATGAAAGCACCAACACAATTCAGAAAAAAACTGCTCGCAAGCCTGATCAACGCCACGGTGATCGCGGTGGCCAGTGCACCGATGGTGTCGTGGGCGCAGAGCTCCGACGCCAACCTGCGCGGCAAGGCCGCGGCCAGCGCCACGATCACCGCGCGCAACGTCGCCACCGGCAGCACCCGGCGCACCACGGCGGGCGCGGATGGAGGCTACACGCTGGTCGGCCTGCCGCCTGGTACCTACCAGGTCGACGCCGGACCGGGTACCGCGCACACGGTCACCCTGACGGTCGCCTCTACCGCCACGCTGGACCTGACCGCCGCGGCGACGGCAACGGCAAACGCGACCACACTCTCCGGCGTGTCGGTGAGCGCCACCACGTTGACGGAAGTAAAGACGTCCGAAATCGGCAACACCGTCTCGCTTCACCAGATCGACACCACGCCGCAGATCAGCCGCAACTTCCTTGAGTTCGCCGATACCGTGCCGGGTATGGTTTTCACCAACAAAGGCGGCAAGACCTCGATCCAGAGCGGCGCGCAACCAAGCAGCAACGTCAACGTCTACATCGATGGCGTCGGCCAGAAAAACTACGTCCATGGTGGCGGCCTGAGTGGACAGGCCGGCCCCAATCACGATGGCGACTTCGGCAATCCGTTCCCGCAGCTGGCGATCGGTGAATACCGTGTCATCACGTCCAACTACAAGGCCGAGTACGACCAGATTTCCAGCGCGGCAATCACTGCCGACACCAAGTCGGGCACCAACGAGTTCCACGGCGAGGTGTTCGACACGTTCACCAGCGACAAATTTCGTGCAGAGACGCCGGCCGAAAGCAATGCCCATGAAAAGGCGCGGTCGGTCAGTCGTGAATATGGTGGCGCGATCGGTGGCCCGATCATCCAGGACAAGATGCATTTCTTCCTGACGTACGAAGCCAAGAGCTTCGCTACGCCGACTACGACGGTCGGGCCTAGCGGCACCTACAACGGAACCCCGTACGCAACCTTTCTTCCCGCCGACGCTGCCGCTCAGTTCGGACCCAGCTCGCTGCCGTTCAAGGAAAACCTGTATTTCGGCAAGATCGACTGGGAGCCGACCGACCGCGACCGCGTCGAGTTGAGCACCAAGATCCGCAGGGAAACCCAGGTAAGCGGTGCAGGTGGCACGGTAGCCGCCTCGGCCGACTACAACTACCGCAACAACGACACGCGTATCGACGGACGCTGGCAGCACAGCACGAACTCATGGTTCAACGAACTGTTGTGGACCTACGAAAAAACCCTCGACACGCCGTCACCGATCACCGACAGCCCGGCCACCACGTACCAATGGCGTCCGTGGCTGGAGAATGACCAGATCCTGCTGATCAACGGCCAGGATCCGCGCCAGTATTTCGAGGCGTCGCAGAAGGGTAACGGTATCGAAGACAACCTCACCTTCAACGATATCAATTGGCACGGCGACCACGTGATCAAGATGGGCGTGAAGTACAAGGAAGTCACTCTTACCGATCGTGACAGCTCGGATGGCGCCAACTATTACTTTGCTGTCGACCCCAACGGCGTCGCCGCCGACCCCTATCAGGTCGTGTTCGGCAAGGTGAATTCGGGGTTGCCGTTGACTGCGGTGTCCAAGAACAAGCAGTACGGCGTGTACATTCAGGATGACTGGGCGGTCAATGACAAGCTGACCTTGAACCTGGGCGTGCGCTGGGATTACGAAGAGTCGCCGCAATTCCTCAACTACCAGACGCTGCCTTCGGCCCTCGCTGCCATCCAGGCGCCGACCTACGAGTTCAACGGCGAGACGATCACGCATTCGTACGCGGACAGCCTCGCAGCCGGTGGCATCAACATCAACGACTACACCAGCAACGGCCACAACCGGAAAGCAGCGAAGAACGAGTTTCAGCCGCGCCTGGGATTCTCCTATGACCTCAACGGCGACGAGAACCATGTGATATTCGGTGGCGCTGGTCGCGCCTACGACCGCAACCTGTTCGACGTGATCTCGCTGGAGAACAGCAAGAATGCGCTGTCTGAGCCCACCGTCTACTTCGAGAATCCCAATGGCGTCGGCGGCTGCGGCCCCGGCCAGGCTGACGGCAACCAGTGCGTCGTGTGGGATCCGAAGTACCTCAATGCGGCCAACCTCCAGGGTCTTGGCAGCGGCGTGGGCGAAGTGGACATGTTCAACAACAAGCTGAAAGCGCCGTATTCCGATCAGTTCAGCATCGGCATGCGCAACAAGCTGGGCGACTGGAACACCAGCGTCACCCTCGCACGCATCAACCAGTACGACGGGATCATCGGCACGCTGGGCAATCGCTATCCGAACGGCAAGTTCTACAACTACGAGAATTTCGTCAACACGCAATGGGGTGGCGCTGGCGTACCGGGTATCGGCGGCCTGATCCTGTTCGACAACGGCAAGGAAACCCACAACACCGAGTTGCTGCTGTCGGCTGACAAGCCCTACACCAAGGAAAGCCACTGGGGCATGACGGTGGCTTACACCTTCACCCACGCCACCCAGAACCGCCTGTATTCGGATGGATACGCATTCGACCTGCCGGGCATCCAGTACTACCCGTTCCAGACCTCCAGCGCGGCCGCCAAGCATCGCCTGGTCATGACCGGCGTGGTCGATATCCCCTGGGGCATCACCCTGGCCGGCAAGTTGACCCTGGCTACGCCGACGCCGGTGGCCGCGATCGGCTGCTGCTTCATGGTCCCGAACTCGGTGGGAGCCCAGGGCGAACAGTCGGCCGCCTATCCGGTGGTGGGTACGCCGTCGGGTGGACGCTTCCTGCTGGGTGGACCGGTCTTCGGTTACCGCGATATCGACCTGCAGGCCACCAAGAGCTTCGAACTTGGCCACGGCATGGTGCTCCAGATACGTTTCGACGCCCTGAACGTGCTGAATTTCAAGAACTACAGCGACACCATCGACAACTTCGCGGGCGCCAGCTACCAACCGTCCTACAACCGGGTCGGCAACATCCTGGGAACGCCACGCACTTACAAGCTGACGGCGGATTTCAAGTTCTGAGTCGACCGGCGACGAGGTCTTCTGCAATCGTGTTGCTCCACAAGGCCTGCTTCGGTGGGCCTTGTTTTTCACGGCGCTGGTTTTCCCGCCCAGGCCGGTTCAACTGACTGCGGTCAACCTGCGGCCGCTCTTCGAACCATTTGCAGGCCACGCCGCGATACCGGCTCGATCCATCGCCAGTCTCCCCCGCGGCGTGCTTCACTTAAACCAGCGCTTCGACTCCCGATCACCCCATGCAGGCAGCCATGACCGACCAACGCATCAAGAACATCGTCATCGTGGGCGGCGGTACGGCCGGCTGGATGAGTGCCGCCGCGCTGGCCAAGGTGCTCGGTCCCGGGCATTCGATACGGCTGATCGAATCCGAGGAGATCGGCACGATCGGCGTCGGCGAGGCCACCGTGCCGCATCTGTCCCTCTTCAACAAGCTGCTCGGCATCGACGAAGCGGAGTTCGTCAGGGAAACCATGGGCACGTTCAAGCTGGGCGTCCAGTTCGTCGACTGGCTGAAGCCCGGCAAGACCTATGTCCACGGTTTCGGCACCTCGATCGGCCTCGACCTCGGCATGCTCTCGTTCCACCAGTACTGGCTACGCGCCTTCAAGAGCGGCAACGCGAGCGAGATCGGCGACTACTCGTTGAACACGCTGGCGGCAGCACGCGGAAAGTTCATGGTCTCGGCGGTTGACGCGCCGCCGAATACGCCGTTGGCGAACATCGCCTACGCCTACCACTTCGATGCCGGCCTGTACGCCCGCTATCTCCGCCGCTATGCGGAGGCCCGCGGCGTGCAGCGCACCGAGGGGAAGATCCGCGAAACCCTGTTGCGGCCGAACGATGGCTTTGTCGATGCCGTGGTACTGGAGAGCGGCGAGAAAATCAGTGGCGAGCTCTTCATCGACTGTTCCGGTTTCCGCGGCCTGCTGATCGAGCAGGCGCTGCATACCGGCTACGAAGACTGGAACCACTGGCTGCCGACCAATCGGGCGGTGACGGTGGCCTGCGAACGGACCGGTCCACCGACACCGTACACGCGCGCCACCGCGCAGACCGCCGGCTGGCAGTGGCGCATCGCTCTGCAGCACCGCGTGGGCAACGGCCACGTCTATGCCAGTCCGTACATCAGCGATGACGAGGCGGCGGCAACCTTGCTGCGCAATCTCGATGGCGCTCCCCTTGGCGAGCCACGGCTGCTTCGCTTTGTCGCCGGCACGCGCAAGAAGGTGTGGAACCGCAACGTCGTGGCCATCGGCCTCGCCAGCGGCTTCCTCGAACCGCTCGAATCGACCGGCATCTTCCTTATCCAGTCGGCGATCACGCGATTGCTGACCCTGTTCCCCGACCGGAATTTCAGCGAGGCCGTGATCGATCGCTACAACGCGCTGTCACGTTTCGAGCTGGAACGCATCCGCGACTTCCTGATCCTGCACTTCCACGCCACGCAACGCGACGACACGCCCTTCTGGAACTATTGCCGCACGATGGAGATTCCCGAAACGCTGCGCAGCGTGATGGCGCTGTTCCGGGAAAGCGGGCAATTCATCCGCAACGCCGAGGAACTGTTCGGTCTGGTGAGCTGGGTCGAGGTGATGCTTGGCCAGGGCATCATGCCGACGGCCTGGCATACGGGCGCCGACCAGATGTCGGAAAAGGACCTGAACGAATTCGTCGCACACGTGCAGCAGGTCATTGCCACCTGTGTCGACGCCATGCCTCCACACCAGGCGTTCATCGATCGCTATTGCAAGGCCGCTGGTGTCTGACTCCGGTGCGGTAATGCCGTGGCACGGATGGGCGAACGCCACCGGCGGCCATGGCGGCCGCACCGTGATCGCGACACGCCATTGAAGAGAGGGTTGTGATGATCTTGTCCAGGTTTCTTTCCCATACGCGAGCAACCATTCTCTTCGCACTGCTGGTCATCGGTGCGGGTTGGCAATCGCCCGCCACGGCGAGATCGCACCCCGGGCACTTCGCTGCGTCGCCACAGCAGCAGGCGCTGGTCGACGACCTCGAGCGGCGCAGCTTCGACTGGTTCTGGCAGGGTGCGGATCCGAAGACCGGGCTGGTGCCCGACTCGTATCCTGGCCAGTCGTTCTCCTCGATCGCCGCGGTCGGCTTCGGGCTGACTGCCTACGGCATCGGCGCCGAGCGCGGCTACATCACGCGCGGGCAGGCGGCGGCGCGCACCCTGGCGACATTGCGCTTCTTCGCCGCCGCGCCGCAGAACGACAGCGAGGACGATGCCGCCGGCTACCACGGTTTCTTCTACCACTTCCTCGACATGAAGACCGGCCGGCGTGCAATGCGCTACGTCGAGCTGTCCAGCGTGGACACCACCCTGCTGCTCGGCGGCGTGCTGTTCGCGCAGTCGTACTACGACCGCGACACGCCGCAGGAGACCGAGATCCGCCAGCTCGCCGACACGATCTACCGCCGCGTCGACTGGCCCTGGATGCAGCCGCGCAAACCGCTGATCAGCATGGGCTGGACGCCGGGCGGCCAGTTCATCCCGGCCGACTGGAAGGGCTACAACGAAGGCATGCTGGTGTACATCCTTGCGCTCGGCTCGCCGACCCATCCGGTCGGACCCGAGGCATGGGCGGCATGGCTGTCCACCAATCACCTGACCTGGGGCACGTTCAAGGGCCAGACCTTCCTCAACTTCGCGCCGCTGTTCGGCCACCAGTACAGCCAGAGCTGGGTCGACTTCCGCGGCATTCGCGACGCCTGGAGCCGCGAGCACGATCTCGACTATTTCGAGAACAGCCGCCGCGCCACCTACGCGCAGCGCAGCTACGCGATCGCCAACCCCGGCCACTGGACCGGCTACGGCGCCAACGTGTGGGGCCTCACCGCCAGCAACGGGCCCGGCGGCCTGGTCGTGAAGAGTGCCGAGGGCGATCGCACGTTCCAGGGCTATACCGCGCGCGGCGTCGGACTCGACTACATTTCCGACGATGGCACCATCGCACCGACCGCAGCCGCCGGCTCGATCGCGTTCGCGCCGGAGATCGTGGTGCCTGCGCTGGAAACCATGAAGCAGCGCTACGGCAAAGATATCTACGACGACTACGGGTTCGTCGACGCGTTCAACCTCAGCTTCCACACCCCGACCACGCTGCGCACCGGCAGACTGGTACCCGGCCTGGGTTGGGTCGACACTCTGCAGCTGGGCATCGACCAGGGCCCGATCGTGCTGATGATCGAGAACTGGCGCAGCGGCTTTGTATGGAACGTGATGAAGAAGAATCCGTACATCCGCAAGGGACTCGAACGCGCCGGCTTCGAAGGCGGCTGGCTCGCGGGAACACCGGAAAAATGACGCACGGTCCGCGCCCACGGCGATCGCGGCGCGGCCTGTGGCTGGCCGCGATCGCCGTGGGCGGCGCACTGCTCGGCAGTTGCGCGCCGGCGCCGGCGGGGCACGAGCTCACGTTCTGGACGATCGGCCGCGAAGGCGAGGCGATCATGCAGCTGCTGCCGGCGTTCGAGCGCGCGCACCCGGACATCCGCGTGAAGGTGCAGCAGCTGCCGTTGACCGCAGCGCACCAGAAATTGCTCACGGCGTTCGCCGGCGGCTCCACCCCCGACCTCAGCCAGCTCGGCAACACCTGGCTGCCCGAGCTGGCGGCGCTGCACGCACTGGAGCCGCTGCAGGCGCGGGTGGATCGTTCGACCGTGATCCAGCCGCGCGACTACTTCGCCAGCATCTGGGCCACCAACGTGATCGACGGCACGCTGTACGGCGTGCCGTGGTACGTCGACACGCGGCTGCTGTTCTACCGCAAGGACCTGCTGAAGAAGGCCGGCTTCGACGCGCCGCCGCGCACCTGGGCCGAGTGGCGGCGCATGCTCGCGGCGCTGAGCGATCCGCAACGCCACGTCTACGGCATCCTGCTGCCGACCAACGAGTACGAGCAGCTGATGTCGCTCGCGTTGCAGCAGCCCGGACCGCTGCTGCGCGACGGCGGCCGCTACGGCAATTTCGAGAGCGCCGGCTTCAAGCGCGCGCTGGGCTTCTACGTCGATACGTTCAAACTGAAGCAGGCGCCGGGTATCACCAATGTCGAGGCCGGCAACCCGTGGACGGAATTCGGCCGCGGCGTGTACGCGTTCTACCTGTCCGGCCCATGGAACATCGGCGAGTTCCGCTCGCGCCTGCCGGCATCACAGCAGGACGACTGGGCCACCGCGCCGCTGCCCGGCCCGGATGGCGCCGGCATCGGTGCGGCCGGCGGTTCCAGCCTGGTGATCTTCCGCACCTCGAAGCACAAGGACGCCGCGTGGCAGCTGATCGAGTACCTGTCGCAACCGGCGGTGCAGCAGCAGTTCTACGACCTGCTCGGCGACATGCCGCCGCGGCGCAGCTCGTGGGAAGGCGGCGCATTGCGTGACGATCCGAAGGCGCGCGCGTTCCGCGAGCAACTGGAGCAGGTGAAGCCGACGCCGCCGGTGCCGGAGTGGGAGCGCATCGCCAACGAGATGCAGCTGGTCGCCGCCGAGGCGATCGCCGGCCGGTTGACGATCGACCAGGCCGCCGCCGAGATCAACCGGCGTGCGGACACGATCCTGGCCAAGCGCCGCTGGGTGCTCGACCACGCGCAGCCCGACCTTGCCCGGGAACACACGCCATGAATTCGCAGCGCAGCGCCTGGTGGTTCCTCGCTCCGGCACTCGTCGTGCTGGGCGTGTTCTTTCTGCTGCCGGTGCTGGCCGCACTCGCGCTCAGCCTCACCGACTACGACCTCTACGCGCTGGCCGACATCCGCAACCTGCGCTTCGTCGGCCTGGGCAATTACTGGGAACTGCTGCATCGGCCGCTGTTCTGGTCCGCGCTGGGCCACACCGTGTATTTCGTGGCGGTGGGCGTGCCGTTGTCGATGGGCGCCTCGCTCGGCGCGGCCCTGCTGCTGAACTCGCCGCTGGCGCGCTGCAAGCCGCTGTTCCGCACGGCGCTGTTCGCGCCGGTGGTGACCACGGTGGTGGCGGTGGCGGTGATCTGGCGTTACCTGTTCAACACCAAGTACGGCATGGCGAACTATGTGCTGGACCTGCTCGGCATCCAGCCGGTCGACTGGCTGGGCGACCCGCACTGGGCGATGCCGACGATCATCCTGTTCGCCGTGTGGAAGAACTTCGGCTACAACATGATCATCTTCCTGGCCGGGCTGCAGGCGATCCCGCCGGACCTGTACGAGGCCGCGCGCATCGACGGCGCCTCGGCCTGGCGGCAGTTCCGCCACATCACCCTGCCGATGCTGAAACCGACCCTGCTGATGGTGGCGATCCTCACCGTGTCCGGCTATTTCCAGCTGTTCGCCGAGCCCTACGTGATGACCGAGGGCGGACCGCTGCAGAGCACGGTGAGCGTGCTGTACCTGATGTACGACGAAGGCTTCAAGTGGTGGAACCTCGGCTCCGCCTCGGCGGTGGCGTTCCTGCTGTTCCTTATCATGTTCGCGGTGACCGTGCTGATGGTGAAGCTGTCGCAGCGTGGCGAGCATCCTGATGGAGAGCCGGCATGAGCCCGCGGCTGATGAAGGCGCTGATCAACGGCCTGCTGATCGGCGGTGCGGTGGTCGCGCTGTTCCCGCTGTTGTGGATGCTGTCGGTCTCGTTCATGGCGCCGGGCGAGGCCAGCGCGCTGCCGCCGCCCTTGCTGCCGAAACATCCCAGCTGGGCGAACTACCGCGAACTGTTCGTGCACGCCGGCATGGGCCGCTACCTGCTCAACAGCCTGCTGGTCGCCGGCGCGATCACCGCGCTGTCGCTGGTGTTCAACCTGATGGCCGGCTACGCCTTCGCCAAGCTGCGCTTTGCCGGACGCGAGCGCTTGTTCCAGGCGCTGCTCGGCGCGCTGGTGATCCCCGCCCAGGTGGCGATGCTGCCGCTGTTCCTGCTGCTGAAGTACATCGGCCTGGTCAACAGCTACGCCGGCGTGGTCGTGCCGGCGCTGGCCACCGTGTTCGGCATCTTCCTGGTGCGCCAGTACGCGCGCGGCATCCCCGACGAATTGCTGGAGGCCGCACGCATCGATGGCGCCGGCGAGTGGCGCATCTTCGCG
The DNA here is from genome assembly GCA_036561785.1 of Rhodanobacter sp. Classification (GTDB taxonomy): domain Bacteria; phylum Pseudomonadota; class Gammaproteobacteria; order Xanthomonadales; family Rhodanobacteraceae; genus Rhodanobacter. The sequence goes on from DATCUT010000157.1 coordinate 21,988, forward strand.
CAGATCGTGCTGCCGCTGCTGAAGCCGATCGTGGTGACGCTGGCGATCTTCACCTTTCTTGCCGCGTGGAACGACTTCATGTGGCCACTGATCGTGCTGACCGGGCAGGAGCACTACACCTTGCCGATCGGCCTGGCCTCGCTGGCGCGCGAACACGCGCAGGACAGCGAACTGATGATGGCCGGTTCGGTGGTCACCGTGCTGCCGGTGCTGCTGCTGTTCCTGGCGATGCAGCGCTACTACCTGCAGGGGCTGCTGCTGGGCAGCGTGAAGGGCTGAACCCATTCCTCGCCGACCGCCGCGCCGCGCATCGCCCGGTAGGAGCCCGCTGGCGGGCGATGCTTTTCCGAATCCCGAATCCCGCGCCAAGAGCATCGCCCGCCAGCGGGCTCCTACCGGGCGGCGATCTCAGAACTTGCCCGCGCGGAAATCGGCGATCGCTTCGTGGATCTGCTCGGGCGTGTTCATCACGAACGGCCCGTAGCGCGCCACGCTTTCGTTCAGCGGCTTGCCGGCGACCACCAGCAGACGCGAGGGCTTGTCGCCGCCGGCCAGCTGCAGTTGCTCGCCGTCGGACAGCACGCCCAGCTCGCTGCGCTGCAGCTGCTCGCCGCCGACCAGGGCCGACTCGCCGTCGAACACGTAGGCGAAGCCGTGATGCCCGGCCGGAAGATCCAGCGTGAACTGCGCGCCCGGCTGCAGGTTGATGTCCAGGTACACCGGCGCGGTGACGATGCCCTCGACCGGGCCGGTCGCACCGGCCAGCTCACCAGCGATCACTTTCACTTCAACGCCTTCGGCCGGACGCACCACGGGAATCCGCTCGGGGCCGATGTCCTGGTAGCGCGGCGCGGTCATCTTGTCCTTCGCCGGCAGGTTCACCCACAGCTGGAAGCCCCACATCAGACCGTTTTCCTGCTGCGGCATTTCCGAGTGCAGGATGCCGCGGCCGGCGGTCATCCACTGCACGCTGCCGGGGGTGAGGTCGCCGCGGTTGCCGTGGTTGTCCTGATGCTGCATGTGCCCGGCCAGCATGTAGGTAACCGTCTCGAAGCCGCGATGCGGGTGTTCCGGGAAACCGGCGCTGTAGTCACCGGCGCTGTCGGAGCGGAATTCGTCCAGCAGCAGGAACGGATCGAGCATGTCCAGCCCGGGCTGGCCGATGATGCGCTTCAGCTTGACGCCGGCACCGTCGGCGGTGTCGATGCCGCGGATGCGGCGGGTGATATGGCGGTCGCTCATGGCGTACTCCGATCAAGGATGACTGGCCGCCAAGATGGCCCCGTTCGCGCGCAGATCCAAGCACCTGCGCAGGAACGGATTGTTCCGCCGCGGCGACAAAGGGCGAGGAGTGAGTGAAGAGCGACGGCGCTTCGCACACCACTCCTTTCTCACTTCTCTCCACTCACTCCTGCTTTCAATGCACCCAGTGCCCGCTGCGCTGGCGCGGCGGATTGCCGTCGTCGCCGGTGTCGGGCTGCTGCTGACGCACCATCGCCTCGACTTCCGCCTCGGTGGCGGGCTTGGCTTGCCAATACTGGTTCACCGCGCCAAGCACGGCCGGCACCTGCGCCAGGCATTCGTCGTACTCGTCGTCGCTGAGCTTCTCGAATTCGGTGTCCGCACTGAGGATGCCTTCGTCCACCGCCAGTGCCATCACCGGGCCGAGCAGTTCCATCAGCTGCGGATCCTCGGCCAGGCGGCCTTCCCACAGCCCGGCGCGCAGGTCGATGCCGCGGCTGAAACCTTCGCACCAGCCGGCAGCGGACAGCATCGGGCCGCCTTCCATCTCGACCTCGCCGAGGATCGGCTCGTAGGCGTCCACCTCGAGCTCGGCGACGATCGAATCGTTGAGCTTGGCCAGCAGCGCCAGCACGCGGTTGCCTTCGTCCTCGTCGGCAAACGGTTCGTGCAGCACTTCGGGCAGCCATTCGTCCGGCAGCACCAGCAACGGGCCGACCGCCAGCGCGCTGAGCAGGCCGTGCACGCCGTCCAGCAGCAGGTCGCCCTCGCCGGTATGCGCACGCAGGTAGCGATCCAGCTCGTCCAGTTCGTTGTCGTCCAGCGAGCTGGGCCATTCGGTTTTTGCAGTCATTTACTTTAGATGTCCAGTTCCAGCGTCACCGGCGTGTGGTCGGAAGGGCGCTCCCAGCGACGCGGTTCGCGGTCGATTGCCGCCGCCGTGGCGGCGGATTTCAATGCCTCGCCGATCAGGATCAGGTCGATGCGCAGGCCCATGTTGCGACGGAACGCGGCCTGCCGGTAGTCCCACCAGCTGTAGTGTCCGGCTTCCGGCTGGAACAGCCGGAAGCTGTCGTGCAGGCCGAGGTCGGTGATCGCCTTGAGTCCGGCGCGTTCCGGTGGCGAGCACAGGATGTCCTCGCCCCAGGCGACCGGGTCGTAGACGTCGCGGTCGTCCGGACAGATGTTGAAATCGCCCAGCACGACCAGGTTCGGGTGGCGTTCCTGTTCGCGCGCCAGGAACTCGCGCACCCTGGCCAGCCAGTCCAGCTTGTACGCGTACTTCTCGTCGCCGACCGCCTTGCCGTTGACCACGTACAGATTCACCACACGCACGCCGCCGACCGTGGCGGCGAGGATGCGCCGCTGCGGGTCGTCCAGGCCGGGGATATCGGTGACGATATCGGTGAGTTCGCCGCGGGCCAGGATCGCCACGCCGTTGTAGGTCTTCTGGCCCGAATACACCGCGCGATAGCCCGCCGCAGCCAGCTCATCGACGGGAAACTTCGCGTCTTCGAGCTTGGTTTCCTGCAGTGCCACGACATCCGGCTGCGCGTCGGCCAGCCACTGGGTCAGGTGCGGCAGGCGCACCTTCAGCGAATTGACGTTCCACGAGGCGATCTTCATCGCGGCATTGTAAGGGAAGCGCCGCCGGGGGTTGCCGTGGACCGGAAAGCCACCCGGCCCGGCTGGCATCACCGCCGTGGACCTGCTGCCGCGCTGCCGGCCGGAATGGCGCCGTGCCGCGGTTCAGACCGGGAAACAGGGGGTTTTGACCGGCCCGGCAGGCCCGTTCGCGGAAGTTTGCGCAAAAAACCCACCGAAACCCGACATTCCAGTGTATGCTGGTCAAGCAAGAGTCCGAGGTAACTCCGATTTCCTGCTTCTATTGCGGTCAAGTGCGCTTCGCTCCGAGCCGCAAACCATCCATGCTTCAAAGGTAATGTTACATGTCGGATCGTCAGAGCGGTACAGTCAAGTGGTTCAACGACGCCAAAGGTTTTGGCTTCATCACCCCGGAAAGCGGTGACGACCTGTTCGTGCATTTCCGCGCGATCCAGGGCACGGGCTTCAAGTCCCTGCAGGAAGGCCAGCGCGTCACGTTCGTCGTCACCAAGGGCCAGAAGGGCCTGCAGGCTGAGGAAGTCCAGGTTGCCTGAGTCCTTCGGGATTTGAGCGAATCTGAAAAGCCCGCTTCGGCGGGCTTTTTTTCGTCCCGACTTCGGGTTCGCCCTCGCCCGTTCCCACTGAGCGTAGCCGTCCGCAGGACGGCGAAGTCGAAGTGCTACCGGCGAAGCACGCCCTTCGACTCTGGCCGCTGCGCGGCCGACGCTCAGAGCCTGCCCCGGACCCGATCCGGGGGAGAACGGACAAGTGGCGTCGCCGACCGGGAAGTTCAGGCCAGCCCGTGGCTGCGCAGCAGCGCCTCCGGCTCCGGCTTGCGCCCGCGGAAGGCGACAAAGCTTTCCAGTGCCGGGCGGCTGGCGCCGACCGCGAGGAACTCGCGGCGGAAGCGCTCGCCGGTGGCGCGATCAATCACGCCATGCTCCTCGAACTCGCCGAACGCGTCGGCGCTGAGCAGCTCGGCCCACAGATAGCTGTAGTAACCGGCCGCGTAACCGCCGGCGAAGATATGGCTGAAGCCGTGCGGGAAGCGCTGCCACGCCGGCGGATGCATGACCGCCACCTGCTTGCGCACCTGTTCCAGCACCGCCAGCGGGCGGGCGCCTTGCGCCGGGTCGTACTCCAGGTGCAGCAGGAAATCGAACAGCGCGAATTCCAGCTGGCGCACCAGGAACAGGCCGGCGTGGAAATGCCGCGCGGCCAGCATGCGTTCGAACAACGCGTCCGGCAGCCGCTCGCCGGTCTGCCAGTGCTTCGCGAACAGGTCCAGCGCCTCGCGGTTCCAGCCGAAGTTCTCCATGAACTGGCTGGGCAGTTCCACCGCGTCCCACTCGACGCCGTCGATGCCGCCGATCGAGGGCAGCGCGATCTCGGTGAGCAGGTGGTGCAGGCCGTGGCCGAACTCGTGGAACAGGGTCAGCACGTCGTCGTGGGTGAGCAGGGCCGGCTTGCCCTCGGTGGGCGGCGCGAAGTTGCAGGTGAGGAAGGCCACCGGCAACTGCCGTTGCTCGCCGTCGTCGAAGCGGGCGCGGCAGACGTCCATCCACGCGCCGCCGCGCTTGCCGTTGCGCGCATACAGGTCGACATAGGCGCCGGCGAACACGCGGCCGTCGGCGTCGCGCACGTCGTAGTAGCGCACCTGCGGATGCCACACATCGATACCGTCGCGCGGGGCGAGGGTGATGCCGTACAGCTGCGTGGTGAGGCCGAACAGGCCCTCGATCACGGCCGGCAGCGGGAAGTACGGCTTCAGCTGTTCCTCGTCCAGCGCGTATTCGCGCTGGCGCAGTTTCTCCGCGGCGTAGCCGACGTCCCATGGCTCGAGGTTGTCCAGCTTCAACTCGGTGCTGGCGAATTCGCGCAGCCCGGCCAGCTCGCGCTGCGCCACCGGCTTCGCGCGCGCGGCCAGGTCGTGCAGGAATTCCATCACCTCGGTCGGCGAGACGGCCATCTTGGTCGCCAGCGATTCTTCCGCCGCGTTGGCGAAGCCGAGCAGCTGCGCCGCCTCGTGGCGCAGCGCCATGATCCGCTCGATGCGCGCGCTGTTGTCGAACTTGCCCGCGTTCGGACCCTGGTCGGAGGCGCGCGTCTGGTAGGCCCAGTACACCCGCTCGCGCAGGCCGCGATTGTCGGCATAGGTCAGCACCGCCTGCACGCTGGGCTGCTTCAGGGTGACCAGATAGCCGTCCAGCTGCTGGTCCTGCGCATACTGGCGCAGCACCGCGCGGCCGGAGTCCGGGATGCCGGCGAGGTCGCGCTCGTCGCTGACGTGTTCGTGCCACGCCTCGCTGGCGTCGAGCACCGCATTGGAGAATTCGGTGGAGAGCTTCGACAACTCCACCCCGATCTCGCGAAAGCGCGAACGCGCCGGCTCGTCCAGCGCCACGCCGGACAGCCTGAAATCGCGCAGCGCATGTTCGACCAGCGCGCGTTCGGGGCGCGGCAACGTGGCGAAGTCCGGCGCATCGGCCAGCGCCTGCACCGCGGCATACAGGTCGCGGTTCTGGCCCAGCTCGATCGCGTGCTCGGTGAGCTTCTCCTCGGCCGGTCCGTATACCGCGCGCAGGGCCTCGCTGTCGGCCACCGAATGCAGGTGCGACACCGGCGCCCAGGCCCGTGCCAGGCGCTGCTCCAGCCGCTCCTGGGTCAGCATCACCGTGGCGAAATCGCGTGGCGCGCCGGGCGCGACCAGCACGTCGATGCCGGCGCGATAGTCGGCTAGGATCACGTCGACCGCCGGCGTGACGTGCCCAGGAAGGATCTGCGAGAACGCCGGCAGAGTGTCGTCGGCCAGCAGCGGGTTGTCGTGACTCATGAACGCTCCTTTTCTGGCCATCAGCGTGGCGATCGCGCCGGGCGAAATCAAGCACGACGATGTGACGGCCCGGCCGCGCCGCTAGAATGCCCGGATGAACCCCCTGCGCAGCTTCAAGGGCGTCGCGCCCACCCTCGGCCAACGCGTCTACATCGACCCCGCCGCCAGCGTGATCGGCGACGTGGTGCTGGGCGACGACGTCTCGATCTGGCCGGGCACGGTGCTGCGCGGCGACGTCAACCACATCCGCGTCGGCGCGAGAACCAGCATCCAGGACGGCAGCATCGTGCATGTCGCCCACGCCGGGCCGTACGGCCCGGGCTTCCCGTGCCTGATCGGCGAGGGCGTCACCATCGGCCATGCCGCCGTGGTGCACGCATGCACGATCGGCGACTACTGCCTGATCGGCATGCATGCCAGCGTGCTGGACGGCGCGGTGGTGCACAAGTACGGCTTCGTCGGCGCCGGCGCGCTGATCCCGCCGGGCAAGGTGGTCGGCGAACGTGAACTATGGCTGGGCAACCCGGCGAAGTTCGTGCGCCTGCTCAGCGACCGCCAGATCGAGCACCTGCACTATTCCGCCGACCACTACGTGCGCCTGAAAGACGCGTACCTGGCGTCCGTCTGATGCGAAATCACATCGCCGCGCCACGCGCGGCGTTCGCCTGGCGGATGCGCTCGGCTTCGGCCTCGTGTTGCCGCATCACGATGTTGCGCGCGGCGGAGAGCTTGCCGCCGAGCAGGGCCAGCGTGAAGTTGTCGCGGTCGAATTCGCGCAGCAGGTCGATCTCGCGCCGCGCTTCGTCCAGACCCTTCTGGTTGATGGTGCGCTCGATCTCCTCCGCGGCCCGTGGGAACGATTCGCGCAGGGCCTCGCTGGCGGTCTTGTTGCCCGGCTCCAGCTGCAGCACGCTCAAGTAGAACTCGAACGCGTTGCTGCCGGCCGGCGCCAGCAGGCGACCGTCGCGCATCGCATCGCGAGCCAGCCCGAGCAGGATGCCGCTGCCGCTTTGCGCATCATCGGCCGGCGCATCCGCCCATCCGGCGGACGATGCCGCAGCATCGTTCGACGCGGCGTTCGCGGTCGCCCGGCTGTACCAGAAAATGCCGCCGGCCGCGGCCAGCAGCGACAAGCAGAGCAGGGCGAGCGCGTATCGGTGCGATACGGCGGAAAGGAAACGGGGCATGACACCTGCTGCGCAAACGACGGCCGCGCGCTGGAGTCTCCGTCATCGACGTGCTCCCGGCGGATTCCGCCACGTTAGCGGAGCGGTGTTTCAGTCGTGTGGCGGCACGGCTTCAACGCGTCGCCGTGGCCGCTTCCAGCCGCGCCAGCCAGGCCAGCGCATGGGTGCGGTCCGTGCCGCACATCGCCGGCTCGGCGCGCAAGCTGGCACACACGGCGGGACGCTCGGCGCGGCCGAAGATCGCGCAGCGGTTGTCGTCGGTAAGTTGCACGCAACGGATGCCGGCGGGCTTGCCACCGGGCATGCCGGGGATCGGCGAACTGATCGACGGGGCGATGCAGCAAGCGCCGCAGCCGGCGCGGCAAGCCAGCGCGTTCAAGCGGATTGCCGGCGCAACGCCTGGTACACCGGCTCGGTATCCGGTCGCTGACCATGCCACAGCTCGAACGCGTCGGCGGCGGTTTCCACCAGCATGCCGAGGCCGTCGAACGCGTAGCGCGCACCCGCGGCCGTCGCCCAGCTCAGGAAGTCGCTGGCGGCGGCGCCGTAGGAGAGGTCGTAGCACAGCGCCCGCGCACCGACCAGCGAGGGCGGCAACTGCAGCGACACGCCCAGCACGCCGGCCGAGGTGGCGTTGATGATCATGTCGTAGCTGCCGATGTCGGCCAGGTCGGACCAGTAGCGGGTATGCGCGCGCGCCGGCTCGCCGATCGCGTCGGCCAGCGCATCGGCGGTCTCGGCGGTGCGGCTGACGATGGTCAGCGTCTCCACCCCGGCATCCAGCAGGTTCCAGGCCACGCCATGCGCGGCACCGCCGGCGCCCAGCAGCAGGGCGGTGTGGCCGCGCAGGTCCACGTTGTGACGCTCGGTGAGATCGCGCACCAGGCCGTCGCCATCGGTGTTGTGCGCGGCCAGCCGGCCGTTGGCCAGCGGGGTCAGCACGTTGGCGCTGCCGGCGCGAGTGGCCGCCGTACTGCGCTGCTCGGCCAGCGCGTACGCGGCGGCCTTGTGCGGCAAGGTGACATTCGCGCCACGGCCGCCGTCGGCGAAGAAGCGCCGCACGGCTGCGGCAAACTCGGCTGGCGTCACGTCGATCGCGCGGTACTCCAGCTCGATGCCGAACTGCCGTGCGAAGGTCTGGTGGATCTGCGGCGACCGCGAATGACTGATCGGATGGCCGAACACGGCGAACTGGGCGGCTGGCATGGGGATTCCCTGAAGAATGTCTGGCACCCATTCTACGTGGGGGTCCGCCGGCGGGCGATGCTTGGGCATCGGAGAAGCATCACCCGCCGCTGGGTAGGGCGGGCACTGCCCGCCGCTCCTGCTCCGTTGATACAAAAATCGGCGGGCAGTGCCCGCCCTACGCGGTGGCGATGGTCGCAATCGATGAGATGGGAGCACGGCAAGCTGCGGTCACTTTCCCGAGGAGACCGCCCATGCGCACGCCAGCCTTGTCTTCCCCACACCATCAACGCCTGCTCGGCGCCGCCGTGCTATGGCTGCTTGGCGGCGGCGCGTTGCTGCTGAGCACGCTGGTGCCGGCGCATACCGACCTGCTCGGCTGGACGCCGGCGTTCTGGCTGGTCGGGGCGCCGCTGATCGTGCTGCTGGCGCTGGAACCTTCGCTGCCGCGGCAGTTGCTGGCGCTGTGTCGGCCGCGCCGGCGCATGGTTCGCAGCGTGGCCTGGCATTAGTCCCCGGCACGCGGGGCAATGACGCAGACCCGCCTGTCAGTGGGTGCTGCCGCCCTGGCGCTTGCGCTCCATCCGGCGCAGGAACTCCTGCATGATGCGCAGGTACAACTCGTCGCCCAGGTGGGCATCCTCGACGCCGGCGTCGATCGACGGGTTGTCGTTGACCTCGATCACCACCGGCTTGTTGCCGACCCGTTTCAGATCGACGCCGTACAGGCCGTCGCCGATCGGCTGGGTCGCCTTCAGTGCGAGTTTGACCACTTCGGCCGGCGCATCCTTCACCGCGATGGTCTCGAAGCCGCCGGATTTCGCGGTGCCCTTGGCGCCGTGGTTGTAGATCTGCCAGTGGCCGCGCGACATGTAGTACTTGCACGCGTACAACGGCTCGCGGTTGAGCACGCCGATGCGCCAGTCGAATTCGGTGTAGACGTATTCCTGTGCCAACAGCAGTGCGCTGTGCTGGAACAGGCCGCTGGCCGCCAGCGCCAGCGCCTCTTCGTCTTCCACCTTGACCACGCCGCGCGAGAACGAGCCGTCCGGGATTTTCAGCACCAGCGGGAAACCGAGCTTGGCGACGACTTCCTTCATGCCCTTGCTGTCGTCGCGGTAGAGAATTTCCGTACGAGGGACAGCAAGCTTGCGCGAGACCATCAGGTCGTTGAGGAAGATCTTGTTGGTGCAGCGCAGGATCGAGGTCGGGTCGTCGATCACCACCATGCCTTCCTTCTCCGCGCGGTGGGCGAAGCGGTAGGTGTGGTTGTCGCTGGCGGTGGTCTCGCGGATGAACAGGCCGTCGTACTCGGCCAGGCGCTGGTAGTCGTTCTTGCCGATCGGGTCGACCTCGATGCCGAGCTCCTTGCCGGCGGCGACGAAGGATTTCAGCGCCTTCTTGTTCGACGGCGGCATCTGCTCCTTCGGGTCGACCAGCATCGCCACGTCGTAGCGGAACTGGCGCCGCGCGCGCGGCTTGCGCCACAGCTTGCGCGAGAAGCGGTCGAGCTCCTCGGCGAACGCGTCCTCCTGCGCGTCGTCCAGCGTGTGCAAGCCGACCGGCTTGATCGAGCTGACCTGCCACACGCGGTCGCGCTCGAACTCGATCCGCAGCAGCGGGCAGGGAAAGGTCTCGAACACCTGCCGCGCCAGATCCTGCAACGCCGGATAGGCGGTCTCGCCGAAGTAGACCAGGATGCCGAAGTCGGTGGTGTCGCGGCCACCGGCCGGCAGGAAGTGGGTCAGCTTCTGGTTGAGGTCGTCGATGTCCACGCCGTACAACGAGCGCCGGCGCAGGTCGTTCACCGTGCGCACCGACGGCATCACCTTGTGCCCGCGCGCCTCGGCCAGCAGCGACACGTAGTAGCCCGCGCCGAGGTACTTGTAGCTGCGGCACAGGTTGATCACGTGGGTGCGTTCGTCGTCGCTGCCGACCGGCTTGCGCAGGTAGTCCATCGCACTCATCACGTCGACGGACGGATAGTACGAACTCCAGTCGGAGGCTTTTTCGACAACGATGACCAAACGGGTCATGGCACCACTCAGGCGATACGGCGATGGCGGGGCTGCCCCTGCGCGGAGCGCGGCAGGATGCGCAAAACGCGCAGTTTGGCACAGCGCCGCCGTGGCACAAGGGAAAGCGCTGAAGCGCGAATAAACGGGACACGCCATGTCCCGCCGCGGATGGAAAACACATCATCCGCCCGCAGGCTGCTAGAGTCCGCGCGTGCCGACTACCCTACCCCTGCCGCACGACTATGCCCGCCGTGTCGTACCGGAATCCGCCGACCTGCCGCCCGCTCCCGCCAGCCTGCGCGTGCGCCGCGCCGCCTCGTCCGACCTGGATGACCTGGTCGCGCTGGAACAGCGCAGCTTCAGCAGCGACCGGCTGAGCCGCGCGCAATACCGCCGCCACCTGGACAGCGATTCGGCCCTGGTGCTGGTGGCCAGCGCCAACCATCACCTTTTCCTCGGCAGCGCCGTGCTGTTCTTCCGCAAGCGCAGCGCCGTGGCGCGCCTGTACTCGCTGGCGACCCGGCCCGAAGCCCGCGGCCAGGGTGTCGGCGCAGCCTTGCTGGAAGCGGCCG